>QBMH01000045.1 GCA_003249025.1 Leptolyngbya sp. | reverse complement strand
GAATATGCGTAGACTTGCACTCAGGACATTGCATTCAAATTCACCTCAATCCATCCCTCTATTATGTAACGCCTTTCTCTCTTCCACTCCTAGCTCAACGGTTTCTCGTCCCCAGCCAAATACACTCTCAGTGAATCGAACATTGCCATCACAGTATTTCAGTGACATTTCTGCTTGGAAGCTACGCCGCTTTGCTCCACTCAACTTTGATGCCGCTAGACGCAGGTCATCGATTTTGCTAAGGCTTAACTGCTTACTCTCAGCGCTAAATAGCAACACTGCTTTTGCTCCCGCTTACGCTTACTACTAAGAAGATCGTACTCCCTTTTCTAAGCGGTAAGCTCTTTTTCGGAAATCGCCTTAACAGAACATACGAACCTGTAACTGCTCATCTGTGCCTCATTAGCAAAAATATAAAAAAATTACGATAGCGACCTAGGGCAATAAAAAGTTTACAGATGAAAAACTCTATTTCCTTGGTTTGTACACTGCGAACTTACTATGAATATGGAAGAGTAAACCAAAGCGTTGAACCTTGACTGGGTGTGCTGTGAACTCCTATTTTGCCTGCGTGAGCAGAAATAATTTGCTGACAGCGATAAAGCCCTACCCCAATGCCGGTGAGATGCTGTTTATCTAAGCCACGGGCATAGAGTTGAAAGAGGCGATCGCACTGGGCTTGAGTCATGCCTGTGCCATCATCGGTCACGGTGCAGTAGAGGGAATTTGGGTAAGCCTCGTTAGCAAGAGTGGCTGTGATGGTGATGGTACGACCCGGTGAGTTGTGTTTCACCGCATTGGAGAGCAGATTTTCTAAAACTTGCTGGAGTTTAACGGGATCAGCATTGATGGCAGGTACGTCTAGCGGGATTTGATTGACAATGACTACCTCATTTTTGGTCAACAGTGCGGCTTGAGCCGCGATCGCCTGCTCAAAAACTTGGGATAGACAAATGGATTCGCGATTCAGGGTCAGCGTTGCCTGAGTATCAGCGTGAGCTGCCATGAGGGAGTTGAGCAGACTCAATTGACGATCGCTGCTAGCAATCATGCAATCTAGCATAGAGCGAGTTACGGGCACCGTTTCACAATCCTTACTGCGAAGATGATTCAACACCATCAGCGTTCCTTGGATGGGTGTTCGCAAGTCATGGGAAACCGCGTGCAGCAGTAAATCTTTAACCTCGTTCAGGTTTTGTAGCTCTTGCATTCGCCGCTGCAATTCCACGGTGCGATCTTCCACTTGAGATTCCAAATTGCGTGCCAATGAGATCAATTGTTGATATAACTGCCCTTGCTGAATGGCAATTTCAACTTGAGTTCCTAGTTTTTTCAGCAAATCGACTTCAAAGGGTTGCCAGTGGCGCGGCGCGGAACACTGGTTTACAGCCAACACGCCAAATATTTCGCCATTGAGCATGATGGGAATTCCCATGTCCGCTTTGACCTGGCAGCGCGTGTAATAGTCCCAGACAAAGGCAGTTTTTTCAACTTGCTCAGTGTTGTGGATGACGCGCACGGTGTCTGGCTCAAATAGCTGTTTGATTTCCGCAATCTTGCAGGCTTCCACTTCCCAACCCAAAGCAGGCTTCCAATGATCGCCCACGGATTCTGCGATCGTGCGACAGCATACCCCTGGCTCAAAACTGCCAATCACCACTCGATCTGCCTGCAAAAACTGGCGTACCTCTGCTACTGTTGTCTGCAAAATTTCCTCTAGGTTCAACGAACTCCGAATTCGCAAGGAAATTTCCCATAGCAACCGCTCTCGATCCGCCGCGAGTTGCAGTTGTTCTTCAGCCTGTTTGCGTTCGGTAATGTCATAGCCTGTGGCTAACACGGCTGGATTTCCCTCCAAAGTAATTAATCCAGCGGTGGCATCTAGCCAACGTTCGTTACCCGATTTGGTCAAGATTTTAAACTCATATCGATTGGGTAGGACTGCGCCACTTTGTCTAGCTAAACCGCGATCGCGCACCATGTCTCGAAAATCAGGATGCACACTATCCCAAAAAGCCATCGCCATCAACTCATCACGAGAATATTCACTGATCGTTTCTGCCGCCGGATTGGCATAGCGAAGTGCGTTCCCTTGAAAGATCAAAAGCATGCAGGCAGCGGTTTCTGCCACAACCCGAAACCGGGCTTCACTGTGTTGCAATGCATCCTCTGCCTGCTTGCGCTGGGTGATATCTTCAACGACTAAGCCAATACACTGGTTGGGCAACGGAAATGCTTTCATTGCAAAAATGCGCTGGCTCGTCGTATCGCCGTAGCATCCTTCGCATAAATTTCGACCTTGACCTGATCGAATTATTTCTGCGTAAGTGTTGGGAATATCTGTTTCCAGCAACTCTGGAAACAGCGTTGCTAAGGGCTTACCAAGTAAGTCTTCCTGCGGTGCTGTAATTTGCAAAATCTGTTGTGCCGCTGGATTGCACTCGACCAAGCGCAACGATTGAACATCATTTAGATCACACATTTGCCAAACCAACAGCCCAAGCTGCATCCGTTTTACAATGTCGCTGTAAAGCTGAATGCTTTCTTGAGCTTGCTTTAAGGAGGTAATGTCTTCAATAACCGCAACGGTGTAACGAGGATTGTTCACCTCATCCCGAATAAGGGAATTGGTCAGCCTGATCCAGCGCAACTGCTGATCTTTATTGATATGGCGTTTTTCGATTTGATAGGAGTTGCGATCGCCCGCAATCATTTCGCCAAATAGCTCTTCATCGATCGCCACATCATCGGGATGGGTGAATTGAGAAAAAGTCATGCTGGCAAGTTCTTCATGGCTATAGCCCAGCATTGTTTGCAAAGCAGCATTGCTTTCCACAATGGTGCCATCCAGATTATCTAATCCAATGCCGATCGCAGTTCCTTCAAAAATAGTCCGAAATCGATTTTCACAACCCTGCGAAGACAGGCGAAACGGAGCCAAAAAAAGTGCCGTCAAACCAACGGCAACCGTACTGCAAATAATTGGAATGCCCATCATTGCAGCCTGCATCCAAAAGTCAGCTTGAGCAACGGTAGGAATTTGGGACTCCATCCCTTTCCAAAGAGTCGTTTCAACCGCCGTTGCGAACAACACGGTGATTGCCTCGATCACAAGCACCATTCGCCAGTATTGAGTCGGTTGATTTAGCCCCATAAGCCCTCAAACAAATACAGGTGAAGAGATAAAAGATTTCCATTTTTTAAGCTACACCATCCCTGCTGAATGTTTTAGCTCAAGTAAATGTCTTTTAGAATACTCACCTAAAACTAGATTGCCCGGTTCTGCTGGGCTTTACCTCCTCCACCTGGATGACCAAGCAAGCAAATTTTTCTCGTTTTCAGGAATGTACTGCGATCGCGTTGATTCCCTAAAGGTAGACAAGCTCATGCTACATCTTGTAGTATATAAACAGCAAAATTGAAACCCCACGTCCTATGTTGATGCTTTCAGCGCTATCCAACCCATTGCATTGCCAGTCCATCACCGGGAGTCCGGCGATCGCGGGTCTGTGGAATGATAGCGATGCTAAAGAGCCGGAGAATCAACCCATGAGCAGACCTGATGTGGTCATTGCCAACCTAGGCGATCGAATTTTTAGACTCATTCAACGTGAGTTCACCTTAAAAGCATCCATTTATAGCGGCAGGGGCAGGCAAAGACCTGAACCCGCATAGGCAAGCTTCATAAGACGCTTTCGCCCCCGCTACTGGATAACCCAGAAGCGGGGGTTCTTTTTTGCCTACTTTTGTCACCCAAGCCCATTGAATACTGAAGCCTACTCTCCCTTTCTTGGAGAAATCACCATGTTGAAGCTGACTTATACCGAAACTGGATTGCACATGGAGCGCGTCATGGCTCCTCTAGAAGTGTTGATTGCTCAACGAGTGGTGTTGGCAATGCGGCTAGGGCAACATCTGCACATTGAGCCAGGTTTTGCCTCATTCTTGCTGCCTGCGGCTGCACCTAACCTCAAGCAACTAGAGCAGATTCTGCGAGTAGACCAAACCCAAGTGGTAATGGTGACCCCCGTAGATCAAGAGTTTGTGGAAGCAACCGTGTACGGAAGCTGGATTGCCGAAACGACCCAAGCAGAAGAAGGCGTGTTTGTGACTGTTGTTTCAGACATGGCTGAATTCCTATTACTGCGGTTGTGGGAGGCGCAAACTCAGGTGTCATTTCTAGCCTGAAAACAGCTACGTCAACCAAGTTCATTGGGTGGCGATCGCCGCCAAAATAAACGCGATCGCCTGCCCAACCCTATTCGCGATCGCTGCGAATCAATAGATTACGTGTACTATCTAAAGGGATTCATTGAGTTTTTTTCAGAACCCGTTGGTTGATCACAGGAGAGCCACCATGCGCTTGGGCAAAGTTGTAAAGTCAAATTCCCACTGTGACTACATTGTGGAACTGGATGATGAAACCAGTCGAGAGAATCCGCCCAAGCCAGATGATTTTGGGTTTGGCTCCTTTGTGCGGCTAGAAAGTCGAATAGCAGGGTGCGATCGCCATTGGGCAGTGGGCTTAATCTACAACTCGCAGCTATTCAACCCAATGTTTCTCAATATGGGTCCGCGTCTTTCCAGTGAGCCTGATCCGGTTTTTACTCCTGATTTAATTAGCGAAACCCGGACTCTTCTGTGGACGATTTTGATCGGAACGCTTGAGCAAAATGATGATCTATCCTATGGACAGCATGGCATTCCCAAAGTGATTGTCCCAGTCAATACGGCAGTTTATCGGATGACCCCCGATGAAATTTATCGCTTTCACCTCAACGAAACTCAACGTCCCCAGTTTTGCTACTACAGTCTTTTGCTTCGGTGTGGGGGCACCTTTGCCTCTCAACTGACTCAGCAGGTGTTAACTGAACTAGTCGATAGCAACTTGTTTGCCGGAGCCGATCAACGGGCGCTGAAGGTGTTGTGCAAGGAATTATCTTGGAAAAGCACCATGGGAGCAATGAAGTGAAACGAGTGATAAACGGGTAATCTTGTGTTAGGTTGTTGAAAAAAATTTTCCTAGGGGAAAATTAGCGTCAGTGACAGTACTCAACTTAATACAGGTCATGAAGCACTCTCGGCTAGAACGAAAGTTTAACCTGCTGCTGCTGCTGGTGTTTGTGGTTGGCATTATTTTGATGGGCAGTTCTCTGTCGATCGCAATGGATTACCAAATTGGCGGACAGGCGAAGTTGCTGATCCAAACCATGAATTCTGTCAGAAGTTACACTAGCGACCATATCAAACCTCTTCTAGCCGAGCAACTTCGTTCTGAGTCAGCATTCATTTCTGAAACGGTTCCAGCGTTTTCTGCCAGGGAAGTCTTTGAGAGCTTCACTCAGACCCCGGAGTTTCAGCACTATTCTTATAAAGAAGCAACCTTAAACCCAACCAATCTGCACGATCAAGCAGACGCGTTTGAGACGAACCTAGTCAATCAATTTCGCCAAGATAAAACGAAGAAAGAGCTATCGGGCTATCGGATGCTGAATGGCGAGAAGTTGTATTATCTGGCGCATCCGTTGGTGGTGAGTAAGCCAAGTTGCTTGCAATGTCACAGTCAGCCTGATATTGCACCCAAAAGTCAGCTTATGAAATACGGCTCAAAGCATGGCTTTGGCTGGCAGTTGCATGAGATTGTGACGGCGCAAACGGTCTATGTGCCTGCCAGCAAAGTATTGGAGTTGGGGTTAAAGAATTTAGCATTGCTGATTGGGTTGCTGGTTGGGCTGTTTGTAGCGATGATTTTGGTCATTAACTTCCTGCTGAGACGAGCGGTGGTTCATCCTATTCAGCAGTTAACGGCGATCGCCGATGATTTGAGTAAAGGAACCCCAACTCTAGAACAGCTAGAACGTTTTCAGACAGGTGCTTTGGGACAAATGTCTCGCTCAAAAGATGAATCTGGGCAGTTGCTCAAAGCGTTTCACAGAATGGCACAGGAGATTTTTCAGCGAGAACAGCATCTAAAACAGATGAATCAAGTGCTGCAAGGATCTGAAATAAAGGAACGATCGCGATCTCAAGCCTTAGAAAACTCACTCAAGCAACTGAAACAAATGCAATTGAAGCTGATTCAAAGCGAGAAGATGTCTAGCTTGGGGCAGCTTGTGGCGGGAATTGCCCATGAAATTAATAACCCGGTGAATTTCATCCACGGCAATATCAATCACGTAAGCCGCTACTCTGACGATTTGTTGACCTTGGTGGCGCTCTATCAACATCACTATCCTGAACCCGCACCGGAGATTCAGCAGCAAGCCGACGAGATAGATATTGAGTTTTTGCAAAGTGATTTACTCAAAGTGCTGGCATCCATGCAGCTTGGCACCGATCGCATTCGGGAAATTGTCCTTAGTTTGCGTAACTTCTCGCGTTTAGATGAGGCTGCAATTAAAGCGGTGGATATTCATCAGGGAATTGACAGTACGCTGATGATTTTGCAGAATCGCTTGAAGGCAAAACCAAAAGGTGAAATTGAGATTATTCGAGACTATGCTGATTTGCCGCTGGTGGAGTGCTATCCCGGACCATTGAATCAGGTGTTTATGAATCTGTTGGCGAATGCAATTGATGCTTTGGATGAAAAGATGGAGTCGGCGAAGGGACAAGGCTCGTTTACGATTCGCATTCAAACCGCGATCGTCGATTCCAATTCTGTTCAAATTAAAATAACTGACAATGGAGTTGGCATTCCAGAGAAGATCCAGAAACGGCTATTTGATCCGTTCTTTACCACGAAAGCGATCGGCAAAGGCACGGGGTTAGGACTATCCATCAGCCATCAAATTATTACGGAAAGGCACATCGGCACCTTGCATTGCATTTCCCACGTTGATAGCGGCACCGAATTTGCGATCAAGATTCCAATGCAACAAAAATCTGACCAGGATTCTGACAAAGAGGTCTTCTAGGATCATGACCATACTTTCTGAAATAGCTATTTCAAAAATTTGACCAGTTGTTCTAACTTCTCCCAAGCGGCACCGCTTTGCAGGAGCGCTTGGGCGCTGGTAATGCCGTCAGTGTGAGGGTTCTTCGAGTCAGTCAGGACTTCCCCCACTTGCAGGGCGAGGGCGGCATTGAGAGCAACGACATCTCGCTGAGCTTCGGTGCCTTTTCCTTGCAAAACGGCTTTGAGAATATCAGCGTTTTGCTGCACGTCGCCCCCCGCGATCGCGCTCAAAGGTGCTTTTTCTAACCCTAATTCGGTTGGATTGAGCACTGCCAAACTCACCTTCCCATCAGACAGTAGGGCAAGATCGGTCGCATCACCTAAACCTGCTTCATCCAAGCATTCTCGTCCATGTAGGACGATCGCGCGTTTCGTGCCCAATTGCTGCAATGCCTGCGCGATCGTTTCCAATAAAGCTGGATCAAACACGCCAATCACTTGTCCCGTGGGACGCATCGGGTTGACCAAAGGTCCCAGTAAATTGAACACCGTCCGCACACCCAGCGATCGCCGCAGGGGAGCAACTCCTTTCAATGCCGGATGCCAGCCCGGAGCAAACAGAAAAGTAATGCCTACCTCCTGCACTGCCGCTTGAATTTTTTCGGGAGGGGCGTTCAGGTGAATGCCCAACGCTTCTAGCACATCTGCGGAACCCACCCGGCTGGATGCCGAGCGATTCCCATGCTTGGCAACAGGAATGCCTGCCGCTGCTGCCACAAACGCCACTGCCGTCGAAATATTGAACGTGCCAGCCCCGTCTCCACCCGTGCCGCAGGTATCGATCAAAGGAGTGGGCAAGGGAAAGTGGGAAGTGGGAAGAGAAGAAGACTGCTGATGTAAAACCTGTGCCATGCCTGCCAGTTCTGCCGCCGAAACTCCTTTCATTTGAATGGCTGCCAAAATTGCGCCAGAAAGGACTGGGGGAACGGCTTCCGCTAACCAGCCTTGCATCAAGTGAGCCGCTTGATCGGGTGTAAGCGATTGGCGATCGAGGAGTTGCTGCAATAGACGCGACCAAATCGCGGAGTCATCCAACGGCAATGGGGAAGGCACTGAGTTGGACGGAAGAGAACTTTGTAGCACAGGTTTATCAAGGTTAAAGCATACAGAGCATGGTATCAGACCTCTTCTCCACTATCATCATTCGTCATATCTTCCACAGAAACTCTACGCAAACGTCGTTGTCGTTTATCGGATGGGCACCGTCCACCATGCCAAGGCGTAGGGCTGTACGGGATCGTTTGCTTGCTGTTTGAATTGCACTCGAATTTTGTAGCGTCCTGTAGCTGGAATTTTGTGAAAGATATGTTCAACACTATCGACGGCGCTAATAGAGGAGCGAATAGCTTTTTGAGTATCTGTGTCTTCCGCTTTCATTAGATATAGATCAAGGTTATTTAAGCCGCGATCGCGAAATTCCTCTCCCAAGCTATATTCCCCATTCTGGTCTTGGTCAATCAGTTCTACAACGCGGTTCCAGGTCAGCGTCACTGCCACAAAGCTACCTTTTTGCAGTCGTTTTTCGAGCAAGTAATCACGGTAGGCGGGAGCAGTCGTTGGCGACTCGGAGGTGGTGTTATTGCTAACGGTGCGATAGTCCCAGCCGATCGCAGGGATTGCAACTTCTGGAGACCATTGTCCAGCGCTAAACTGCTGATAGGCGCGAAAGGCGTTAAGTTGTCCGGTGCCCATCTGAGCATGGAGAGGAATTTGAGGATCGCGATAGGCATCAGACTCCAACCAGGTACGGTTGTCTTTATCGGTGATCGTTCGACTCATGCCCAATAAAAGCCCGTCTCCTGAGTCTTTGAGTTTGTCCGCAGCATTGAGCAACACCGCTTTCATCACGTCCGCTCGACGGGCATCTACAGTCCAGTGACGTGAGCGATCGCGCAGGCTGCGTCGAATAGCCGCGTCGCCATACTCTTGTAGGAGAGCGATCGTACCAGTGACGTGGGGGGCTGCAAAACTGGTGCCGCTGGATGTAATAACGCTACCGTTGGGATTGACCAACGAAACATCATGCCCTGGAGCCACTAACGCGATCGCCCGTCTCGGACCCACATTGCTTTCCAGTCCTTTGGTTGCGCCGCTGCTTGAATCGCTTAAATTAGCAAAATCCACCTTAGCGAATAACTCTTGTACTCGTGATGTGAAGGCAACATTGATCCCATTGAAATTATCTGTTGGCACCGAAATTCCGCCTTTTCCCTGATTTCCGGCAATGACATACAGCACATTGTGAACCCGTGCCGACCAGTCAATGCACTGAGTTAACAATGCATTCCCATCTAGCTGTGGTTTGGCACGCGGATCAAAGCGTAATGATTCACCAAAGCTAAAGTTGATGGCCCGAACATCGCCACCGTTTTGCAGCGCCACATATTGAGCCGATAAACATTCTTCTGGTTGACCATAGCGACGAGGAGTGCCGGAGGCAGAGGAATAAAGCCGCGCGCCCGGTGCCACACCGCGTGACATTTTGGCGGCGCTGATCATAATGCTGGCAACATTTTGGGCATGGCTGTCCACATTCGTATTGGTACGGGCGCGAGTGTCGCGATAAAATACTCGCGTTAAAGCCATAGCGCGATTTTGGGCAACTGCTTTATCGATGCCGAACTGCCCCGGACGACCGATTTCCACTTGCCCGATCGCAATTTTTTTGCCCGTAAGATTGTAGGGTGGCAACTGTAACCGCAAAGCATCAATGCCAGTTTCTCCAATCGAAGTAGACCGGAGCGGCTTAGTCGGATTTTTTGCCTGTCCCGGCTCCAGCAAAACTCCAGTCCAACTGATGCCAATTCCCAGGAGTATCGCTCCGATTTGATTAAAACACCGATGAACTTGATTGATTTGCCCAGTCACGATTTCACCTCTGTCCCTTCACATGCCAAGAATCGCTTCATTTAGTATCCGCTTTTTTTGGAGTCACCCTGAAATTGCCTCCAGTTTTCTCACCTTATTCCAGTCGCGTCTGCGTAAAATAGCAGCCGGATCGGAGCAGGATCATGGCACAATCCTTTATAAAGGCTTAATAGACAGGTTGCCAGAAGTTTTCAAATTGTTAAAATAACTACATTCCAGGACACCGGAGATAGAGAACACCATGACCCCGACCACATCCCAGAAAGCGATCGCGATCGCCCCTTCCATTCTATCGGCAGATTTTAGTCGGCTAGGAGATGAAATTCGTGCCGTAGATGCGGCGGGAGCAGATTGGATTCATGTGGATGTGATGGATGGTCGGTTTGTGCCAAATATCACCATTGGACCCTTGATCGTGGATGCCATTCGCCCCACCACCCAAAAGCCGCTGGATGTGCATTTGATGATTGTGGAACCAGAGCGCTACGTGGCAGATTTTGCCAAAGCCGGAGCCGATCACATCTCGGTTCACGCAGAATCGAGTTCTACGATTCATATTCATCGAGCATTAGGGCTAATTAAAGAATTGGGTAAAAAGGCAGGGGCGGTTCTCAATCCGGGTAGTCCGTTGGAACTGCTAGAGCCAGTGTTGGATCTGTGCGACATCATTTTGATCATGAGCGTTAACCCTGGATTTGGCGGTCAAAGCTTCATTCCTTCGTCGGTATCCAAAATCCGCAGGCTACGTCAAATGTGCGATGAGCGGGGTCTTGATCCTTGGATTGAAGTGGATGGCGGTTTAAAGGGGAACAATGCTTGGCAGGTGATAGAAGCGGGGGCAAATGCTATCGTGGCAGGGTCTGCGGTGTTTAATGCTCCAGATTATGCAGCAGCGATCGAAAGCATTCGTCACAGCAAGCGCCCTGAACTTGCGGCTGTGTAGTTAGTAGTTATCAGAGTGATTTTTCAAGAGCAGATAGTCGGTAAAGGACTGCCTGCTTTTTCATTCTTTCAGTTTCGTTGAATCAACGCTTCCACAATTTTGACTAACCGAGCAGTGGTTTCAGATTGCTCTTTAGCGGTTGCAGATTGCTCTTTAATCATCTCTTTAACTTCTACAAAGTCTTGTCGAAACTCTTTAGCAGTTGCCGTTTGCTCTTTAATCATCTCTTTAACTTCTACAAAATCTTGTCGAAACTCTTTTACCACCGCAAGCTCTTGACGAAAATCCTGAAAACCTATGGTTACGGCTTCTGTTAGAAGTGCCACCTGATCAATTAATATTTCCAGCTTTTCGTCTAGCTTTGAATAGTCATTGGTGGTTGTCATATGCAGCTAGCTGTAAAAATATCCGCTGTCAGCAGAGAGAATAACATGAATTTACTGTAGAAGCGATCGCGCTCACCATGCAGTCTGTCAGTCCATCCACCGAAAATTTATACCAAGATTTTATTATGGTTTTGAATGTTGGCGATCGCGCCCCCGATTTCAGCTTGCCGGATGCCCAAGGCAACATCATTCACCTTGCCGATTTGCAAGGTAAGCAGGTTGTTTTGTACTTTTATCCCCGCGACCATACTCCCGGCTGCACGAAACAAGCCTGCGCCTTTCGTGACTCCTACGCCGAATTTCAGAGTCGGAATGTCGTTGTGTTAGGGGTCAGCACCGACGATGCAAAATCCCATGACAAATTCACCACCAAATTCAATCTGCCCTTTCCCTTGTTGATCGATGACGCGGGCACGGTTGCCACCGCCTACGAGAGCTATGGTTTGAAGAAGTTCATGGGCAAAGAATATGTGGGCATTACTCGCAATACCTTTGTGATTAGCCCAGAAGGGACGATCGCAAAAATCTATAAAAAAGTAAAACCTGCAACTCACATTGAACAGATTCTCACAGATATTGGCTGAAGCCTTTGCTCCGTTTAGAATGGCAAATAGATCAACCGCGATCTCAAGGATCTACTATTTTCCATCGTCATTCAATTAAAGGGTGTTTTTCTGATTGAATCCACTCTAAGATCGCGGGGCTGTTCCTTCCATTGTTCTCTTACTCTTAACATTCTGCGATCGCAGTTAATTCGCTTATGGGTCAGTTATGGCATTTTATGCAAACGGTCTTGGGCATCATTTTCCGCCATCCTGTTACAGGCACTAGCATTATTCCCTTATTGCCCGATGGTCAGATTGTGTTGGTAAAACGGCGAGACAACGGCAAATGGGCGCTTCCTGGCGGCATGGTTAATTGGGGCGAAGATATTGCAACCACGGTGCAACGCGAACTAGAAGAAGAAACCGGACTCAACCTTGCGAAAGTGCGACGATTGGTTGGCATTTATTCATCCCCGGAACGGGACGGGCGTGTTCATTCAATTTGTGTGGTGGTAGAAGTTGATGCCACAGGAGCGATGCAAATTCAAGATCCAAGGGAAGTTTTAGACATCAAGGCCTTTCCACCGGAAACAATTCCCATTGGAACACTTTCTCACGATCACGATCGCCAACTGCAAGATTACTTCGATGGCTACACGACCTTGGCGTAGCGGATCATTCAATGCTCGTAGCGTTTTGTTTGATATCGCTACGAGCATTTACCTATAGAGTTCTAGCAAATTTGTATATTTTAATCCTAATTTTAATGAAGCTGAGTATAGAAAGGCGCTTAAGCCCCTTGTTCAAAAGGGTTTATTTTGTGTAGGCTTAAATTTAATTAGTATAAGATTTTAAAAATTTGAGATAGTTACCACATCCCTTTCTTGAAAGTAGAAAAAACTTGTGGTTTCAATTGCCTAGCTGTAAGACCCTTTTTAGAGAAAATATTCGGTTTCTCAAATAACATCTGGCAAATTGAGTGAATGAATTTCGCTTGAGACCTATCATCAAAATGAATGAGCCTAGTTAATTGGACTTCTCAACCATGCAGCTTGCGGCAAAATCAGACATTCTGATAGTCGATGACATACCCGACAACTTACGGGTCTTGTCTGCAATGCTGAGTCAGCATGGATATGAGGTCAGAAAAGTGCTAAATGGACGGTTAGCACTTGCAGCAGCTAACTCTACACCCCCCGATTTGATTTTGCTAGATATTCGCATGGAAGGCATGGATGGGTATGAAGTTTGCCAGCGCCTAAAGGCTTCCGCCCAAACCTGCGAGATTCCAATTATTTTTTTAAGTGCCCTTCATGATGTGTTTGACAAAGTCAAAGCATTTGAGGTGGGGGGTGTGGATTACATCACTAAACCTTTTCATGTGGAAGAAGTTTTAGCACGGGTAAAAAATCAACTCACCATTCGCACTCTACAAAAACAGCTTCAAGACTACAACACCGTTTTGGAGAGCCGAGTAGAAGAGCGTACAGCCCAACTGCAAACCATGCTGGAGTATGAGGCATTGCTGAAGGGGATTACCGATCGCGTGCGCGATAGTTTTGATGAAGCACAAATTTTGCAAGCGGTGGTGCAAGAACTAGGAACAGGGCTACGGATTCTCTGTTGTGATGTAGGCATTTTCGACTATGAAGCCAATACAGAAACGATTCGCTACGAATATTGTTGTGCCGAAATTGCATCGGCTCAAGGTGAAGTGGTCAGCCTTGATCGATTGCCTGGGCTTTACCAACAAATCCTGCAAAGCAATCCGACTCAATTCTGTGTGCTGCCATTTGCCCAGTTGGTGACTCGTAATGTTGCAGGTCGGTTTGCGATTCTAATTTGTCCTTTGCTGGATGACCAGGGTGTATTTGGCGCGCTTTGGCTATTTAAGCCGCGAGAAGAAGAGTTTAGTGTCTTAGAAATTCGGTTGGTGCAGCAGGTTGCCAATCAATGCGCGATCGCCCTACGCCAAGCCCGACTTTATCAAGCAGTGCAAGAGCAGGTCGAAGAGTTAGAACGGATGCACTTATTAAAAGATGATTTTCTCAGCACGGTTTCCCATGAGTTGCGATCGCCGATTTCTAATATCAAATTGGCAACTCAGATGTTAGAAGTGATTCTCAAATCGACCGGCATTCTTGAAGATACTTCTAGCAAAGCAGCTAACTACTTTCGCATCTTGCAAGATGAATGCCATCGCGAAATCCATTTGATCAATGATTTATTAGACTTAACCCGTCTTGATGCTGGAGTTGAACCCCTGACGTTAATCAAAATTGATTTAGCCCCATGGATTAGTCACCTAGCAGAACCCTTCCTCGCTCGAACCCACTCACAACATCAACACTTTCAAGTAGATATTCCCAGCCATATTCCTGCTTTAGCAACAGACCTGCACTATTTAGAACGAATTTTAACTGAGCTACTAACCAACGCCTGCAAATATACCCCAACTGGAGAAAGTATCACCCTTTCAGCCCAAGTGATTCCTGAGCAGGCAAATCAAAACCCTCTTCAGGTAATCCAGCATTCTGAGGGCGATCGCTCTAGCCTTACTCCCATGACTCTGCAAATTTGCGTCACTAATACCGGAATCGAAATTTCTGAAAATGAGCGCGATCGCGTCTTTGATAAATTTTACCGCATCCCCAACAACGACCCTTGGAAGCATGGCGGCACGGGACTTGGGTTAGCGCTAGCCAAAAAAATGTCAGAGCATTTGGGGGCTAAGCTTTCAGTTTCTAGTGGCAATCAGCAAACGTCCTTTGTGTTGGAACTGCCGATTTGAGCAGGGGGCAGGGGATTCTATACCCAAACACTTCCCGAAACCCGAAACCCAAAACCTGTCACCTATTATCTGCTTCCTGCAAATAGTGCTGAAATCGCTGTTGTAGCTGCTCTGCGGTGAGGGATTGTGTCCAATATTCAGTGATTGCATGACCAAATGCCCAAGCGTTGAGTTCTGGAGAGGCGGTGTTTTCTAGCAAAATTGACCAGAGGGCTAGCAGGTCAAAACTGCGTGCGTTGGGGTTGTCGGCGCTAAGCAGGGAAAATAGATCGTATGCCATTTGGAGTTTGCCAATGACGATGGGCAACTGTTCGATCGGAATTTGTTCTGCTAGTAAGTAGGCGAGGGATGGACTGCCGGTGGTGAGGGTGGCGATAAAGGTGAGGACGGGGCTTTTGAGCAGGGCAGTTAATCCTTGAGTGGTCGCCATTTGAAAAGTATAGTGATCGATGATTTTGGCGGCGGCGCTGGTGCGGGCTTCTAAGTTGCGAAGGAATCGGGCAAGCCGGAGTTGCTTGGCAGGGGCGATCGCGTCTACCAGTCCCAAAGACAACGCTTCCATGCCCCAGGCAACTCGTCCGATTTGAGCATTTCCAGCCACTACGGGCAGCACCCAATCACAAAATTGGTCTAGTTGAGCCGCCCGGTATTGGGTTGCCTCCCGAATTGCCATTTCTTTGGGTGATGACCCCGATTGCCAATTATAGGGCGGGTTCCACTCTCGAATCGGGCGCAGTTTATCTACTTGAGTGACGGCGGCGATCGCGGGTAGACCGGGGATTATGGCTTTCACATCCGTGAGAAAATCCACATCCATTTGCAAGGCTGGATCGAGGGCAGGCGTGACTAACAGCAATACATCTGCTTGGGTGGCGCGATCGATGACTGAATCTCGAAAGTCGGAGCGGTTTGCCTGCTCATAGCCGGGAGTATCCCACAGGGTTAATGCGTCCCCTGTGGTGGCTTGCCAGTGATAATCTTGAATCACATCGGTGCTGGGCAATAGATCTACAGCGGCTTTATCTTCTACAAATAGGGTATTGATTAAGCTGCTTTTACCGGCTCCAGTTCGCCCCACTAGCAGAATATTGACTGGCTTTTGCTCCACCTTTTCTGGGGATTCCGTTTGGGAAAGAATCTCTTGCAAGGTTTGAGTTTTGGCGGCGGGAATCGTCATGGGAGCAACGGATTCTAAACTGGGTAGTTTGCCGCTATAAAGCGCGATCGCCTGATTGCTGAGGTTGCGTAGCGCTGCTTGCTTTAAAAGCTGGCTCAAATTGACCAATAGCTGCTGGCTTGCCTGATTGCTATGGCGCTGGGTGGCTTGTTTCGCAATGGCTACCGCTGGGTTTAAGAACCATTGCGCCCAGTTCCAGACGCGTAATAGTTTCCGTGCCGAGGGTTCTAGCTTGCGATAGACTTCATACGCTTGCACTGCTTGCCCAACGGTGACCTGGTTCAAGGCGGGAGAGAGCTTTTCCATCCATTGATCCATGTCGTCCACGGTGCCCCGAATCAATGTATAGGCTTGAGGAATATAGATATTCAGCAGGGGACGTTTGACTTCAGGGTGATAAACCTGGGCGATCGCGGTCACCAATTCCTGGCAGCGCTGCCAAAAGGTTGACCAATCTTCCCATATCGGTGGATCGGTCTGCACAGACTCCAAAATCTGCTGCAATGCGGCTTCTGTTTGTTGCCCCATGCCTCCAGCGACAGTGGAAGCATTGCTGGACGCAGTTTGCAGTTCTTCCTTCACTTCTGCCATCACGGCTTCTAGTGGATCTATCGCCGGACGAATCCATTGCACCAGCAAAAATCGCCAACCCACGAGCAGTAGGGTGAATATTGCCCAAATCCAACTCAGCCCCCAGCTATGAATCTGAACGCCTGAAGCGATTAGCAAAAAGCCAACGATTCCCGCGATCGGAAGTCCTAAAACTGCCCACTGCCAAAGCTTTAACCGCACCATTGGTTTATGTATAATTCGTTTGATTCCCAGTCTAGGAGTGTTTGGTTATAACAAGACTGGAAAAACAAGCGAAAGCAATTATTTTTGATATTTCGCTTGATATTTAGCGCTGAATACTTTGCAGATTGATATGAAATGCTTGCAGATGATTTGAGGAAGCCAAATTAGATGGAACTGCCCCAGAAACGATCGCTAAGGCTGATGTGATGGCGATCGCGTTAATTATTGCAGAATACCGATTTAAGAGTGAATCAGACATAATAACAAAACCGACTTTAGGAACAGATTCTTTGCCTCTAGTGTGGCGCTTGTCTGGTCAATTAAAAGTGATGTTTTGGCACTTGTCGGGTGATGTCCATCACATCTCCTCATAACCCTGGATATTTTCTAGCTCAAACTGCCGTAAAATTGCTGTCGATTGGCGGATCAAAACCTCTGAACCGTTCACAACAATCAAATATTTACCCGCACTCAGCCGATTTCGATAGGGCAAGGCATCACCACTACCAAAGGCAAGCCCTGCGCCGCCACCCACAAAGAAGCTACCCATTGCTCCAGAAGCGGCTCCCAACAAGCCCCCAATCACATGATTGCCAATTTCGCCTGCCCAGGCAAAGGTATTGAGTTGAGTAATAAAGCTGAAGGTGAATCCAGCGGCAAACCCAAAGGGAATCACCCAAAAGGACATCAGTTTTGCCGAACGATATGCCTGCTCTTTGGGATCGATCAAGCCATATTCATCAGCGCTTTTATAGCCCCGACCTAAAATCGAAATATTGGTCATCGGCATTCCTTTTGCTTCCAAGGCAGAGTAAGCCGCTTCCGCTTGAATGCGATCGCCCAGCACAGCCACAAGGTAATTCATAAACTTGATAATTCCATTCTTATCGCCATCTTTAGAGTATCAGGCGAGGGGGATGGGGAAAGGTTTCGGGTTTCGGGTAACACCCTATTCCCTGTTCCCTGGTCTCTTTCCCTCACCATTGGCACCGTAATGCAATGAGTTCAACCACTTTTTCGGCAGTGAGAGGTTTAGAAAAGAAGTAGCCTTGTCCAAAATCGCAGTTGAGCGATCGCAGTTGAGCTAACTGTTCTGGTGTTTCAATGCCTTCTGCCACTACTTTCATATTCATCGTTTGGGCAATCTTCACGATGATTGGAACTAACCCCAACTGTGCTTCGGTGCCATCTAACGACATGACGAAGGAGCGATCGATTTTGAGATAGTCCATTGGAAAGGATTGTAGGTAGCTGAGCGAAGAATAGCCTGTGCCAAAGTCATCCATACTGAGTTGAATCTGCTGTTCTCGCAGCTTAGCCAAAATATCTGCGGCTGATTTGGGATTGTCCATAATGGCGCTTTCGGTCACTTCGAGTTTGAGGCAACGGGGAGATAGTCCGGTTTCTGCCAAAATATGGGTAATCTGCTGCATCAAATTAGTTTGGGCAAACTGACGGGCAGACAGATTCACACTCACACTGAAGTTCGGATCAATCACGCCTTGTTTCTGCCAGTTGCGGATCTGATGACAGGCTTCTCTGAGAACCCAGGTGCCAATTTCGCCAATCAACCCGGTTTCTTCAGCAACAGGAATAAAGCTAGAGGGTGGAATAAAACCGCGATCGGGATGGTTCCAGCGGATGAGCGCTTCTAGCCCTGCGATTTTGCCAGAATCGAGCGCCACAATGGGCTGATAATTGAGGGAAAACTCTTGTTGGCTAATTGCCCGACGCAGATCGGTTTCAATTTGCAGCAGTTGCAGCGCTGCCCGGTGCATCGTGGTTTCAAAAATGCGGTATTGGGCTTTGCCGGCGGTTTTGGCATGATACATAGCGGTGTCGGCATCGCGCAGCAAGTGTTCGGGTTTGTCGTAGTCGGGTTTGCCAAAGGCGATGCCAATGCTGACATTGATAAAGACTTGATGATCTTCTAGGGTGAAGGGTTGAGCAAACGCCGCTAGGATTTGATCGGCAAATTGAATTGTGCTGTCTGGATCAATGATTTGGGTGAGCAGAATGGCAAATTCATCGCCGCCGAGTCGGGCTAGGGTGTCAGTTTGCTTGAGGTGCTGTTTGATCCGTTGGGCGATCGCCACGAGTAACTGATCGCCCACAAAATGTCCTAATGAATCGTTGACAATTTTGAAGCGATCGCAATCTAAAAACAATACGGCAAAGGGCAAATCTGCATGAGTTTGTAATTGGCTGAGGGCTTGAGCTAGGCGATTGATAAAAGCAGCACGATTTGCTAGTTGGGTGAGCGAATCGCACAGCGCCATCTCTAGCAGCCGAGCATTGGCAGTTTCAAGCTGCTGCGTCCGCTCAATCACCCGTTCTTCTAAGTGAGCATTCAGCCGATGAATTTTTTGTTCTGCGGTTCGGAGTGCCAATTGATGCTGCACCCGCGCCAGCACTTCCTCAAAGTGAAATGGCTTCGTCATATAATCTGCCCCACCCACTTTGAACGCCTTCACCTTATCAAAGGCATCATCCAAAGCACTCAAAAAAATGACTGGAATTTCCGCCGTGCTCGGCATTTCTTTTAAGTGGGCACACACCGCATAGCCGTCCATATCAGGCATCATGATATCCAGCAAAATCAAATCGGGTACTCGCGCTTGAACCGCCGTCAACGCTAGCTGCCCATTGATCGCTTTGCGAACCTGATATCCTTCACGAGTCAACATGGTTGAGAGCAGGCGCACATTCTCGGCAGTATCATCCACCACGAGAATATCAATAGGTTGGGTATCAACGGATTGGGTATCGAAGTGGTTGTAACTCATGTAATTTTTACGGGTTAAGCCTCAAATTCTGCGCGAGTTGAGTAAGATTCATGATCTGATCAAACCGGAAGTTGTTGACTAAGTTGGTTAAGGCATGGATGAATTCAGTGTGATCGGGAGGGATCTCCTCAATTAATTGCAGCACAAGAGTATCACTCCCTTGAGCCGATGAAGAGTACAGCTTTTCGAGCCAGTGCTTGGGCATGATGGCTAACGACTGGGCAGTTAAAGTGAATTTGGATGAGGCAGAAGGGAGAAGGGGTTGCTCAGGCGATGGTTGACTCAGTTCATAACGGTATTTCACTCCTAGATAATCTGCCATTTTGGCAAACACTTCATCTCGTTGAAAGGGTTTGAGGACAAAATCATTGCAGCCACTTTCGAGAATTTTTTGGCGTTGCTCTTCAAACACGCTGGCGGTAATGGCAATAATGACGGTGGATTGTCCGATTGGATCTGATTTTATGTGTTTGGTTGCTTCAAACCCGTTCATTACAGGCATTTGCATATCCATCCAAATGATGTGAGGTTGCCAATGTTGCCAGATCGCGATCGCATCTTGTCCATTTTTTGCCTCTTGTATATCAAACCCAAGCCCTTTGAGGAAGCGCACTAAAATCAAGCGATTCGTTGGGTCATCATCCACTATCAACACTCGATAATTGGGTTGACCGGGGGCTAATCCCACAACCTGTTGAGACTGAATGCCTTTTTCTTTTATCTGGTCTGCGGCAATTGAGATCGCTGGAATCTCAAACCTAAACTCAGAACCTTGACCCGGTTGGCTGTCTACCGTGATAGAGCCACCCATCAACTGCACAAATTTTTGGCTAATGGCTAACCCCAACCCCGTTCCCTCCGAAAACTTTGTTCCTGCTTCAGTTTGCCCAAAGGGTTGAAATAAATGACCAATTTCTGCCGAGGTCATTCCACAACCCGTATCACGCACGGTGAAGATCAAGAAAGTGGGGAGTGGGGAGGAGGGAGTTAGATCTGCTGAACATTCGTCATTCGTCATTCTCCATAACTCCTTCGGAGACGCTACGCGAACGTCATTTTCTAGGCTGACGCGCACCCAAATGCAGCCTGTTGGCGTAAATTTAATCGCATTATTCACAAGATTGATGAGGATCTGATTCAGCTTGTTTTCATCTGCGCGAATATAGCGAGGCACGGCAGCATCGCGATCGCACACTAGTTGCAGCCCTTTAGATTGAGATTTAAGTTGAAACAGCGCGGCTAAATTATCGAGGAGACGGTAGAGATCAAAGTTAGCTTCGCTGAGCGTGATCCGTCCGGCTTCAATTTTGGACATTTCCAAAACATTATTGATCAGCGCCAGTAAATGCTCACCGCTACGGCTAATGATTTCGACATATTGATGGTGTTCGTCTAACAATGAGGTATCTCGGCTCATCAATTGGGTAAATCCCAAAATGGCATTGAGTGGCGTGCGGAGTTCATGGCTCATGTTGGCTAAAAATTCACTTTTTGCCTGGTTTGCGCTATCGGCGGTTTCTTTGGCGCTTTGGAGTTCGGTTGCCTGTCGTTGAGTTTGGGCAAGGAGTTCTGCTTGCTGGACGGCAACGCCCAATTGAGAGCCAATTTGCAAGACGATTTTAGTTTCGGTCGAATCCCATTTGCGTGGGGCAGAGTTTTGGTAGGCAATCAGCGATCCCCATAGTTGATTGCCAGAGAAGATCGGCACGCTGAGATAGGCTTTTGCTTGAAATCCTTCTAGCCGTTCAATATCCTGCGATCGCAGTCCCGCTTGATAAATATCGGCAACACAGTAATAGCTCACTCCTAAAGTATCCGTGCTGTCATTTGCAGCTTGTAAGGAGTTGACAGAATCTTTATCGGCAGTGATCAAAGGATTAGACACGAGTGAAATCCATCCGTCTGCAACCGATTCGGCAACAATGTGTTCCTGCTGGGGTGGAGTGGTGCGGAAAATCACCACGCGATCGCACTGTAAAGCCTGCCGCAGTTCTTCAGTGGTGGCAGCAAAAATTCGTTCTAGCTTGAGGGTTTGGCGCATTCGCTGAATCACACGAGAGATCGTCCGTTCTCGTTCTGCACTTTTTCGCAGCCGCTCTTCTGTTTCTTTGCTTTTGGTAATATCAGTGACCAACCCATCCCACAGGATGCTGTTATCAGGCTGCAACTCCGGTCGAGAATTCCCGCGTAGCCATTTCGTTTGCCCATCAACCACAATCCGCCAGATAAAATCCCATGGCTGCAAGGTACGGGCAGATTCGCTGATGGAACGATTTAAAGGCGCGATATCATCCGGGTGAGTTAAATTCCAGCCTGCACTAACATTTTGAATCAAATCTTCTGGTTCCCTGCCAAACAGGTCTCGGCAGCCCGGACTGACATATAGAAAGGACATCTCCTTCGTTGGCTTCAGCACAATCTGATAGATCATACCAGGCACGTTTTCTGCCAGATTTTTATAGCGCGAGTTGCTGCGCTGGAGGGCATCTTCTGTTTGTTTTTGGTGGGTGATGTCGCTTAAAGTGCAGACGACACGCTCAACTTTGCCATCGGCGGACAGGTGAAAGTTGACGTTGACCAGAAGCCAGCGGCAACCAGAACGATCAGGGCAAACGACTCCTAGCACATGATCGCGAATGGGTTGGCATTGGGCGATCGCCTGTTGAATCGGAAACTCGGCTGCTAATAAAGGGTGTCCATTTTTATCTAAAAATTGCCAGCCTGGATCAGTAGGAAGTTCAAATCGCTGCGCCTCAGCACTGATTCCTAACAATTCAGTGGCGATCGAGTTGCACACCAAAACCTCCGCATCCGCATTTAATAGCAGCACTCCCACTTGCATCGTCTGCACCAATCGGCAAAATTGTTCTTCGCTTTTTTGCCATGCCCGTTGATACGTCTGGCGCACCAGCCAAAACTGGGCGATCGCCACAATAAACAGAATTGCAATACTAAAACCCATCGCAATTGAAAAGGTGTTAATGCCCTGAAAAAAGGGTACGGTTTCTAGCGGATAAAGCAGATCGCCCATAAATTTTGTAGTGAAAAAACGTAATGGCAGCATTCACACCGAATCATCACTCGTAACTATCGTCCTAGCCTGCAAAAAAACATAGCGGTTCACAAACCCTCTGATGAGAGCCTTCACTTCAGAATGCCCAGGCAGAAAAGAATAATTTGTTCGCAAACTAAAAACAGTTTCAATTCAGAAGAATCAACGGCGCACCACTTTCGATACAGTAACGCTTTAGCGAGTTGAAAGCAGAGAAAGGTTTTGAATTTCAAGGTTTAAGGAGTATGTGTTGAACCTATCGAAATGCACCTAAGCAGCCGTAACGTATTAAACCGATCTGATGCCGAAGTCTGTATGTTTGATTTTCGCTGGTTTCCCATCCAGTTACAGTGGCAAAATAGTCATACCGTAATTAATAGAGACGAACTATGACGATTCTTGCAACGCTGAATGCTGCTTTAGAGCAGGGACGTGCTTTGAAGGTAATTAGTGGGTTAAACAATTTTGATCGCTATCGCGTTGCTGCCGTGGTCAATGCTGCCGAGCAGGGCGGAGCTACTTTTGTAGACATCGCTGCCGATCCAGATCTGATTCGCATGGTGAAGCGCTTAACGAGCCTGCCCGTGTGTGTCTCTGCCGTGGAGCCTGCTAAGCTGGTTGCCGCCATGCAAGCCGGAGCTGATCTGGTCGAAATTGGCAACTTTGACAGTTTCTATGCTCAAGGCATTCGCTTTGAAGCCGCTGAAGTATTGGAAATGACTCGTGAAACGCGCCGCTTGCTACCCTCCGTAATGCTCTCGGTGACGGTTCCTCACATTTTGGAACTAGATCAGCAAGTTGAATTAGCAGAAGCATTGGTGAAAGCTGGGGCAAATATCATTCAAACGGAGGGCGGCACGAGTAGCGCTCCGGTTCATGCAGGAACCTTAGGCTTAATTGAAAAAGCGGCTCCGACGCTAGCGGCTGCCTATGAAATTTCTCGTGGAGTAAACGTGCCTGTGCTGTGTGCGTCTGGGTTGTCGAGTGTGACAGTGCCGTTGGCGATCTCGGCGGGTGCTTCCGGCGTGGGCATCGGCTCTGCAATCAACAAACTTAGCAGCGAAGTGGAAATGATTGCGGTGGTTCGGAGTTTGGTCGAAGCTCTGGCAGTAAACCAGGTTCGCGATCGAGTTTAGATAAAAGACATAGGGACGCAAAGTTTTGCGTCCCTACCAGAAAAGTATATGACTAACCCGCCGTCTCAATTTTCCCCAGATGAGTTGCAACAGTGGCAACTCGCGATCGCAGAAGCCGATCGTCACAACATTTTGTGTCATTGCAAACAGTGCGATATGGAATGGGTGGCTTCTACTCCCGTCCACTGTCCAGATTGTGGCAGCGATCTCGTGGAACATATCTCTTGCTGGCAGTTTCCCGATGATTAAAGATCACAGATTCATGCCTGAAGCAAGCGCTGTTAGCGGATCTGCTTCACCCGAACTGGAAACGACGAAATCAGTAGAGGGGGGAAACGCGAACTCTGAAACGACAGTAGAATCGAGGATGAGAACTTACTAGGTCGCGGTGGCTATGGTTCCAACGACGCACAAGCTGATCGCGACTGATGCTGTAATCCACATTGAGCAGGATGATCCGCCGCGATCGCCCAAAGATATCTTGCCGACCCTGTATGATTTGCCCAGTGAAGACCCAGAAGAACCCGGTTAGGCTAAGCAACTCAAAGTTGAATCAGGTCTTTCCAGATTACACACCCAAGCAAACCATCGGTGTGGATTGGCTATTGGCGCTTTCGGGTGATTCGAGCTACAACAAGACAGACATTGTGCTCTAATTTTTTTATGGATGACGATCGCATCGAAAGT
The DNA here is from genome assembly GCA_003249025.1 of Leptolyngbya sp. Lineage (GTDB taxonomy): Bacteria > Cyanobacteriota > Cyanobacteriia > Leptolyngbyales > Leptolyngbyaceae > ULC077BIN1. The sequence goes on along the minus strand of QBMH01000045.1, from coordinate 847 downwards.
TTACTGATCAATCGCTATAGGCTACTTGAAAAAATTGGTCAAGGGGCGATGGGTCAGGTGTATCGCGCTCAAGATATGCTGCTAGGAAGCATTGTTGCGATTAAGTTTTTGGCGCAAACCCTGAAAAGTCCAGAGATGTGCGATCGCTTTGCCCTAGAAGCGAGAGCCTGCGCCCAGCTAAACAGTGATTTCATCGTCAAGGTGACGGACTACGGGGTGGATGAACAGGGTATCCCCTTTTACGTCATGGAGTACTTAGAAGGGCAAAACCTGAAAGAGGTTATGCAGCATCAACCGCTGCCCCTCGTGCGTTTTTTCAACCTGAGTCAACAAATTTGTTTGGGTTTGCAGTGCGCTCATCAGGGCATTCGGCTCGGAAGCAGCGATCGCCTGTATCCGATCATTCATTGCGACATCAAACCCAGCAACATTTTCGTCATTCCAGATCCTCTCCTCGGTGAACGGGCAAAAATTTTGGATTTTGGTATTGCGAAGGTAATGACCGGAGAAGCTAAAACGGTTGGGGGTATTGGCGGTACTCCTCCATATTCCTCTCCCGAACAGATGATTTGGATGCTTTTTCCAAACACAGGACTGCAAGAACTTGACCCAAGCTCAGACATTTATAGTTTTGGCATTGTCATGTTTGAGATGCTCACAGGTCAATTGCCGCTGAGACCCAAAATCCGTGATCGCCTCAATTGGTTTCATGCCCATTGTGAGCAGATGCCCGCTACATTTTCTGAGGTTTCGCCTGATTTGAATTTACCAGATGCCTTGGAAGCTTTGGTGGGTAATGTTATAAACTTGTTGTTTTGCCCTAAATAGATAAGCCGAACTCATAGCG
>QBMH01000044.1 GCA_003249025.1 Leptolyngbya sp. | reverse complement strand
GCGACAATGGCTTCCAGAATATGGCTCAAGCTCAACGTCTCGCTGGCTTTGGTATTAACACACTCATGGACTTATTTAGAATGAAATAGCCCTGTCTGCAATAAAATTGCGTCCTTGATGCCAAAATGTTGTGGTGATTTTTCTCATAACACCGAGATTACTATCATTGATTCTAAGGCAAGTATTTGTAACAAGTTCAGGATCAACATCTAAATAATCAATTGCATGATCATAATCTGGAACAGAATTCCATTCGATGTTTTCATCGAGGTTGAGGTCAAAATATTAGATCTCTTGCAAAAGTGGCAAATTAGGAGGTTCAAACTATTAGAAACTCGTGCCAAAAATCGACTTATGCAAGAAGTCTATTCTTCTGGTGAAAATTCAATTGTTTGCCATTGAGAAGAGTTATTCATTCTATAATCGATGAAAATTTGTAGAACCATAATTAAACTCGTTAGTTAGGTGCCAATCATTCATTGTTTTCTTCTTCTTTCCATTTTTCCTTCTCTTTGCAATATTACCTTTTGGCTTTCAATTTTTTAATTTGATTAAAACTCTTCTTAGAAAATTCTCTGTTTTTCCATTGCTCTTTTTGATTAGGCAGCGACAATTTAATCAGGCAATTTTTCTATGAAGAGGTGGTTTCGTTTAAGGCTGAGAGCATAGTGCTGCAAGGAAACACGATCGCCGCGATCGCCACTGCGATTGTGCCAGAGCAGGGCAGTGTTGGGATTGTGCGGCTATCCGGCGATCGGGCAATGGCGATCGCGCGTGTCTTATTCCATGCACCGGGTCAGCAAGCGTGGTTAAGCCATCGTATTCTCTACGGCTATATTCGCCATCCTGAAACCCAGCAAGTGGTGGATGAAGCACTATTGCTAATCATGTTGGCTCCCCGATCTTATACCCGCGAAGATGTAGTCGAGTTTCACTGCCACGGCGGCATCATTGCCGTGCAGCAAGTGTTGCAGTTGGCGATCGCTCAAGGCGCACGATTGGCACAACCAGGGGAATTTACCCTGAAGGCTTTTTTGAATGGCAGGCTGGATTTGACCCAGGCAGAAAGCATTTCCGATTTGGTGGGTGCGCGATCGCCCCAAGCGGCTCAGTTTGCTTTGGCTGGACTGCAAGGAAAACTTGCCGACCCGATCCGCCAACTTCGCACCACCTGCATCGATATCTTGGCGGAAATTGAAGCGCGAGTGGATTTTGAAGAAGACTTGCCACCACTGAACGAAGCTGAAATTCAAACTCGTCTCCAGCAAGTGCAAGACGACGTGGATCAAATTTTGGCAACCGCCGATCGCGGAGAACTGATCCGCACTGGGCTGAAGGTGGCGATCGTCGGTCGTCCGAATGTGGGCAAATCTAGTTTGCTGAATGCCTGGAGCCGCAGCGATCGCGCTATTGTCACCGATCTCCCCGGCACGACTCGCGATGTGGTGGAATCCAATCTTGTGGTCGGTGGCATTCCGATTCAAGTGCTAGATACCGCAGGCATTCGTGACACCGACGACAAGGTCGAAAAAATTGGCGTAGCGCGATCGCGCTACGCCGCCCAATCCGCTGATTTAGTGTTGCTCACCATTGATGCCCAAGACGGCTGGACAGATGCCGATCAGGAAATTTATACCCAAGTCTGCGATCGTCCATTAATCCTAATCATCAACAAAATTGATCTAATAGATGCAGAGATACCTCCCATCGCACCCCGCACCCCGCACCCCGCACTCCTGACCGTCTCCACTGCCGCCGCCTTAAACCAGGGAATTGATGCCCTCGAAACCGCAATTTTGACCACAGTGCAAACAGGCACCCTGCACGCTGCCAACCTTGATCTGGCAATCAATCAACGGCAAGCAGCCACTCTGACGCAGACAAAACAATCCTTGCAACAGGTACAAAACACGATCGCTAATCAACTTCCCCTAGACTTTTGGACGATCGATCTACGAAGCGCAATTTATACGCTTGGGCAAGTTTTGGGCGAAGAAGTTACAGAGTCAGTTCTCGATCAAGTGTTTAGCCGCTTTTGCATTGGCAAATAGTAGTGGGCTAAAAACCTTCAGCAATTTGGTTAACTTGCAGTTTTATTGAGTAGTGGCTCTAACCAAGATTGAAACTGGTCACGGCGAAAAATTTGAGCTTTCTGGCGATAATCAAACCGAATCAAGCTGGGGATACCATGCTTGCGAATACAATCTCTCAGCCACGATGCAACCCCTTGACTGTCCGATGCCATTTCTGCCTGGAATGGGTCATACATTAACACAAGCGTATTATTGCTTCTGAGCGGTGCATCTTGCTCAATTAAACTGATTAAAGGGCTATGGGTAAAGTCTGGACTCCATCGTTCCCCCCATTTGCGATTGCGCTGTTCTCTCGGTGGGGCACCTTTTTGAGGTCTTGAAGTAGGCTGTTCTATGGGTTGATTCAATGGTGAGCTAGACTGCGATCGCCGACGAACGCGCTTTTGGGTCATAAAACTCCTGGCTTAATAAACTAAAAAAGCCACACAATCTTCCTCCTGGCACATTCCAGACATAAGAGGCGATCGCTGGCTTAACAATATTGACAATCGAAACCTTTTCGACAAGTGAAGTTTCTAGATAAATACTAACTATATTTCACACGATGAGACAAACTATTTACAAATAATGGTGTGCAAAATCAATATTTACTGAATCAGCCGTTTATGATGAGATCCTGCTAAGGCAACTCAGCCCTACAGAAACGATCTGAAACCAAACAGCGATAACTGGATCTTAAGGATACAGATTTCCTGCGTGCGATCGGATAGCGTAATTGACATTCTTCAAGAGCAATTCTACAACCATGACAGTCTGCGAATACCGTGCAGGGTTAGAAGGCATTCCCGTAACACAATCAAGTATTAGTTTTGTGGATGGGCAGCGAGGAATCCTGGAATATCGAGGGATTCCGATTGAAGAGTTAGCCCAAAAAAGTAACTTTGTAGAAACAGCTTATCTCTTAATTTGGGGAAAGCTACCAACAGAAGCAGAGCTTGAAAATTTTGAACACGAAATTCGTCATCATCGTCGTTTGAAATATCGCATTCGAGACATGATGAAATGCTTCCCTGAAGGGGGGCATCCCATGGATGCACTGCAAGCTTGTGCAGCAGCGCTGGGCTTATTTTATTCTCGTCGTGCCCTAGATGATCCTGCCTATATTAATGCGGCTGTAATTCGTCTTCTGGCAAAAATTCCGACGATGGTGGCAGCCTTTCAACTCATGCGAAAGGGGAACGATCCTGTTCAGCCTCGCGATGACTTGGGCTATTCTGCAAACTTTCTCTACATGTTAAATGAGAAAGAACCCGACCCCTTTGCCGCCCAAATTCTGGATATCTGCCTGATTATTCACGCCGAACACACCATTAATGCATCTACTTTTTCGGCAATGGTAACGGCTTCCACCCTGACTGATCCTTATGCCGTAGTGGCATCGGCTGTGGGCACCTTGGCGGGTCCTCTTCATGGAGGAGCCAATGAGGAAGTGATCGCGATGCTCGAAGAAATCGGTTCTGTGGAAAATGTTCGCCCTTACGTCGAACACTGCATGGAAAAGAAATCTAAAATTATGGGCTTTGGGCACCGAGTCTATAAAGTTAAAGATCCCCGCGCCATTATCCTGCAAGATTTAGCAGAACAGTTGTTTGAAAAATACGGTGAAGATCAGTTTTACGAAATAGCTGTAGAGCTTGAGCGCGTGGTTAATGAAAAAATGGGGCACAAAGGCATCTATGCCAATGTGGACTATTACTCTGGTTTGGTTTATCGCAAGTTGGGAATTCCCACCGATTTGTTTACTCCAGTGTTTGCAGTTTCGCGGATTGCAGGATGGCTAGCCCATTGGAAAGAGCAGCTTAACGAAAATCGGATCTTTCGTCCTACCCAAATTTATACCGGCACTCACGCTGCCCCGTATATTTCTATTAGTGAGCGACCGGAAGTGCAATAGGATGCGAAAGCGTACGCGATCGCCCATCATTTTGATAATAAAGAAAGTCGATGATGGGTCACAGCCCTCTTCCCCCTCTTGCATTCCCTTGCCACACTATGTGAAGTGACGATTTTCAGGAACTCCAACCCCCAGGCGCATCGCCTTGGGGGTTTCTCTATGGGGCAAGAGGCAAGGGGGCAGGGGATTCTATACCCAAACACTTTCTGAAACCCGAAACCTAAAACCTTCATCTATTTTCAAGCATTGAATTATTCCTATACTTTTCCGTTCTGATTCAAATCCTGTACGCTTTTACGAAAGTGTATACTAAGAGCGCAAGAGTCCTGGTGAAGACATGGATCAAGGCATTGATTTACAGCAAACATTCATTCAGTCCTTGATGGACTTAGGACTATCCGCTGGTGTGGCAAAAACCGTTTGGATGCCATTGCCAATGTTGCTCATGATTATTGGTGCAACAGTCGGCGTTTTAGTGTCGGTTTGGTTAGAGCGAAAAATCTCCGCAGCGGTTCAACAACGAGTGGGTCCAGAGTTTATTGGACCCCTGGGTGTTCTCGCTCCGGTTGCAGACGGGCTTAAGCTGATTTTCAAAGAAGATACGGTTCCTGCCAAAGCAGATCCCCTGCTGTTTACGCTAGGTCCGGTTATCGTCGTTATTCCAGTGTTCCTTTCCTACCTAATTGTTCCATTTGGGCAAAACCTGATTGTCACAAACGTCGGCATGGGCGTATTTGTTTGGATTTCACTGTCTAGTGTGGTGCCGATTGGGTTGCTGATGTCAGGCTATGCTTCCAATAATAAATACTCTTTATTAGGTGGGTTGCGAGCGGCGGCTCAATCCATTAGCTATGAAATCCCTCTGGCTTTGGCGGTTTTGGCGATCGTGCTGATGTCTAACTCCCTTAGCACCATTGACATTGTGAACCAGCAGTCAGGATATGGCATTTTAGGCTGGAACATTTGGCGGCAACCGATTGGCTTCGTGATTTTTTGGATCGCTGCACTAGCAGAATGTGAACGGATTCCATTTGACTTACCAGAAGCAGAAGAAGAATTAGTGGCTGGCTACCAAACTGAGTATTCAGGCATGAAATTTGCTCTGTTTTATCTGGGTTCCTACGTGAACTTGGTGCTTTCTGCCCTGATGGTGGCGATTCTTTATCTAGGTGGATGGGAACTTCCCATTTCTACTTCCTTAATTGCAAACTGGCTAGGAGTCAGCGAAACCAATGCGTGGCTAGAAATTGTTGATGCGTCTCTTGGCATCACAATGACCCTGCTAAAAGCTTACTTCTTGGTTTTTACGGCAATTTTGTTGCGTTGGACGGTGCCTCGTGTTCGGATTGATCAATTACTCGATTTAGGCTGGAAGTTTCTTCTACCCATTTCGTTAGTTAATTTATTGGTGACAGCGGCGCTTAAGATTGCATTTCCTGGCGCGTTTGGTGGCTAATCAGTAATGATGGGTTTTGAGAGGGATGCTTGAGAAACTCTTTAGAATCCACCGTTCAGAGTTTGATATCCAACGTTTGCAACTCACTACTAACAACGACCATGCTGAAATTTTTAAAGCAAGTTGGTGACTACGCGAAAGAAACTGTGCAAGCAGCAAAATATATTGGTCAGGGTCTAGCAGTCACGTTTGACCATATGCAGCGTCGTCCTGTAACCGTTCAATATCCCTATGAAAAGTTGATTCCCTCTGAGCGTTTTCGGGGGCGAATTCACTTTGAGTTTGATAAATGTATTTCTTGTGAAGTCTGTGTAAGAGTTTGCCCAATTAATCTTCCTGTAGTGGATTGGGAATTTAATCCGACTACCAAGAAAAAGCAACTCCGTCATTACAGTATTGATTTTGGAGTGTGCATTTTTTGCGGAAATTGTGTGGAGTATTGCCCCACCAATTGCCTCTCGATGACTGAGGAGTATGAGCTAGCGACCTACGATCGCCATGAGCTAAATTACGACAACGTAGCACTGGGTCGCCTTCCTTATAAGGTGACAGATGATCCAATGGTGACTGCTCTGCGCGAGTTTGCCTACTTACCTAAAGGCGTAATGTCTCCTCATGATTTGCCCAAGAATGCTCAGCGTGCAGGTCAGCGACCAGAAGAGATTCTGGCGCAAGAAGAAAACTAGAACATAGCGAAAATCCGAATCTGAAGGAGACAGGAGTTGTGAATTTAGCGGAAGGGGTTCAGATTGTATCGTTTGGCTTGCTGTCTGCGATGATGCTTGGGGCAGCCTTGGGTGTGGTTTTGCTATCTAATGTGGTCTACTCAGCCTTTTTGTTGGCAGGAGCCTTTATTAGTGCAGCAGGGCTTTACTTGCTGCTCAATGCAGACTTTGTAGCAATGGCTCAGGTGTTGGTGTATGTCGGCGCGGTGAATGTGTTAATTATTTTCGCCATTATGTTGGTTAATAAACGCGAGGACTTTACACCGATTCCTCAAGCTTGGATTCGTAAAGCCGCGACGGCAGTTGTCTGTGTGGGATTGTTTGCGTTGTTAAGCACGATGGTGCTGGCGACACCTTGGGCAATTTCTACGGATGCGACGGTGCCATCGGGTTCCATTGTGGTCATTGGCAAGCATTTCTTTTCAGATTTCTTGTTGCCGTTTGAACTGGCATCAGTGCTGCTATTGATGGCTCTAATTGGAGCGATCGTGCTAGCACGCCGCGAATTTTTGCCAGATCTTGAGGAAGCAAATTTGCAGCAGACGATGTTGACTTTGCCGGAACGTCCGCGAGAGTTAACTCCTGCTGTCTCTAATCTTGGAAGTCAACCTAAATAAATAGACCAAGAATCAAGGGGGCATCAAGAACTTGTCCCAAGAATATTTTTTGATTAACGAGGACTCATGCAACTTCAATACTTTCTAATTGTTGCTGCCGCATTGTTTTGCGTTGGGATTTATGGGCTGATCAATAGCCGAAATGCAGTCCGGGTGTTGATGTCAGTTGAGCTAATGCTGAATGCGGTCAACCTTAATTTCATGGCATTCTCTAACTTCCTAGATCCGTTAGATGTCAAGGGACAAGTGTTTACGGTATTTGTGATCGCGATCGCGGCGGCTGAGGCGGCAATTGGTTTAGCGATCGTGCTAGCAATCTATCGTAATCGCGATACGGTGGATATGGAGCAGTTCAACCTGTTGAAATGGTAACGTTTCGTTTTTTTAGGATTGCCTTGTGCAGGGTGGTTCGGTTTTGACCAACCGTTGCTTGTAAACTACAACTACCCCCTTACTGCTTTTCACTTTTAAAAACGTGCAACTTAAGCAGGTCATTATTGCCCATAAGTCTGGCGATCCGATTAGTAAGCGCTGGGCTAAGCAGTGTGCTCAGCAATTAGAAAACCGAGGTTGTCATGTGATGCTGGGTCCAACGGGGGCTAAAGATAATCCCTATCCAGTTTTTTTGGCATCTGCAACTCAGCCGATTGACTTGGCTGTGGTATTGGGAGGTGATGGAGCCGCTCTAACTGCCGCACGCCATTTAGCCGCCGATCGCATCCCCATTTTGGCAATCAATGCTGGCGGACACTTAGGGTTTCTGACTGAACCATTAGAAGACTTTGTAGAGTCTGAAGACGTATGGGATCGTCTACTGGGCGATCGCTATGCCGTTCAACAGCGCATGATGTTGCAAGCATCGGTGTTTGAAGGAAATCGGATTGATCAAGAGGCCGTCAGCGATCGCTACCTTGCTTTAAACGAAATGTGCGTCAAACCTGCCTCCGCCGACCGGATGATCACCTCCATTTTAGAAATGGAAATCGACGGGGAAGTGGTCGATCAATATCAAGGCGATGGGCTGCTGATTGCCACCCCCACAGGTTCCACCTGCTACACCGTCGCTGCCAATGGACCGATTATTCATCCGGGACTAGATTCCATCACAATTACGCCTATTTGTCCGCTGAGCCTCTCTAGCCGCCCAATCGTCATTCCGGCTGGCTGTGTCGTCAGCATTTGGCCTTTAGCTGACCTAGAACTGTCCAACAAGCTTTGGATGGATGGCGTGTTAGCCACGTCCATTTGGCCTGGGCAGCGAGTCGATATTTGGATGGCAGACTTTCAGGCACGATTTATCGTTCTGCGAGAAAATTACTCCTATTACCAAACGCTACAAGAAAAGCTGCAATGGGCAGGAGCGCGGATTCGCTATAGCAACAATCATCGCAATTAAGCAAAAAGAGAAGGGCAACGTCGAATCCAAAAATTCACCATATTACTTACCCAACTTGCGTTTCAACTGTTCCAGTTCTTCCTCAGCTTCCCAGCGGTTAAATTGCTGGTCCAAGGGATCTTTCCCCCCGCTGCTGTTCATATAGGTCGGGTTTTTGCTCCAGTTTGAGGTGTTTCCGGCTCCAGTTTGAGTTCCTGGGCGATTGACTTGTGCTTCGGTCACTTTTTTTTGAACTTCTTTACGGCGCTGCTCAACTTTTTTCTGTAACTCTTGGGTTTGCTGGAAGCGCTCTTTCAACATTTCCAGTTGTCCCCATTTTTGGTTGCCTTCGCGCAATAGATCAGCTTCTCGCATTTCAGCCGGTTCAGCTAGATCGAGCCGACCTTTGGCTTTGGCTTTTTCGATGCGGGCATGCCAAAGCTGAATTTCTTGGGCGATCGCCAAAATTTCGTCCTGCAAGGCTTTTTCCTTCACCTTCAAGTCCGTCATTAGCTTGAGAGTTTCTTCTTCCTGATCCCGCAGCTTTTCTTCCAGCACCATCAGTTCCAGATGGGGATTATCGCGCAAAAATTCCTCCAGGCGCAATTCTAAAAACTGACTGAGATCATCAAACAAACCCATAATTAAGACTCCAGCAGTGGTTTAGAGGGCGTTCAGTTTTTGGCGGCGGCGATCGCCTCCTAACACACCGACCCCAATCACACTGTATCCATCCCGCTAAAAACTAACAACTCGTCTCAACACCGTCTAGAAGTTTTGTCCGACAAACACCGATCGCACTTCGCCATTGCGTCGAATCATTGCCTGCTCTTTCGACACTTCTACCAATGACCAGCCAGAAGAGCCAATGCTTTCACCAATCCCATAGCGCTGAGTCACCCCATTAATTTCAAACAAGGCAACCGAGCGATCGCCCAACTCCAGCACACCAGCCAACCGTCGGGGAGCGCCGGGAGTAATGGGGCTAGTTGCCGCCGCCGCTGGCTTACGTGCAGGCGCGCCATATTTCGGCACGGCTGAAGGTGCCGCACCAGTCGGCAAAGGAGTAACTGAATTGGGAGGCTTAAAGTTTGATGGAAACTGATAGACCGGAACATACACTCGTTCAAGTCCCGTGGCGACTCGACTAGGGGCTATAGCGCCAGAAGTCACGGCTTTGGGCACAGTGACAGTCGGCATTCCAGGAACCGCTACTCCTGCCGCAGTTGCTCCTGCCGTGGAGGTCGCTGGCATGTTTTGCTGCGATCGCTGATCAATGGATTGCAGCGCTTTTTGGGCATAATCCGAAAACTGATTTTGAGTTGAAGTCACTGGATTTGCTGCGGTTTCTGCAACAGGCACCGAAGATACAACCTGTGGACGGCGTGACTCTTGATAGAACAACCACAGCGCCAATGATATCACGATCGAAACGCAACCCACTGCTAGTAACAGACGATCGTAGACACTACTGGATGTGCGATTTTGGGGCGCTACAACAGAACCACTTGTCGCAATGGTTGCCGTTTCAGGTATTCTAGCGATTTGCTCATCGGGTTGATTAGCAGACAATGACTTGAGCAATGTTGCCAAAGCAGAACTCACCGATGGGTCTGATAGTTCTTCTGTAGGGGCGCTCAATGGTACGGGCGGAGCTGTCTCTGAAGACGAAGCGCTTTCAGGCTTAGAGATAGGCTGAGACGACAAATCGGCAGGCTGAGATCGGATCGACTCTCCATGCAAAAGCTGCTCCACATCTTGGAATAGATCATCCATCAGGCGATCGGCATAGGAGCTTGAAGAAAACCCATCCGTCTCTGATTTAGCTTCAGCAACTGCATCAGGGGAATTTGGCAAGTCTGGATTCGTGCTGGCATCCTGAAACATGGGCTGCTCGTAAAAAATGAATGCTCGACAGAAGTATAGATGAGGAAATCAATTTGGGAGCGATTTCTTCTCAGATTGGAATCAAAAACCAATACTCCAGTAATGGTTGTGATGCATCCTGTAAACTAACCCTTGCTGAAAAATTTCAGCCCCAAATAGCCTTTGGAATGACTCAATGTAGCAAAGTTCGTGCTGAGTGGTTGGGATAGTCTTGAATTGTTACAGACTTGGTAGTGGGTCAACTTTGAGTTGAGGCGTTGGGGTGTAAACGGGTAGATGAGTGGCTGGAGATGGAGATTTTGCAGTGTGTCATGCTGCTAGAAGCGAAGGGAGCAAAATGAAAGATTCAGACTTTGAACTCAGCGTTCGCGAATTGGGAGAACAGGGATTGCTAAAGCGGCTGCAATCGTTTTGTCCGGCTGAGCTAGTGGGGGATGATGCAGCGGTACTGACCACTCAGCCAGAAAAATCCTTAGTGGTGACGGCGGATATGCTGGTGGATGGGGTTCACTTTAGCGATCGCACCACCAGCCCAGAAGACGCAGGGTGGCGAGCCGCCGCCGCAAACTTATCTGACCTAGCGGCAATGGGCGCAACTCCGATCGGCATTACCGTGGGCTTGGGAGTGCCGGGAGATCTAGCGATCGCTTGGGTAGAACGACTCTATCAAGGCTTAACCGACTGTCTGGCACAATACAACACTGTGATTGTGGGCGGGGATGTGGTGCGATCGCCCGTAACCACCGTTGCCATCACCGCCTTTGGGCAAGCTCCCCCCAATCAACTCATTCGTCGGGCAACCGCGCAACCTGATCAGGCGATCGTCGTCACGGGTGTGCATGGAGCCTCCCGCGCTGGCTTAGAACTATTGCTTCACCCTGATCAGGGTGGTGGTTTAACTTCTAGCGATCGCGCCGCCCTAATCCGCGCCCATCAACGCCCCATCCCCCGCCTAGATGTTTTGCCCCTTCTCTTCCCGACACCTAACACCCGATACCCGAAACCTATCGCTGGCATGGATAGCAGCGATGGACTTGCCGATGCCGTATTGCAAATTTGCCGCGCCAGTGGCGTAGGTGCCCGAATCGATCGCCACCAGATTCCAATTCCAGCCGCTTTATCTAACTGGGTGGGTGCCGAGCAAGCGACGAAATGGGTACTGTATGGCGGGGAAGATTTTGAGTTAGTGCTGTGTTTACCCACTGATTTGGCAATGAAATTGGTTGACCAATTAGACCAGAGTGCGATGATTGGGATAATTACCGCACAGCCAGATGTGTGGTTGGTCGATTCGAGTCACACCTATCCTGATGAGCGGTTGAGCTTTGAACAAGGATTTCAGCACTTTTGTTAACTCGATCGCATCCCTGCGATCGCCCCATCTGCTGCGTCGATTAGTCTGGCTGGTGCTGCTGGTGCTGCTGGTGCTGGGTGCCTGGTTCCTACTGGGCATCGGCTGTCAGATTTTTGCTGAGAGTCTGTGGTTTGAAGAGGTCGGCTATTCTGAAGCTCTATGGACACGGCTGGGCACCAAAGCAGCGGTGTGGAGTGCGGTCACCAGCATTAGCCTATTTTGGCTGTTAGGCAACCTCTGGCTAGCCCAGCGATTCAAACATCCAAAAAACTGGAAAACTGCGGATTTGGAATGGAATCCGCAACCCTCCACGACTCCAAATCCCTTGGCGCAGCCTCAAAGAGGGCGTATCTCGCAAGGGAAGATCGCCTCTTTATCGCTTTCCTTTTGGGGATTACTAGTATTGGCGTTGAGCTTAAGTAGCGCGATCGCCCTACTAGTGTTTCACTACGCCCAAACGGTCGTGACGCTGTGGCAAGCTAGGACAACTCAAGCAGAAACATTGCTGCCTGTACCCGATCGCTTTCAGCTAGAGTCTATTTGGCACCTGGGCAAAATGCTCCTAGAATCCGAAGTTCCGCTTCTCTATGGCAGCATCGGGCTATGGATTGCTCTAGTCATCACTCTACTAATCTTTCCGCGACTTCTGCTCAACACCTTCGCGATCGCCCTCAGCATGGGGATTGGATGGGTGCTCGCGGCTAACTGGAGCCGACTTCTGCTGTTTTTTCATTCCAGCCCTTTCAATCGTGCAGATCCGCTATTTGCCAAAGAGATGGGTTTTTACATCTTTTCGCTGCCCATGTGGCAACTTTTAGAGTTTTGGCTCGTGGGATTGACTGCCTACAGCCTGCTTGCCATCAGCTTGGTCTATCTGTTGTCTGGTAATAGTCTTAGTCAAGGACGCTTTCCGGGAATTTCACTACAGCAACAGCAGCATCTCTGTGGGTTAAGCGGTTGTTTGCTGTTGGTCATGGGTTTGGGATACTGGCTAAGTCGCTATGAGTTGCTCTATTCAACCCAAGGGGTTGTATTTGGTGCCAGCTACACCGATGTTTGGGTAAATTTACCCGTCTGCCTGGGCATGGCGCTATTGGCGATCGCGATCGCCCTCCTTCTTTTCTGGTACGCCCTACCCAAAAATCGCCTCTTCGTAACTGCCCCACCCGCCACTCGCCACTCGCCACCCGCCACTCGCTACTCGCCACTCGCCATATCTCCTAGGTCAACGCTACGCGAACGCCACTCGCCACCCCTTCTTCCCTTCCTGCTACTCGTCAGCTATTTTCTACTGGTGCCACTGACAACGCTGCTGCCCATAGGCGTGCAAAATTTCATCGTTCAGCCTAATGAGCTTGCCCGTGAACAGCCCTATATTAGCCGCAATATTTCCTTGACCCGCGCCGCCTTTGGTCTAGAAACGATTCAGGTGGAGACGTTTAACCCGTCCGGCAAACTGACCTACGCCGATATCGAAAAAAACAAGCCGACTATCCAGAATATTCGCCTCTGGGATACTCGTCCGCTGCTGGCAACAAACCGCCAACTTCAACAAATTCGCTCTTATTATCGGTTTGCAGATGCCGATATCGATCGCTACACCCTAGCTCGTCGCCCTAACGAATCTGCCGCCAAACAGCAGGTACTCATTGCCGCACGAGAGCTGGATTATCACGCTGTGCCCACTGAGGCGCAAACCTGGGTGAATGAACATCTTGTCTACACCCACGGCTATGGCTTCACCATGAGTCCTGTGAATGAGGTCGCGCCGGGTGGGTTACCCGACTATTTTGTCAAAGATATTGGCACCAACGCTCAAGCCTCAGCAGGAACGCTCAACACGGCGAATCCTGCCATTCGGGCTGATATTCCCATTGGTCAGCCACGCATTTATTACGGCGAGATTGCCAATACTTACGTCATGACGGGCGGAACGCTGCAAGAGCTTGACTACCCCAGTGGCAGTGAGAATGTTTACAACACTTACTCTGGCGAGGGCGGCGTGGCGATCGCACCTTTTTGGAAACGTCTGCTGTTTGCCCGATATCTGCATGATTGGCAAATGGTATTGACCCAATATTTCACGCCTGAAACGAAACTGCTGTTTCGCCGCAATATTCTGGAGCGGGTGCGGGCGATCGCTCCTTTTTTGCACTACGACCATGATCCTTACATTGTCACCGCCGATATTGGCTGCCAAGGCTTAAACCTGAACTGTCAAAATCAATCCTCGCTTGCCTCAGCCGACCCAGCCGCCACGCCCAACTATTTATATTGGATGCTGGATGCCTACACGACGAGCGACCACTACCCCTACTCCCAACCCAGTCAACCGCTTGCCAACCCAGCAACTAATATCGTTGGAAATTACCCGTTTAACTACATTCGGAACGCGGTCAAAGTAGTGATTGATGCCTATAACGGCTCCGTCAACTTCTATATTGCTGATCCATCTGATCCGATGATTCAAAGTTGGGCAGCGATTTTCCCTGGCTTATTTAAGCCGCTCAGCGCTATGCCTGCTGCCCTTCAAAGCCATCTTCGCTATCCTGCTGATCTGTTTGGGGTGCAGTCCGAACGGCTGATGACTTACCACATGACCGATCCGAAGGTGTTGTATAACCAGGAAGATCAGTGGCAAATTCCTGATGAAATTTATCGCAATGAAACTCAGCCCGTTGATCCATACTTTTTGATTACCAATTTGCCAACCACTGAAAAGTCAGAAGAGTTTGTTTTGTTGTTGCCCTATAAGCCTCGCCAACGAACCAACCTGACGGCATGGCTAGCGGCGCGATCGGATGGAGCCAATTATGGTAAGCAATTGCTCTATGTATTTCCCAAGGGAGAATTGATCTACGGAATTGAGCAGATCGAGGCGCGGATCAATCAAGATCCAGTCATTTCGCAAAAAATTACGCTGTGGAATCGGGAAGGCTCACGCGCATTGCAGGGCAATTTACTGGTGGTGCCGATCGAGCAGTCATTGCTTTATGTGGAGCCGCTCTATTTGGAAGCTGAGAAGAATAGTTTGCCAACCTTGGTTAGCGTGATTGTGGCTTACGGAAACCGGATCGCGATCGCAGATAGTTTTGCAGAAGCCCTAAAAGCAATTTTCCAACCGCAAAAACCCGTAACTCCGGCGATCGTGCGTCCTGTGGAGTAAACCTAATCTATGCCAAAAAATACTTGTCGATTTATTGCTTAGTTAGGCATTTAACTCATTTTTTGGGAACTTTGAGTTGACTATAAATGTAAGTTTTTTGAAATCAACCTACTGATTCTTGAATGGCATCTTTTCGCTGCGCTTTTCGCATTAGATGTCTATAAAGTATCTAATGGAGGATAGCAAAAGATGGACTTTTATGATTCAACTAAATAGAAGGATTTATTAAACCCATATGAAAATGCAAATTGAAAACAAGCAAGGATCGTCTTCTGCTAAATCCGATAGCAGTGAAACTGAGTTGAATTTTGAGCAATGGGTAAAGCAAGTCCGTCCTCTATTGCTTGCATCGGTTCAAAAGCGGGGATCGAGATAGTTTCTAAAATGTGCCCTTAGAATTGGCAGCTATTCGTCGATGATGGCGCTGCGATCGAGCAATAGCAGATCACGCAGTTGATCCGTATTAAGATCGGTCAGCCAGCTTTCGCCTGCTCCAACGACCTGTTCGGCTAGGGCTTTTTTGCTTTCGATAATGGCGTGAATTTTTTCTTCCAGGGTGCCGCTACAGACAAATTTGTGAACTTGCACCTTGCGAGTTTGTCCAATGCGGAAGACGCGATCGGTTGCCTGATTTTCCACAGCCGGGTTCCACCAGCGATCGAAGTGAAATACATGGTTGGCGCGGGTCAAGTTTAGACCAACACCGCCAGCTTTGAGAGACAGAATGAAAATGCGAGGCGCTTGGGGATCAAGCTGGAAGCGATCGACCATTTCTTCGCGCTGCTTTTTAGACGTGCCGCCATATAAAAAGAGAGTTTCTTTACCAAGCTGTTTTTCTAGATGGGCTTTCAGCAGTTTTCCCCATTCGGCAAATTGAGTGAAAATTAAAGCGCGATCGCCTTCTGCAACCACTTCTTCCAGCATTTCTTCCAATCGTAGCAGTTTGCCAGAACGAGATTGAAAGGAAGCAAAATCAGAGTTTTGAGTTCTGCCTTGATCCTCCAAACTTTCGCTCTCCTGAGCAGTGGCTCCTTTCAAAAACAAATCGGGATGATTACAAATTTGCTTCAACTTGGTAATCAGTGCCAAGATAATGCCTTTGCGCTGGATGCCTTCAGCGGCTTCGATGTCTGCCAGGGATTTATCGACCCAGTGCTGATAGAGAGAGGCTTGCTCGGAGGATAAGCCGCAGAATACGGTCATTTCTTGCTTATCGGGCAAATCTTGAATGATCGTGCGATCGCTTTTGAGTCGCCGCAGGATAAAGGGCTGCACCAGCGATCGCAGGGTTTGCAGTGATGCCGTATCGCCAAAGCGTTCGATCGGTGCTGCAAATCGTCGCTGAAAGAAGTTCTTGGGTCCCAGGTAGCCCGGATTAAGGAAATCCAAAATTGACCAGAGTTCAGACAAACGATTTTCCACCGGAGTGCCTGTCATGGCAATCCGAAACTGGGCTGACAGTTGCCGGACGGCTTGCGATTGTTTCGCCTCTGGATTTTTGATGTTTTGGGCTTCGTCCAGCACCACGCCACGCCAAGCAACGGTTTGCAAGTCTTTGATATCTCGATGAACCAGCGCGTAGCTAGACAGTACCAGGTCAATTCCTTGAACCGCTCTGGCAAAGTCTTTTCCCTTGGGACGACCATCGCCATGATGCAGCCGCACTTTCAAACTGGGCGCAAACTTCTGGACTTCCCGTTCCCAGTTGCCGAGGACTGATGTGGGGCAAATCAGCAGAGTGGGAGCGTCTAACGAGTCTTGTTCCTGCAAGTGCAGCAAGAAGGCAATCAGTTGAATGGTTTTACCCAAGCCCATATCGTCAGCAAGACACGCTCCCAAGCTCCACTGCTCCAAAAAGGAGAGCCAACCCACACCACGAGACTGATAGGGACGCAGCTCGCCCTGAAAGCTCGTTGGCGTGGCAATCTCTGTGATCGCCTGATTACCGCTCAGCGTATTGATCAAATCTTCCAAGGCACCCGATGCTTCAAAGCTGACTACGGGCAGCTTTTCAATCATTTGAGTATCGCCAGTGCTAATGCGGAGGGCATCTTCTAAGGACAGGGCAGGCTGATCTTTACGGCTGGCGAAAAAGGTTTGGGCAGCGCGAATATCTTGGGGTCGCAGTTCTACCCATTCGTCGTTAATTTCGACCAGCGGCATATTGAGCGCAACCAGGCGATCGAACTCTTCCTTGGAAATACTTTGTCCGCCAATGGTCAGTTCCCAGCGAAAGTTAAGCAAACTTTGCAGACCAAGCCGCTGCCCCTGTCTCAATTTGCTAGTTTCCGCCTGAATTTTTAGCCCCAACCGATTTGCCCACCCGCCTTGGCTAGCAAGACTAGGCGGCACCACCACGCCCAATCCACTATCTTGCAGTCTCCAGGCAGTACTTTTGAGGAACTCATATGCCTGTATGGGACTCAATGCACAAAACTGAGGACGCGATGCTTGCAAACTTGGCTCAATCGGGGCATAAAGGCGAGAGGCTAAGCCTAATCCCATTAGGAAAATTTCTT
This sequence comes from Leptolyngbya sp., assembly GCA_003249025.1. Classification (GTDB taxonomy): domain Bacteria; phylum Cyanobacteriota; class Cyanobacteriia; order Leptolyngbyales; family Leptolyngbyaceae; genus ULC077BIN1. The sequence goes on along the minus strand of QBMH01000044.1, from coordinate 8,485 downwards.
GCGGTTGGGTGATTATTCGTCCTTGCACATTCAACCGCTCTACTGGATTATTCCAAATAGTCGGCGCATCCACAATGAAGTTGGGCGTATCCACCGCCTGTAAGCCGTACTCTAGCTGCCAGTTGCTTTGTCCATAGCTAGGGGGATAGAGCGATAAGCAGATGCGGAAATTGTCTGAGCGGCGACGTTGCAACGGAGTTGTCCAAGTTTCCAGCGAAGTTTCCAACGCTTCCACAGCAGTTGTTTTCAGTTGAGCATTAGGACTACTCAAGGCAGTTAACCAATCCTGTAGCACTGGCGCGATCGCCCCTGTTGGCGCTATTCCTTTTTGAGTGGACACTTCTTTTTCAGCCACCGTTAATCCAGGCTGCTGTGCCGCCTGCCGAATCTCAGCATTCAGCGTGGATTGCAAAAAGTCGAGCAGCAAGACTTGAGAATCAGCAGGAAGAGGAAGGCAGAGTTCGGGTTTCGGGTTTCGGGTTTCGGGTTTCGGAGTTTCGGGTAACTCCTTCGGAGACTCTACGCGAACGGAGTTCGGAGTTTGTTGATTCCTCGCCTCTCGCTCCTCGCCCTTCTCCTCTTGCCTCCCATACATCCGACAGGCAGGAGGCATTCGATCGCTAAACTGCACCAAGCGCGCTTGATCGATCGCACTATCCAACAATGGCTCCCAGTGGGCGAAAACTGTGAAATCGTCTTGCTCCTCGATGCGCTTCTCCAATCCGGGTAAAAATTTCGTGCGTGCTAATAAATCCAGGCTCCAACGGGCGACATGGCTCCAAAAGCGCAAATCTCCACTGACAAACGCTTCTTCGACTGGCTGATATCCCAAGGGTAAAGAGTTGAGAAACAACAGTGCTTCAGTTGCCGATAAGCACAACCCTTCAACTTTCCAGGGATGCAGGATTAAGGGGCGATCGCCTGCGGTTACGGCAGACAAGTGGGGCAATAAGACTGCGCTGCTGGGAACTGCCCAATCTCCATCTAAGACCGAAGTGGGCAAGCCGACGGTTTGAATCTGCCAGGTTGCGCTTTGTGGCTTAAGCGCGATCGCGCCTGTGTTCGCTGGAGTAGCAGCTTGAGTCGATTTGGTTTTACGAGTTCGTTTGGGCGACTGTGGTTCCGCCTTTGCCACCACGGGGTCTAGGGCTGGCAGGTAAATGCCCTGACTCTTTTGTAAGCTTTTGAGAAAATCTAATAACTCTAGCTGCGTCATCCCGTAGGGATTAGGTTGAACCGCCACAAGCTCAGCCGCTTCTTGAGAATCTTCTATGGACATCACTTGGTGCGGAGTGACCTTGCGCCAAATTTCTCCCCAAATGATCAGGCAACTCGCCTGCCCAGCCATGTCAAGATCGTGAGTTGAGTCGGGTTGCGACAGCAGTAGCCAGCTACCGTGTAAGATTGCCATTCTCGTTTAAAGCCTTCGGTCGCTAATCGGATGAATTCATCGCTATAGAGGCTATTCTATGCCCTGACCTATGGCAATTGCCGGGTAAATTTGACACCCTGACGGCGATGAACGCATCTCAATAACTGTCATTGTACAAGCTGCAACCTCACGCCTAAGAGATTGCGATCGCCCAAAAAATTCTCTCTTTGTCCATCAATGCTAGGATTGCGACAGAGAATAAAAGATGGAAAAGGATACCACGTTACATGGAAGAAATTCAAAAGTCAATATCCTTTGATGGTAGGGATATTCGGCTGAAGATCGGTCTGCTCGCTCCACAGGCAGGCGGCGCAGTCTTAGTTCAGTCAGAAGATACCGCAGTATTAGTGGCTGCCACTCGCGCATCGGGACGAGAAGGAATTGATTTCCTGCCCCTATTAGTGGATTACGAAGAACGGTTATATGCAGCCGGACGCATTCCCGGAGGCTTTTTGCGCCGTGAAGGTCGCCCTCCCGAAAAAGCAACCCTGATCAGCCGTTTGATTGATCGCCCCTTGCGCCCCTTGTTTCCGGGCTGGATGCGGGATGACATTCAAGTGGTTGCCACGACGCTTTCGCTTGACGAACTGGTGCCCCCCGATGTGCTGGCAGTCACAGGCGCTTCGCTCGCAGTCTTGCTGGCGCAAATCCCATTTAATGGACCGATGGCAGCGGTGCGGGTTGGTTTAGTTGGCGATGATTTCATCATCAACCCCACCTACAAAGAAATTGAAAGCGGTGATTTGGATCTGATCGTTGCCGGATCTCCCGAAGGCATCATCATGGTGGAAGCAGGCGCGAATCAATTGCCCGAACAGGACATGATCGAGGCGATCGACTTTGGCTATGAAGCGGTGCGGGATTTGATTCAGGCGCAACGTGACATCCTCAAGGAGTTGGGCATTGAGATCGTCACGGCAGAAACGCCTGAAGTGGATAAAACCTTAGAAGATTTCATTCGCGATCGCGTCACTGATTCAGTCAAAGAAGTCATCGGACGGTTTGAAAAAGATAAAAAGGTGCGGGATGCTGCCTTGGATGAGGTGAAGAAATCCTTGACTGCTGCGATCGCTGAATTACCCGCAGACAATCCGGTGAAATTAGCCGCCGCTGCAAATTCAAAAGCGGTGGGCAATGTATTCAAAGACGTGACCAAAGTTTTGATGCGTCGCCAAATCGTGGAAGATGGCGTGCGGATTGATGGGCGGAAACTGGATGAAATTCGTCCGATTTCTTGTCAAGTGGGTGTGTTGCCATCCCGCGTTCATGGTAGCGCTCTGTTTAACCGGGGGCTGACTCAGGTACTGTCCGTGGTCACCTTGGGCACTCCCGGCGATGCTCAGGAAATGGATGATCTGCATCCCGATGAGAAAAAACGCTACCTGCACCACTACAATATGCCGCCTTACTCCGTGGGTGAAACCAAACCCATGCGATCTCCCGGACGGCGCGAAGTGGGTCACGGTGCTTTGGCAGAACGGGCTTTAATTCCCATTTTGCCCAAGAAGGAAGATTTTCCCTACGTGCTCAGGGTCGTGTCTGAAGTGTTGTCGTCCAACGGCTCCACCTCCATGGGTTCCGTCTGCGGTTCCACCTTGGCGCTGATGGATGCAGGCGTTCCCATCCTCAAACCCGTCAGTGGTGCTGCCATGGGCTTGATCAAAGAAGGCGAAGAAATTCGCATCCTCACCGATATTCAAGGCATAGAAGATTTCTTGGGCGACATGGATTTCAAAGTGGCTGGCACCGATACGGGCATCACCGCTTTGCAGCTTGACATGAAAATTCACGGCTTGCCGATGGATATCATTGCCCAGGCGATTAATCAAGCAAAACCGGCTCGCTTGTTCATTCTTGACAAGATGATGCAAACCATCAACACGCCCCGCACGGAGATGTCGCCCTTTGCGCCGCGTCTGCTCACGATTAAGATCGACCCTGAGTTTATCGGCATGATCATTGGTCCAGGTGGTAAAACCATCAAGGGCATTACCGAAGAAACCGGTGCCAAGATCGACATCGAAGATACAGGTATTGTGACGATTTCAGCGATCGATGGTGAAAAAGCTAAGCGCGCTCGTTCGATTATTCAAGGGATGACTCGCAAGCTGAATGCAGGCGATGTCTACGCCGGAAAAGTAACGCGGATTATTCCGATTGGGGCGTTTGTGGAGTTTCTTCCCGGAAAGGAAGGCATGGTTCACATTTCTCAACTCGCTGACTATCGCGTGGGCAAGGTGGAAGATGAGGTGAATCTGGGGGATGAGGTGATTGTTAAGGTGAGAGAGATTGATAGCCGTGGGCGGATCAACCTGACTCGCTTGGGCATCCATCCTGATGAGGCGACTGCGGCTCGTGAGGCAGCGACTCAAGCGTAGGATGCTAGTTGAAGGGGGCGATCGCTCGATAAGATCGCGTCCTTTTACAAATTCGTTCAGGATTCACAATTTCAGTTAAGCCATTCACGCATAATCTCAACGAGGATTTCTTCATCGAAGTCCTCGTTTTTTAGTTGAAAGGAAACTTTCTCTATCTAAAGCTTGTTGATGCCTAAAGCTTGTTGATGCCAAGGCAAAAAATCCTTCAAAATGGATGATGTTAAGATTGATAACAATTCCTTTTGAAGCTAACCTTTAAGCTTCTCTGGTCTACTGTTCGATAGTGAGGAAACGTTTCGTGACTTCTCTGCTACAACTCTCTCAAACGATCGAAGATAATTTAATTGCCGATTTCTTTCGTCAATCCGAGGGCGGTTGGCGCTCCGAGCGACGATACTATACGCTCCCTGATGGCGAAACGAAAGAAGTCGTTAGCATCATTCAAATTCGCTTTTTGCCCCAAGGTTCTCCAGAATTAATCCATTTGGCAGGTTTACATGAGCTAGCGGATGAAACGGCGTTATCCTGCGGAGCAGAGGTCACTTGGGATAGCCAAGAATCGGTAACTGGAAAGCAGCAATCCAACGGTTCCACGCTGTTTGGAGCTTTGGGCACGGATCTATTGCGCGATCGCGGTTTTGCAACTACAAAACCCGTCACAGCTCACTATCATTTCACCAACCCGCAGACTCTTTGCCTCAAAACGGAATATAAAGGCTCGTCGTTTGGAGAAGAGTTGAAATTGATTGGGCAACTCTATCGCACTCGCCAAACTATCATTTCTCGTGCGGGTGAACAGCAGATGATTGGTCAATACTTGGAAAAACGGTTGTAAAAGAAAGGACGTAGCATCTGGTCGAAACCCTTGAGATTCCATCAAAGGAAGCTGTTCAGATGTTGCACCCAAGGGAATTGCATGAAAATGGCGTACCAGTGATCCGAGTTGCGACTTCGCTCAACCTGCAACGGCTGGAGGTTGAGCCAGGTCGCAACCGATCTGGTTATCAGATTACGAACCCCCAGATCCCCTACTAATATTGGCTGGCAGCCTTGCGGTGGTTGACGGCTGTGACCCCGGTTGATTCCAATATTTTGCCGTAATCAACGATCGCATAGAGCAGCCAGTGATCGCCACAATCCATCCGATTTTGCACGGTACATTCTAGATACGACAGAGCCTCAGTTAAGGTCAGGCATCCATTAGCGGCAGGTTCGGTTGCTAAATTGACAAAAGGATTATCGCCCGGTGTGGCAGGTTTCACAAAGAAGCGGCGCAAATTTCTACCTTCTTTCAAAATATTTAAGACAAAATGTTCGCCGGAATGGGCGAGGCAGTCTAATTCCCGATCTTTGGCGATCGCTACTGTGATCGCGGGTGGACTAAATCCGGCTTGCGATACCCATGAGGTGAGAAAACCTACGGGAATTCCGCTTGATTGGGCTGTCACCACACACAAAGAACCCGTGACTCGCCCCACTGCCTGACCCGTGCGATCGCTCATCACATCCGCACTGGCTTGTCGGGGAGCGCGAATTTTGCGGGCACGGTTGAGGGTGCGGGCAAACTCTGCCCCCGCTTTTTCACACTCTTCCAGGGTGTCCTCAGTCGGCGCAAACTTAACCCGAATCGTTTCAAATCCCAATGGATAGCCTGCATCTTGAAGTTTGCTTTCAATTAGATCAACCGCTTCGCCGCTCCAGCCATAGGAGCCAAATACGCCAGCCACTTTTGTTTGCGTGGCAGTGGATAGCACAATGCCGAGTGCTGTCTGAATCTGTGTGGGCGGATGACCTGCCAACGTTGGGGAGCCGATGATAAAGCCATCACAGTCTTTAACGGCGGCTGTGATTTCTGCTGGATCGGCAAACTCACAGTTGATCGTTTGGACGGCAACTCCAGCCTGGTTCACGCCCTTGGCGATCGCGCTTGCCAGGGTTGCAGTATTGCCATAAGCAGAGGTATATAGCAGCGCCACATTCAAATCCTTCGTTTGCTGCTGTTGGCACCAGCGGCGATAATCCAAGGTGAGAACGCTGAGGCTATGGCGCACAATAGATCCATGTCCAGGAGCATATAATTTGGCTGGAATCGTTCTCAGCTTGTCTAGAATTGCCTCCACTTGGGGTGCTTGCGCGGCATGGAGACAGTCGAAATAGTAGCGGCGATCGTTACCTAAAGTCTTCCAGTGTTCATCAAACACTGCATCATCACAGACATGAGCGCCAAATAATTTGTCGGTATACAGCACACGAGTGGCTGGATCATAAATGCAAAGTGCATCTGGATGGCGGGGAGTCGGCACAAAGCGAAACTGAAGCTCATGCCCATTCCCTAAATCCAACACTTCCTCATCCCGAACAATATGCACCTTCAGAGTCTGATTGCCAAACTCAATTCCCAAATCCTGGGCTTCATTATCCCGTGGCGAGGGTAGGGTTAAGGTCTGAGTGGCAAGCACTGATCGCAGGGTATTCGCACCGGGCTTAGAACAAATTACCGTGACATAGGGAGCCAGTTCTAACAAGCGCTTGAGCGTGGTCAGCCGATTAGGATTCACATGGCTCAAAATAATGTAATTCAAGCGCTGATAGTAAAGATGATGTCCTAACTCTTCCAAAAAGAGATCGGTAAACGATTCGCCCGGTGGGTCAATCAGTGCTGTTTGTTCCGCCTGAATAAGATAGGAGTTTGCCGTGGTTCCTTTTTGCAGAGCATATTCAATTTCAAATTTGAGCCGTTCCCAGGTGCGCGATCGCAGCACCATAGTGCCAGCACCCATCTCAGCAACTTGAACATCACGCGGTTTGAAATCAGCCATAGGTAGGGAATAGACACAAAGGGACGAATGGGGAAAAAGCGAACCTATCAATTTCAATCTGAGGAGTAAAAAAGTAAAGACGTTAAGGCATAGACCCTAAAAGTCAACGCTCCTTCACTCCTTTACCTATCTATATATTGCTATTATTGTTTGCCACACTATCAGCAGTTTCTTTCATCATAAAAGCAATGTCAGGTTGCTCAGAAACGTGACTGCTGACTGATCCCACTTCTCGCGAAAGACTTCTTCTTCTGGAGAGTCGTTTTTCTGGATCAACGCCTTCAAACGTAGGCGGTAGCCATACACGAATAATGAGCAATGCCCCAAGCACTAGCAAAAATGCACAGGCAGAAAGTACTTGATTCCAGGGAACCTCCAACACGCCCTTGACAATGACTTCCCGCAAGACAGACACGATCGCCACTTCCACCGCAACCCCAATTGAGACCCGTTGTTCTTGCAAATAAATAATCAGCAAGCGAAACAATTCCACCAAAATCAGCAGAAACAGAATATCAGCCGTCACTGCTTGAAAATCTAAGGGTGGCAGTAGCGACAAAAACATGCTTCTTAGTTGCAGTACCATGACGCTAAACAAACCGATGCAGAGAGAAATGATGATCAAATCCTGAACAATTTCTAGGGCATGGACAACGCGATTAATCCAGGTCGGCTGCTGAGAGATGGGTGGGCTTACAGGAGTTTGCATGGGCAGATCCTTCATTAGAGCTAGTCACAAAGTGAAACTACTCTTAAAATAACTTATAGCTAGATAGCTTTTCTATTGGAAAAACCTATGGTTTTGATTGGTAATTCTCAGTAGCGCAGTATACCCTAGGGCAGATAGGTGCTAGGTCTACAAGCCTAGAAACAAGATTTATTCAGTCAATCAGTGTTCACCTTTTGGTTAGGATGTGTCATCCTAATTTCACCCCACAGCTAATGATGAAGCCTAGACGATACATCACTCGTGAATTTTGCTCTCCTTCTCCTTTTTGATTCACTAATTTATTTGATTCGCTAATTTAGGCTTTCCTAATGTGTATTCCACCGATTTCCCTTCTATTAAGAGAAACTCCTCGATCTCTTAGGTGCCATTTTCCACCTTAATAGAGAATTTTTACATTGCATATAACCTAATTTTACAAGCCCAAAATTTCAGCTATTTGTAAGACAATTCCACTTAATCTCTAGCGCGACTCATGCTCAAAATAAATCAGCTACTTTCTAAGTACTTTAGTGGTGCAAATAGTAGCTCAATCTTCACAGGAATCATACTCACTATTATCGTCGCCTATTCGCTGACAATTTCTGCTTATCCTACTATTTTCTATCCTTGGTACGCCAATACAGAAGAATTTCCCTATATCCAAGAAATTTTGAGGTTTGTCACGTTTGACTTTCGTCAAGAATTCTTTGATATACCCGGCACCCCATTGATGATGATAGGAACATTTCTATGGTCTATCTATTACTGGGTTTGTGCTTTTTTTAGTCACCCAGATACTGGTCAAGCAATCCGTTATTTTTCCTTTAAAAATATTCAAGAGCTTTACCTATTGATGCGGGTCCTCTCTTACTTCTTTTATGTTTTATCGATTCTTCTTACGTACTTCATTGCTCATCGTTTAACCAACAGAGTGGGAGGTTTGGTTGCAGCCCTCTTACTCTCTCTCGCCCATTTACTGCCAAACAACTTGGCATTTATGGATTGAACCTATCAGTCTTGCCTTAGTCCTATTAGCAGTCTCATCAATTCTTTTAGCCTTAGAGCGACAATCCTATAGTCTAACTCAAGTTGCTAGTTAGAAGCGGCAGCAGGCGCAAAACAAATAAAATCTCTCCAAGGTCTTGTA
>QBMH01000043.1 GCA_003249025.1 Leptolyngbya sp. | reverse complement strand
GGAGGGGATGGCAGAAAAGAAGTGGGTGGCGTTGAAGGAAACGGCTTGAGCTTGGATGTGGGGTTCAGGAATAGGGGCAAGCGGTTCGCGTAGGGGGACATTTAGATGAACCACTCCCGCGACTGGGAAAAGCGCTCGATTCCAAGCGTGAATGATGGTTTGGCGTAGATAGGCAAGCAGGGTAGGCTCTACAGATGCGATCGCCAGTTCGGTGTACCAGTTGGGAAAAGAGCCATAGAGTTTTTGCTGGTCGATCGCTTGTCCAGCGTTGCAATCTCGCAGTTCCGGGGGGCGATCGGCAGTGAAGATCAGCAGCGGCACCCGACTTTCATAGGCTTCAATCACAGCCGGATAGAAGTTTGCGCCCGCCGTGCCAGAGGTGCAAACTAACGCCACGGGTTGATGCTGTTGACGGGCAACCCCAAGGGCAAAAAAGGCGGCAGAGCGTTCATCCAGCACTGGAATTGCGTCGATGTTGGGATGGTTGGCAAAAGCGATCGCCAACGGAGCTGACCGCGACCCTGGACAAATCACCGCTGTTTTCAACCCCAATCGAGCCAGTGTTTCCACCAGAATGGAAGTCCAAGCGAGATTGATATTGGTAAAATCGATCGCCATTAGCCTTCCGGTTTCAGAGCTTCTTGAGCCGAAATGCCTTCTCCTTGATAGCCAAAATACCCCAAGGTGGCAGCGGCTTCAGCACGGGTAACGGCTCTCTTTGGTTGAAAAAGTGTCGTGTAGCCAAAAGCACGACGAATATTAGACTGATCGCCGTTTTGAAAATCTGCCAATACAGCGCGTTGGGCTTTGGGATCAATCCGGGCGGCATCTTGAAAGCCCCAAGTTTGCTTGATTGTATCCAAACTGCTGGTGGGCAAAGGCTGCCGAGTATCCATCGGCACTTTCCACAGCAACAAGTTTTCTCGACTGAGTTGAGCATCAGGACGAAAGTTAACCGCAGTTAAATCACCCGATAAAGAACTGGAAAGAATACCCGCTTCTGCCAACCCTTGAATGGCGGCAAAATCGCGATCGCTCACGGGCACATCCCGAAAAATGGGTTGAGCGCTGCTGGATGCTGGGCGGATTTGTTGAGCTAAGCGATCGCGATGTAAACGATTGTTCGCAGCAAACAGCCACCGCGCATACTCTCGGCGCGAAACAGGTTTATTCGGTGCAAAATTGTTATTGCCTGCTTTCTCCTTACCGCCAGACGACAACTCTAAAACGCCAAGTTGAGCAAGGGCAGTGATGTACGGCGGCAATTCTTTGGGCGCTTTATCTATATCAGTGAAAGAATTCGGCGGCAACGTAATCACTGGCTGACTGGATATGGGTGGCTGATTGGATGGCGTAGTGTCATCCGAACTTCCCGATAATCCCAGGAACGCTTCCTCTGGTGTGGGTGTCGGCGTGGATGCCGTTGGCGATGGGCTGGGAGCCGCCCCAAGCAAACTGCCTTGCTGATATTGAATAGTAAAATCTGTGCCAGCCGTAGAAGCAGCATTGGATAAATCTAGCTTAGGCTGAATAGCAATGCTCACTTTCAGGTCGTTTCGATTGGCGGTTAGGGTTCCCTGAGTTGTGTTTAAGGGCGAGTCCTCCAGCGTCCAACCGTTCGTTTGCAACTGCTGTTTATAAAAGGCAAAAATGCGATCGCTGCTGTCTGTGCTAATCCATTGAGTGGCTTGGTCTGATTCAGTGACCGATTGCAACACTGCCGCCGGATATTGCGGAATTTCTACGGGAAACGTAGTGGGTAGTTTTGCTTCAGAGGCTGCGGTGGGGGATGGCGTTGGGGCGATCGCTTGCCCATCGATAACCGTTTCTTTGAGCTTGGGATCGGCGGCTAAGGATGTTTGCAGCGATTCCCCTAAACCACTATTGGCGCAACTGGTCAACAGCAAGCACCCTAACACTATCAATGAGACAGACAAACGATGAAACACAATTACTTTTAGCAAAATCCTCTACAGCCCTACACTAGCGTAAATTCGTAAGCGTGAAGGGCAGTGAGTTTGAAGTACGGAGTGCAGAGTTTAGAGTGCGGTGTATTCAATACTGTTTCTGATTGTCCATCTGCTGGTATGCGATGAATACGGCTTCCAAGAAGTTATCGGAGGTGGTGTTGGGTGGAATGGTTTCCATTGCCAGCAGCGATCGCAGTTGTCGGGCGAGTTCCATGCTTTTTTCGGTGTGGGCTTGGGCAGTCATGGCGGTTCGCCGCTGCAAGTATTCTCGAATGACGGCATAGTCATCGGGTAACAGTTGGTTCAGATCGGCAAGGTCAGGCAATTGAGCGGCTAGAGCTTTGGCATTGTCTGAAAGGGCGATCGCAGATTTTTTATCCCCTTGTGACTCTTGAATCACAATCGTTCCGGCTGCCCAATCGCCAATTCGTTTTTCCCGCTTGCCAAACAGGATGAACAACGCCCCAATGAAGCAAAAATCGTCGATGGGTCGCAGCAGCGATCGCAGGGTTGCCTGCACTAAGCGAACCGAGCGACCGTCATCACGCACCACTCGAATTTTGACCCACCGCTTACCCGGAGTTTGCCCTTGCCAAATCGTTTCAAACCAAATGAAATAGCCATTCCACAGCGCAAAATTGAGCAATATAAAAATTGCTATTAACCACAAAGGAGCCGAACTGTAATCTCTGCCAAAGGATTCTAAAGAACTTAGCAGCCCGATCGCCACGGCAAACCAAACAATCCAGAACGCTGCGATTACCAAAAACAGAATGGAATAGTCGATCGTTAACGCCAACGTGCGACTCCCGATCCCCGCCAATGTAAATTCTAGTTCCACACTTTCGGGAGTCGCTAGGGACACTCGATTGAAATAGCGCATGATGGCATTCCCTAGGTTAGCGATCGCGCAGTTTTAAGCCAAACCCTTCCCGCCGAGTTCGCAAATCATAATAAACTGCTGCTTGAATAATTTGCCACAGCGGTAGCACCACAACAGACAATAGCAATCCAACGGCATAGCCGATTAGCGATGATAGAGCATTGCCGATCGCCAGCGCACTGGGGTTGTCTCGAACCAATGCCAACACTAAGCCTTGGGGAATGATAGAAATGACTTGAGCGATTAAGTAAAGCGGCAGAGTGATGGTAAACGTAATCAGCAAGACTAAAAACACTCGCCAAACATTGCCCTTGGTTAAGCTCCAAAACCGCTTAATGGATTGAAGTGGCAAGATTTGGGGTTCAATTGCCAAAGGAACTGCTGCCCCAAATAATCGAGCGCTTAGCCAAAAGAAAGCTGCGATCGCAACTACTATAATCAGCAGTAGTAGCCCTCCCCCAATAATCATCAATCCAGGGTTTGGGGAACCCCCACCAACGCCGCCGACTGCCACAAATAGGGCAAAACCAATCAGCGCCGCGATGATATAAACCCCTAGTACCAAGCCAGATGCAATTAGCCCAACCCAAATTTGGACTGCAAAGAAACTCCACTTACGAGAATTGGTAAATCGGCGAGCCTCGGTGAGTGCTTCAGGCTCATTGGTAAGTTCTCCAAATGCTAAGCGTGTAATTAACGCAGAATTTGCTAAGGATTTAGCAGAGCAAAACACTGCCAATACAATAATGGCAACAAATCCTAAAACCCCTAGTCCAGCCCCTGCTACCGGTTGCTGGCTGGCACCCATAATGACGGCTACGATGAGACCCAGTACAATCAGTCCTAGAATGGGAAGCAATGACCAACCGACAGCCGCTAATGCAATGGGCAAATATTCTTGGAACTTTTCCCGGTAAAGCTGAAAGCCACTGCTGACAATATTGCCAACGCTGAGTGGTTCTACGGGGGACGATCGCGAATCTTGAGACATGAGTTATGCTCCTGCTAGAACGGTGAATGATGCCGCTATCCTAATCCACCTCGTTTCGTTCGTTGCAAATATAAACATCTATGAACATTCAGCGCTGGATTGGTCGCAGACAGCCCAGTTGGCAAGCGTTAGAGACTCTCCTAAAAAAGCTAGAAGGCAACGGGCTAAAATCGCTCAAGGCAGCAGAAATCCGGCAGCTTGCCAGCCTCTATCGCTCAGTTTCGGCAGATTTGGCGCGGGCAAAAACCAATCAAGTCGGAGAACGGATCACTCGTGACTTACAAACCTTAACCACTCGTGGCTATGCCCAAGTGTATCAGGGCGATCGCAAACAGGAATGGCAAGCCGTATTGGAATTTTATCGCTGGGGATTTCCGGCAGCAGTTCAGCAAGCAGGCGGCTATATCGCCTTTGCCACCGCGCTCTTCATATTTGGTGGCTTAGTCGCCTGGTGGTTGGCATGGCATGACCCGATGTTTATGCAATTATTGTTGCCCGCAGAAATGATTGAAAAAGTGCGCGATCGCGGCGAACTGTGGATGGGTTCCATTTTGGGGATTGAGCCAGTTGCCTCTAGCACCATCATGATCAATAACATCAAGGTATCGTTTGCGGCGATCGCGGGTGGCATGACTGCCGGACTTGGCACCGCTTATATCCTGCTCGTGAATGGCTTAATGATTGGCACCGTGGGCACACTGGTGGGGCAAAACAATCTCGCCATTCCCTTTTGGGCATTCGTCTTTCCCCACGGCGCGTTAGAATTGCCTGCTATTTTTTTGGCAGGAGGTGCAGGCTTTTTGCTGGCAAGAGCCATCCTGTTTCCAGGCAAATATCGCCGCGCTGATGCTCTTAAAGTCTACGGAATGCAAGCAGCCAATCTAGTGTTTGGCATTGTGCCCATGCTCGTGATTGCTGGGATTATTGAAGGCTTTGTTTCTCCCAATCCCGCGATTCCTGATTTAGCGAAGTACGCGATCGGCTCTGGATTGTTCGTGGCGCTGGTCTGGTATCTCAGTTGCAAGTCGCCACCAGCTAAAAGCCATTAGCTGCGATTTAGCGGGGCAATAAATACATTTCCTGCCTCATCGCGAACGGTGACTTTAACCGTGCGAACCGTCCCTTTCGTATCGGTAACCTTACAGTCAAAAGTTTCTCCAACCTTAGCAGGGCGAATTTTGCCGCCACAATCCACCGCCACTTTGCCAATCGCTTTGCTCTCAGCACTTTTTTGAATAAAGTCATTCAATTTAGAAAGCAGCAGCATTCCCTTCGTGCCCCAGCGAAATTTACTAGGATCGCTAGTTGGCTCTACCACTACGGTAAATGCGCCTGCATCGGAATTGATTTGACAGTCGTAAGTTTTGGGCACAGTGGCATTTGGAGTTCCAGTTTGGCTGGGCGCTGCCAAATTAGCAGGACAGTCTACCGATTGAATGGTTAAGTTGCCAGCTTTGCCAACTAACCCCGCCAAATTGGTTTCAACGGCTTTAACGGATTCCGATTTTTCCACCGTTGGAGACGGCGTTAAAGTTGGAGTTGGGCTGCCGCTGGGCATCGTCTCAGTGGGGCTGGGATTGGGCAACAATCCGGTGGAAGTGGGATCGGGAGATTGGACAATTGGCGATTCTGTGGGCGCAGGGTTAGGCTGCTGAACATTGCATCCCGTCAGCGCGATCGCGCTGACCACAGCCAACCAACCAATTTTTTTACTGAGTTGTCGCTTTGACCGTTGAACGGATGGGCGATCGCGCTGACTCATATAAACACTCTCCTGCTACCTCACTCGCATTCTATTATGCAAGTGCGAAGCCAGTTAAGGGTGAAAAAGGACGGGCGATCGCGCTTCTATCTCATTCAACTAAACTGGCAACAGCGACACATGAGCAGACACAATCCGCCATCCTTGGGGAAACTTCCGCCAAAACTGGCTTTGTCTGCCCGATCGCGCCACGCCGTTGATGGTGCGCTGAAATTCTAAGGTAATCGCTGCCGTATCGTCGCCAAACGGCACCACTGTTAAGTGAGAAATTGCTCGTGCTAAATCTTTCGTGGGGCGATTCTGGCGAAACTGGCGAATTTCGTCAATTCCATATAGGTTTTCGGTAGCACCAAATCGCACCACATCAGGTGATTCCCAAAACAGCGCATCTAGGGTTGCCAGGTCGTTGGAGCAAAGAGCAGTTTCGTAGCTCAGGTGGAGTTGGGTCAGTTCAGCAATCAAGTCAGTAGAAGGATGGGTCATTGCAGATAAATTGCGTCTTGATCCAGTTCAAAAATATAGTGATAGTCGAACACGAGCGACTGAGAATGGCGAATGAGCGAAAACCCAATGTTCGTCGTGACATCCGTTGGAAAAGTGGCGATCGCCAACTCCACCAGCTTTTTCTCAGACATAATCGGCTTCTTCACATAATAATCGCGCCGTGCAAAAAATAGATTTTCATCCTTAGGCACAATAATCTGATTAATCCGGTGAGCATATTGAATCGGCTTAATGTAAGTCTGCAAAAACTCTTCCTGGTTACGCTGCAAGCGATACAGCTTTTCCTGCTGATACCAACTCATGCGAAACATCATTTTAATCAACTCAAAGCCCAAAATATATGAGAATACATTGTTGCGTTCCTCCGTACTCATGACCAACCGCAATGCCGACTCTAGATAGAGATCTGGCTGGGTTCGCATATCTTGCGCTGAGTGAATATAAAACTGACGAATATATTCCCGCAAGGAATTGGTATCCAGGTCGGTTTTGACCTTAAATTCCTTTAGATATTCTTTGACCTTTTGCTTCGTATCGCGGTCTTCTAAAACTTTAGAGACTAACCCATCGGCGGTATAGTCATCTAAAAATTTTGCCCGTGTTTGTGGCGCAGCAGCACACATCAAGTGGCACAACGACAATACATAACGGCGCTGTGCCCAAGGCAGGCTTTCAGCCCAGCGTCGTGCTTCTGGGGGAAGCTTCAGCAGCAGACTTTCAGCAGAAACAGAATTGGATAGGGTGAGTGACGATTCAAATGACTCATTCATGAATAATTCAAAGGCGACAATCGCTTTGTTGCATCGCCTTAGTATGCTAGTATTCCCAACCTTTGCCGTTATCAACAGCACACGTCCTATCTTTATCCGCTCAAATTATGCTTGAGCCGATGGGTGATGATGCTCTACTTCAATCACCGTATGCACATTTCCGCGTGGATTATAATCGCCTTTGATTTTGACCTCTAGAGGGTCACAAGCGGCGACAAAATCATCCAAAATTTGATTAATAGACTCTTCGTGGGAAATATAGCGATCGCGGTAGCTATTGATGTACAACTTAATTGCCTTCAACTCCACCACCTTTTGGTTCGGAACGTAAGTGAGGTAAATCGTTGCAAAATCGGGATAGCCCGAAAAAGGACACTTGCAGGTGAATTCGGGCAATATAATCTGAACCTCGTAGCGTCTGCCAATGCGTGGATTTGGAAAGGTAATCAGTTGCCCTGACTCAATCAATCGCTCCCCATACTTTGCTTCGGGAGCTTGGCTGAGAGATTCACTGGATAACTCAGACTCAGATGGGATCATCGACTCGGTAGAAAATTGACTCATGATTGTGATTTAGACATTTGAGGATAAACGTGGGCGATCGCCCAAACTTTATTTTAAAGAGGTCAGGGTTTAGGAACTAGGGATCAGGAGTCGGAGGATTCTATATTTTAAACTTCCCAAAATCCGAAACTTTCATTCCTCGCTCAAAACTTAGAGCTTCTTTCAAGAAAAACGGTCACTTTTTGAGTTTGGGTTTATCGTGTGGGCAATCATTTTTTGCTGTATCCACAAACACTTCTTTCCTATGACCTCTAATGTCAATACTAAACCGATGATGCACCCTGCCAAAGCATCTGCGATCGTTCCAAGACCAGAAGTGACGCATAGTCCGTCGGTTCCGATTTCGGTCTATCGCGAAGTCGCAAGTGAATTGCAATTGACTCGAACTTCTCTAGATTCCGTTAAAGTTCAAAATGATGATCTGGTTCAAAGAAACCAGCAGTTGCGGCTAGAAATTGAGCGGGTAGTTCAGTCAGCCCTCTATCTTCGTCAGCTTGCGGATATGAATCTAATCGCAGGCACTCCAGCCGCAGAGGATTTTTCAAGCCCGATCGCCGAGATGCCATCTACTACTGTAACTCCGGTACAACCCATTCAGTTAAATCAGTCGGCTGCTGTAACTACCAAAAAGACTCTGAAGCAGTTCCCTAGCTTTCCTGGTAAGCGTTTTACGGAGCAAACGAGCCAGCCTCATTTGACTGCTCAAGTGGAAGCAAAAGAAATCGGTGCTTGGTGGCTAGTTTTGGTGATTTGCATGATTATTGTGACGGCGTTTGGCACCGGATTTTTGATTGTGCGTCCATTGTTGCCTTCCCGTTAGAATCTCTATCTCCATACTCTATGGAACGCTTGAAATAGCTTTAAGATTTAGCGATTAGGCAGGTATTTGATAACGTGGGCGATCGCCAGACGGCAAATTGTACTTCTTGTTACAAAATATTTGCTCTGGACGGTGATAGAAAGTGACATGCTAAATAACAAAGCAGCCCATAAAAATAAGGAGTGAAGGAGTTGAAAAAAGTCGAGGCTATTATTCGCCCGTTTAAGCTTGATGAAGTGAAAATTGCACTCGTCAATGCAGGCATTGTCGGCATGACGGTTTCTGAAGTGAGAGGCTTTGGTCGTCAAAAGGGACAAACTGAGCGCTATCGCGGCTCAGAATATACCGTTGAGTTTTTGCAAAAGCTCAAGGTTGAAATTGTGGTTGAAGATGAACAGGTTGACATGGTAATCGATAAGATTATTGTGGCGGCTCGGACGGGTGAAATCGGCGATGGCAAAATCTTTGTGACTCCAGTCGATCAAATCATTCGCATCCGCACGAGCGAAAAGAACCAGGAAGCCGTCTAAGCGGTTTTATTTAAGTTTCTAACATTGCTGGAAGCTTCTATGCGTTCGGTTCAGCTACTCTGTCGCTTAGGTTAATATGAGTAGCAATAGCTTCTAAAGTGGCAAGGTTCTGTTTCTAATCCCTTAATCGAGCGGTGGCTCTCCTATTTGGAGAGCCTTTTTCATTTTCTGGATTTTTGACTTCTCACGCCCATTCTTCTTCCTGCGCGATCGCAGCTTGCTGCAAGGCTGACTCAAGGGTCTGCCAGTTGATCGCATTCGCCCGTTGATCGGTGATTAACTGCCCTTGCTGGAAGTGTAAAACACGGGTACACCAAGTTTGAGCAAGATCAAGTTGATGTGTGACCATTAAAACCGTTGGTGCATATCCAGATTGCTTAAAGGCGGCGAAAAACTGCTGACGCTGACTGATATCCAAGGAGACAGTGGGTTCATCAAGCAAAAGAATTTTAGGTTGAGCAATCAGCGCACGGGCGATCGCCACCCATTGTCGTTGCCCAAGGGATAGTTGCTGTTCGGTTCGGGAAAGCCACTCAGACGGAATTTGGAGACGATCGCGCCATTCGCTGACTCGTGCTGCGATCGCTAGCGGCGAAACGCTCCGCAGTTTTAGCGGATAGGCGAATGCCTCTTGTACGGTCATCCCCAGCAGCTTAGATTCTTGGGGCAGCAAGAGAATTTGTTGTCTCAGGGAAACGGGTGGAATTTGAGTGTAAGGGCGATCGTTGAAATAAAGCGATCCCTGAGTTGGAGAAATCAGGTGGTTCAGCAGTCGCAACAAAGTCGTTTTGCCTGCTCCAGCGGCACCCACAATGGCAATGCGATCACCCTGAAAAACCTCAAACGACACATCCCGTAGCGAATAATAAGCAGGCAGGCTAGATTGTTTCCTCCGTGTTAGTTTGGCAGATTTGAACAGTTGCGGGGCGAAACTCACCCGGTCTAAGCGAATTTGGGCAGGTTGGGCAGGGGAAATCATGCCGTGAGCGACAATGCTGTCCAAATTGTCCAACTATCGACCAGCAGCAACAGCACCGTCAACCCCAACAACGTCAAATACATCCATGGTTGCGACAATGGGCGCACATCACTCGTGTCAATGCCCGTTTGCTCCTGCACCACGCGCGCCAATCGCGAGAATCCAGCAACTCGCATAGGCAGCAGATATGCCTGCCCAGCCTGACTCAAAAAATAATATACAATGCCTCCCTGCCCAGTAGACCGAGGTTTTAGTGCTTTTACCTCCGCCCACGGCAGCACCCACCCCTTCCGTAGAAATCGCGGCATCCAAGCTGGATAGGTCACCTGAATCTCAGTTTCAGTCACCACAACCCGCTCAGATAAAGCTCCATACAGCGCGATCAAACCTAAGCTAATGCCAAACCACAGCCATTGGGGAGAAACAACTACTCCGTCTGTCTGTGGTAGTAAAGGCAAGGGTGATGTTAACGCCACATACAATCCCAGCAATGTCACTCGAATCAACGGTGAGAGCCGAAACGTTACTGGAAAAGTTTCTGGCAAAGAACTAGATTGAATTTCCTGCGAGGTCTGAGCCAATTTCACTGTCCTGCTTACCCCATTCCAATTCCTTACAACCTACACCCAAATCTACGGTCAGGGCAGATACTTTTGCACAACTGTCCAACCTGTAAGTGACACTCCAATAAATCCTATAAGCAAGACTGCGTTGATACCAACATGCAATTGCCTTGCCCACAAGCGCTCTGCACTAATCTGCACGGCGCTCCAAGCAGACAGAAAGACTAGATAGACAACGGCTAAACCGGATATTAAATGAACGGAATGACCTAACCTGCCATATTCACCCAAAGTGCCAACAATGCCGATCGCCAATAGCACCAGTACCAAAAGGGATAGAGTTAACCCTAATAAAAAATGCACTGGACGCAGCCAATCCGGGCGGATCTGCTGTTTGTGCCTCAGCGATCGCATCCACAGCCCAGAAATTCCCAACAGCAGATAGGCAAGCCAGGATAAACCCATTGACCATGCTGCAATTCGCCAAAGCCAGATAAAAGAAGGAAGATTCACAAGTTGAGAGGAATTGAGAATTTACAGATACCTTAAATACTCTAGCGAATAGCTGCTTGCTTAGATGATTGGTCAAAAGAGAGAAAGTTGATCGGGGGGAGTGGGTGAAACCGCGATCTCATCGATCGCAGGTCCTGATGCTAGTTTGTGAGCATGACGAGTCGTTTCGGGTAGACGATATTTGGTAGTACAGCGCATGACATAAGCGATCGCGGTGTCCAAGCTAATTCGATGCCCCGGAGAAATGTAAACAGGCTTGGTGCCAACACGAGTTCGTAAGGCAACGCCAATTGTTTCGCCTTTGTGAATCAGCGGTTGATAGCTGCCTTTTTCATCTGCTAAACCCGCATGTTTGCCCACTAATAAAGATTTAGCAACGCCAATTGTGGGCAAATTGATGATTAATCCCAAATGGCAGGCAATCCCCAAACGACGCGGGTGAGTGATTCCCTGACCATCACACAGAATCAGATCGGGTAGAATCGTTAACTTTGCCAGAGCATCCACCACCGCAGGAATTTCGCGAAAAGAAAGCAAACCTGGAATATAAGGAAAAGTCGTGGGGCGACGAGCGATCGCGCGATCCTGCACCTGCAAATCGTCTGGATTCAATACAGCAACAGCAGCACGAGTAATGGTGCCCTCCGCTTCAAAGCCCACATCTACACCCGCCACAGAGCGCACCTTACCCAATTGATCCGTCAAAATCACTTGGCTGCGAAGTTCTTGCTGAAGCGCGATCGCTTGTTCGGGGGAGAATGACCAATCCGGTAACGCAATATTCATGAAGTTCTAAGCTGAGTGAGCAAAGATAGAACGCATCAATACTAACGCTGTCAGAACAAGCGCTGCACCAATCCAATTAATGTGCGTCAAATTGCGATTTTTGGGTTGCAACCACGCTTTAAGCAGCCACGCCACAAAAGGCATCACCAACCAAGTCAACAAGCAGCAAGAGAGGAAATTGCTTAACAACATGGCATCCGCCAATGCCCACGAATTTGTCCACTGCAAAGAAGCTTGCAGCAGGCTCAACAGCATCACCGTTGGATAAAGCCCCAGCAAAGTCGCTAAAATTTGTTTCCAGGCAGGAGGCTGTGCTTCTTGCTTAACGAACCAGCGTTCTAGACCCGTTTTGAAGTGAGTAATTTTGGAGGTTAGAAAAACCTGCTTGCCAATTTCAACCAGATTGCAGCGTATATCTGATTCGAGCCAGTTGGCTAGACTGTCGGAAGAGACAAATTGAACGATGATATACCACTTATTGTCATGCTCCACCGGAGGACAAACTGTCGTTCCTAAATAGCCGTCAAATTGACTAGCTGCCTG
Source organism: Leptolyngbya sp. (assembly GCA_003249025.1). Taxonomy (GTDB): domain Bacteria; phylum Cyanobacteriota; class Cyanobacteriia; order Leptolyngbyales; family Leptolyngbyaceae; genus ULC077BIN1. Next base: position 13,516 of record QBMH01000043.1, on the reverse strand, counting down.
AGTAATCTTATATTGCCATTGCTTAAACTCCTCTTCTTTCTGTTGAAAAACTTCATGCTCAATGACGTAGCTAGCAGTATCGTGTTTATAAAGTTGTTTCTTAACCATCTAAGCCGTTGCCATGAGGACAACTGTTTATATCAGAATATTGCCCAAACAAAAAGCTCAGGCATCAACATCCTGAGCTTTTTCATTAATTAACTTCGCTATTAAGTAAAAAGAGAAAAGCTAATAATCTCTTTCACTCAACAGCCTCATTGCTACGCTAGTCTACGAGAACTAGTAGCTATGAGAGAAGCTATTGCTGCGACGACCACCGCCACCGCCACCGCCAAAAGAGCCGCCTCTATCTTCGCGGGGTTTCGCTTTGTTAACTTTCAGGTCCCGACCCATCCATTCTGCACCGTCTAGTGCATCAATGGCGGCTTGCTCTTCAGCGTCGGTACCCATTTCAACGAATCCAAAGCCACGCATCCGACCGGTTTCCCGATCAGTAGGTAGCTGAACGCGCTTAACTGAACCGTATTCTGCAAATACAGCAGTCAAGTCAGCCTCAGAAACGTCGTAAGATAAATTGCCTACGTAAATTGACATATTGTCTCCAAAATCGAGAAGGTTGCAGAGAGTGAGATTTCGGAGAGAAGCCTGTCAATACAAAACGGAAAAACTCGTCAATATTAGACACAAATACTACAGCCGATCTTATTCTCATCCATACTTTAACACCTTGATTATAGTCGTTCTACTGAAAATCGGCTAGAGCATCGTAAAGATATATAACAAAAATGGCGATCGCAGGGCTTTTCATTAGCCATCTTGGGATAGACGGCATCTGTTTTAGTTTCCAATACAATGAAATTCCGTCCAAGCTGATGACATTTTTAGGATAGTAAATAAGTGCAATGACTAAAACCCCCGAAACTAATGATTGGCAGCAAACTCAGGCAGTAATGCAACAGTTTCAGGCAACGATCGCATCAGCCGCTAGTAATATAGAAGCCGCGATCGCCTCTCCCCTTCAAGAAATGGTTGAACAGGGGACAGAAACCATTGGTAACATCGTCACTCCGATCGCAGAAAATCCTTTAGTCAAGTATGCAACCAAACTGCCAGGGATTAGTTGGTTGATGGCAGCTTTAGGTCAGGTGAACGCAGAAACAGTCGCGCAAGACGTGACGGCTCTGCAACAGCAATATCCATTAGAAACCCCTCAACAGTTGGCACAGCGGGTTGTTGCGGATAGTGCCTTTAGAGCCGCCAGAATTGGATTGATCACCAACATTCTGCCGCCGTTTGCCTTGATGCTGCTAGCAGTGGATATTGCGGCTGTTACTGCTTTGCAAGCTAAAATGGTGTATCGGATTGCAGCCATTTATGGCTTCTCACTTAAAGAACCCGCTCGGCGTGGCGAGGTTTTAGGGTTGTGGGGGCTTTCTATGGGCGGCTCAAGTGTTCTCAAAGCCGGACTTAGTGTGGTCGAAGTGATTCCGTTTTTGGGAGCAGCGGTCGGGATCGCAAGCAACGCAGCACTGCTCCAATCCCTTGGCTATGTTGCCATTCAGTTTTATGAAAAGAAACAAGCAGCAATGTCTGAGGTTTCCACAAACAGGGAATGATGAACGGTTTAAACAAATTGCCTAACTGTGCTGACTGCCAAAAAGCTAGGGGCGATGAGTAGATATTGGTTGCGATCGCTCAAAGATTGATTCGCAAAATCCATTGAGCGATCGCGCGACTCAAAGATTAGCCAGCCACTTCTGCCACACCGATAGGACAAGAAACTTTGGTGCCGCCTAGTCCGCAGTATCCGCCAGGATTTTTGGCAAGATACTGTTGGTGATACTCTTCAGCGTAGTAAAACGGTGGCGCATCTAAAATTTCGGTTGTGATGTCCCCGTAACCTGCCTGACTTAGCATCGGTTGGTAGGCTTTTCGGGTCGTTTCTGCTAGCTGGTGCTGCTCATTTGAATAGGTGTAGATGCCGGAACGATATTGTGTTCCAGCATCATTTCCTTGGCGCATTCCTTGGGTAGGGTTATGACTTTCCCAAAACACCTTTAACAGTTGCTCATAGGAAATAACTTTCGGGTCATAGACCACCAAAACTACTTCGTTATGTCCTGTCATCCCGCTGCACACTTCGTTGTAGGTGGGATTGGGCGTAATTCCGGCAGCATAGCCCACTGAGGTGCTGAAAACACCGGGCTGCTGCCAAAATTTGCGTTCAGCTCCCCAGAAACAACCCAATCCAAACATTGCGGTTTCCAGCCCATCGGGAAACGGAGGCTTAAGCGGATTCCCGTTAATAAAATGACGATTTTTGAGGAGCATTTCCTCTGTGCGACCCGATAGTGCCTCTGTTGTGGTTGGTAGCCTTAACTTCTTGCCAAATCCAAAAAGTCCCATTGGTTTAAACTCTCAACTTCAAAATTCTATCTTTACTCTAGTTCACAATCTTGAGAAGCTGCTGAGAAGAAGGGGAGAAAGTTATGAGTTTTAAGTTTTAGATGTTCAACGATCGCTGAGCTTGTCTACTTTCTGAGTTCTTTTATCAGAGTGTCGATATCTCTTAGGCGATCGCCTGGGTCGCTTTGAGATCTGAGCAAATTCCGGGCTTGATCTAAGGCGTAAACCGCTTCTTGCTTGCGTCCCGATTCTTTCAGCGCCTTGGCTAGCTTATAGTGACCATCGGGATCGTTTGGCACAGAGGCGATGTATTGACGGTAGAAACTGGTAGCAGTCAAATAATTCCGCTGTTCAAAGAAAATATCGCCGAGACCTTCCTGTGCTTCAGACAAATTAGGACGAAGGGCGATCGCGCGTTGATAGGCGCGCATAGCCTCGTCGTAACGCTGCGCGGCTTGCAGCGATTTACCCATTTGAAGCTGGATGCTGGGATTTTGGGGTTCCAGTTGCACTGCTTTGTTAAAAGACGCGATCGCTTTTTCAAAATTATTCAACTGTAACCAAGCCGTGCCGATGTGAACCCGCACCATTCCCTGTTTGGGGGCAATTCGAGCCGCTTGTTGCAGAGCCGTAAACGCTTCTTGAGGACGTTTCAACTGAATCAGCGAAGTTCCTAGCAGTTCAAAACCTTTGTAGTTATTGGGTGCAAGGGTAATAACACGGCGATAAATGTTCATCGCCTCGTCGTATCTACCTTGACGTGCCAAGATGACACCCATACTTAAGTTGGCATTGGCATGACGAGGATTAAACAAAATCGCCTGACGATAGGCAGAGAGAGCCTCATCGTTTCTGCCTAAACTGGCAAGGTTGAAGCCCAGCGCATAGTGAAAATCGGCATTTTTAGGGTCTAGGGCGATCGCCTGCTGATAGGCACCCAACGCCGCATCATAATTTCCTTGGCTGGCATACAAAAAGCCCATCCCCGCAAAAATTTTAGGATTTGCTTTATCTAGATCGGCTGCTTGCCGATAAACCGCCAGCGCACCCGGAACGTTGCCAGAGTTAGCTAAACGCCGTCCTTCGCGCAGCATTTGAGTTAGCGGATCATTAGTGTTGGCTTTGCTTAGGTTTGCAGCATTAGCGGAACTGGGTTCTAACAGTCGCTGTTGTGCCAAACCGGGAGAACCAGTTAAAGCGACAACAAAAATAGACCCAGATATCCATAAAGCGTGCTTTTGCATACGTTTCCTTCTACAGAACTGCGACTACTAAAAACGAATCAGCAAATGAATCATGATTCTACAGGTACAACCTAAAAGTTGCAAAAATTCACTGCAAAGATCGCTCTTTACTGTCGCACATTGAGGCGGCGATCTCAATTTAGATGAACAATTCTAACAGCCATTATCCAGTTATTTAGGCGCTGAAGTACTTTGCGGCTGGGTGATATGCCACGATCGCAGTGGTGGATTGTTCAGGATAGAGCTGCTCACTTTCATCCATGACCATGCCAATGCGATCGGTACCCAGCAGTTCCAGTTGTTTGTACTGATAGGAAATTTCTGGGCAGGCAGGATAGCCGAAGCTATAGCGTGATCCTTGATAGCGCTGTGCCAACATATCGCGAATGTTGTCGGGGTCATACGCCCCAAAGCCTAACTCGCGCCGAATCCGTGCATGAGTCCATTCTGAAAGCGCTTCGGCAATTTGTACCGATAGCCCGTGAAAATAGAGGTATTCGGTATAGCTGTCGGCTTTGAATAGCGCTTGGGCAAACTCGGTGGCACTATGTCCGGCAGTCACCGCCTGCATCGGAAAAACATCCATTTGTCCCGATTCTTTAGAAGCGAAGAAATCCGCAATGCAGTAGCGCCGTAGGGATTTTTGGCGGGGAAACTTCCAGGTGACAAGTGGGGATGCGTTTACCTCGGCGATCGCTGGATCATAGAGATGAACCGAGTTGCCTTCCGATTGGCACGGGAAGTAGCCGTAAATGACTTGGGGCTGGAGCAGATTTTCTGCCACAATTCGGTTTTTCCATCGTTCCAAAATGGGATAGACCGTTTCTTGCAAAAACTGATCATACTCTTCCTTCGATTGCTCTCGCGGCTTGCGGAATTGCCATTGTCCGGCGATCAATGCCTGCAAATCTAAATGCCAGAAGATTTCATCCCAGGGGATGTCTTCAGAATTGAGGATTTGGGTGCCCCAAAACGGCGGCGTGGGGCGGGGAATATCGGGGGCGATCGCTGCCGATCTCACCGTATCTTCAGGAGTTGGGGCGAGAGGCAAGGGGCTAGGGACAGAGACGGATTCTGTTTCTCTTGCCTCTTCCGAGGACCTGGCGTTTTCTCCCTCTACAAATTCACCTAAAAAGCCTTTGCTGTCTTCCCATTCACCCGCTGCTTTGGCAGGCATCAGCTTCTCCATAAAGTGCAGGTCAGAGAAGGCATCTTTGCCATAGATAACTTTGCCACCATAGACGTTTTGGCAGTCTTCGTAGACAAACTTGGGCGTAAGTGCTGCGCCGCCCAGAATTACAGGCACTTGAATGCCGCGCTGATTGAACGTCTCCAGGTTTTCTTTCATGAAAGCCGTAGATTTGACGAGCAAGCCGCTCATGGCAATACAGTCGGCGTTGTGCTGCTCGTAGGCTTCGATGATCTTGTCCACGGGCTGCTTGATGCCCAGGTTAATCACCCGGTAGCCATTATTTGAGAGAATGATGTCCACCAGATTTTTACCAATGTCATGCACGTCGCCTTTGACGGTGGCAATCAGGAAAGTGCCTTTGGCAGTGTCTTTGCCATCTTCAGCTTTTTCCATGAAGGGTTCCAGATAGGCAACGGCTGACTTCATGGTTTCAGCCGATTGCAAGACAAACGGCAACTGCATTTGCCCGGAGCCAAACAGTTCGCCAACGACTTTCATGCCGTCTAGCAAGTAGATATTGATGATATCCAGCGGTTTGTAGGTTTTTAGGGCGATCTCCAAAGCCTCTTCCAGCCCAATCCGCTCACCGTCAATGATGTGGCGCTTCAGGCGTTCTTCGATCGGCAGATCTGCCAACACATCTTTGGAGCGGGCTTCTTTTGCCGAAACTCCTTCAAATAGCGTCGTCAGAATGGTTAGCGGATCGTAAACACAAACATTATTTTCGTCAAACTTGCGCTCATCGTGAATTAAGTGATGACAGACTTCTTGGTGGTGTGGATCGATTTTTGCCAAGGGGAGAATTTTTGCCGCACTGACGATCGCCCCATCCATGCCTGCCTGCACCGCTTCATGCAAAAACACCGAGTTCAACACCATTCGGGTTGCCGGACTCAGCCCAAAGGAAATGTTGGATACACCCAGCAAAATATGGCAGCCAGGAAGATTTTCCCGAATCAGACGAATCGATTCAAGCGTGGCTTTGCCGTTGGCGCGGTCTTCTTCAATTCCGGTGGAAATGGGCAGCGCCAGCGTATCAAAGAAAATTTCGTGAGCCGGAATGCCATATTCCAATGCCTGACGATAGGCGCGTTGAGCAATCTGGAACTTTTTCTCAGCGGTGCGCCCCATACCGTCTTCATCGATCGTGCCGACAACTACGCCTGCACCATAGGCTTTTGCTAGTTCTAGCACTTTCAAAAAGCGCTCTTCGCCATCTTCATAGTTGGTCGAGTTGAGAATGCATTTGCCGCCTGCCACCTTCAATCCGGCTTCCATTTTTTCCCATTCGGTGGAATCCAGCATCAAGGGCAGGGTGACATCGGTCACTAGGCGAGACACCAAATTATGCATGTCCTTCTCGCCATTGCGCCCGACGTAGTCCACGTTGACATCCAGCACATGGGCACCTTCGCGCACCTGCGATCGCGCCACAGCAACCAGCCCATCCCAATCTTCCGCATTCAGCAGGTCTCGCACTTTTTTCGAGCCGCTGGCATTCAACCGCTCACCCACCAGCAAAAAGGAATTGTCTTGGTCGTAGGGCTGCGCCGCATAAATGGAAGCAGCAGCAGGCGTATAGTTAAACGCAGGACGGGGATCGTCTTTCACTGCGCTGCCGTTTAGCTCCCAGCGGGGAATGCGAATGGGTCGCTCTTTAGGTTTGAGGGTCTTCGATAGTTCGGAAAGCTGGTGAATATGATCGGGGCGAGTGCCGCAGCAACCGCCGATGACTTGCACACCTAGGTCTTCGACGAAGTGCAGCAGCGCCATTCTCAGTTCCATTGGGGTCAGCTTGTAGTGAGCATGACCGCCGACGTTTTCGGGAATGCCTGCGTTGGGGATGCAGGAGATCACAAAGGGCGAATGCTGGGACAGATATTTGATGTGGTCTGCCATGAGATCGGGACCCGTGGCGCAGTTTAGACCCAAAATGTCGATTGGAAAGGGTTCTAAAATAGACAGCATGGCGGCGACATCAGAACCGACTAACATGGTGCCCTGCACTTCCATGGTGACGGAAACCATCAACGGACGGCGATCGCCCTTTGCCGTAAATACTTCTTCAATTCCACTCAATGCCGCTTTAATTTGCAGCACGTCTTGACAGGTTTCCACCAAAAATAGATCTACATCACCATCCCATAAGCCCTCTGCTTGCTCTCTAAAGGAGGCTTTCATCGTGTCAAAGTCAATGTGCCCCAAGGTCGGCAATTTGGTTGTGGGACCGATTGAACCTGCCACAAAGCGGGGTTTTTCAGGCGTGGAAAATTCTGCTGCGACTAATTTCGCCAGTTCTGCCGCTTTTTTGCTGAGAGTGTAAGCCTGATCCGCCAAGTCATACTCCGCTAGCACAATTGAAGCTGAACCGAACGTGTCCGTTTCAATCACATCAGCCCCGGCTGCTAGAAAATCGCGATGTACCTTGGCAACCGCTTCGGGCTTGGTGTGGACCAAATACTCGTTACAGCCCTCATACTCGGCTCCGCCAAAGTCTTCTGCGGTCAGGTTTTGTACCTGCAAATTGGTTCCCATTGCCCCGTCAAACACTAAAACGGGGCGATCGGGGTGGTAAAGACGCTCAAGAAACGGGCTATTCATCAATAATTCTGAGATAAAACGCTAAAACGACCAGCCTGCCTGATCATTCAGCTTAACCCATCCCGTAAAAAACTGTAACCATCTAGGGAGAACGAATGACGATTGGCGAATGTCAAGCTCAAAACTCCGTAGCACATCAATCTTGGAAGATGATGCGTTACGGAGTACTGGCTCCTATCCAGCTAACCGCCAACAGTTAACTTATGGGTTGGCGTTGATGAAATCCATGAGTCCCAGGTATTTGGGAGCAGTGCTGGGGTTTTGATTTTGATATTCCAGTGCGCCCCAGAAGCCCCACTTGCTGGGAGCCGTAACGTCGTTGAACTGGTTGAAATCACTGCCCCCACTTGCTTGCCACTGATCCAGGTAGGCTTTATACACATCTCTCATGCGAGGATTGCGATTGACTTGTGTAAATAGATCAGTCATTTTTGCCACTTTGTCGTCAGGGAACTGATAGCTAGTCAAATGGGCACCACCTTCGTAAGACACTAAATCGATGCCAAAGCGTTTGGCAACAGCAGCATTGTTGTCAAACATGGCTTTGATTTCTGTGGGAATTTCCCTTAGTATTCCATCAATGATTTGGTCAGCCGTCATGTTGATCGTGATGTTGACGCGACTCACATCGTTAATATCGCTCGAACCATTACCATCGGCATCGAACCCGTCAAAGTAGGGCGCGATCGCATAGGCATCGGCATGTTTATAAGCATCTTTCCAACCTAGAATTTGCTCACCAACCCAAGGATTAGCCGCTTGTCCAGCGAATGCTCGTTCAACTCGTTGGCTAGTGCTGGCACCAAACACATTCTCCCAAATCTTGAAGATTTCGACAGAACGCTCAGAGTAGTAGCGCAACCCAGCTCCCCAACTGGTGTTGTCTAAGCCGCGTGCCAGTCCTTGCTGTCCGACATAATTAGATTGGGTAAAAATACCGTTCCAGGCTTCGTTGGAATACTCCACATGGGCTTTGAGCGTGGGATCGAGGCGATCACGCACCATTGTGGCAAAATTTCGCACATAATCATCGCTTGCCTGGGCTGGCACCGTGAACCAGGGATCAATTTTGAGCGTATTCGCAAGTTGGATCAGATATTCCAACGCCACGCCTTTACTCGTTGCCTGGGTGGCACTGGTCGTTGTGCTGCGATCGCTCCAGTTTGTCAAAGTGGAGTTATTCGTCGCTTCCCAATCCATAAATCTGAGCGTGTCAAATTTTGACAATCGATCTAAGAACACCGGATTAAAGGGCTGAGTTTGATAGGTGTTCTCAAATCCGGGCATGATAAACCGAATATTGCGAACAGGATTGCTAGGGTTTGTCTCCGACAATCGCAGGAACACTCCAGCATCATCTGGGGTGACATCCACCGTCATTTTGCCGGGTGACTGGCTGACAATTTTAGCGTTGTTAAAGGTAAAATCTAGCTTGCCTTCTCCGTCATAGAGCAAGGTGTATCGACCGGCGGGAAAAGTTTTTCCGGTCATCATCACCGTTTCAGCAAACTGCCCTGGCGCTAAGGAAGCAATCCAGCCTTCGGGTGTTAGATTCAGCTTGCCGCCCTCACCCCACTTGGCACCCTGGCTCTGAGAGATCCATTCCCGCGAGGTTTTGAACATGTCCACAAAGGGAATTTCTGTAGACCAATCGGCAATGCCTGCCAGGTTAGTTCCAACGTGCGATCGCGTTCCGGTTGGGGCAGGGGCTGCAAATATATTGACGCTAAAGGGCTTGCTATCGGTTTTTGCGCCTCCAGTGCCAGAATTGCCGTTGTCATTCACAGTGACATTGATGGTGTCATTGCCAATGAAACCAGTCTTGCCCGTGTAAAGGACTCCATTGGCTGCCGCTAAGGTGTTGTTAATTTGTTGAAGGGTTCCGGTCAGAGTCACTGTACCCGTTCCATTGTTTTTGATGTTGGTGGCGGTGACTCCATTACTGATGTTGTTTGCAATAGCAAGGCTACCATTCACCGTACTCAGGGTTGTGGTTAGCACTCCATTGCCTGCGTCTGCATCGGCAACCTTGATGCCAGAAACGGACAAGGGGTTACCAGACGCGATCGCCAAAGAACCAGGCACTGTAACCACGGGCTGACTGTTTGCCACGGGCAAAGGTGCGGGCGCAGGCAGTGTGCCACCTGAGGTAAGTTTTGCATCTGCCCAATCAGCGTGATCAAAGCTATTACCATCACCGCTATTAGTAACAATTAGCTTTAGACTTTGTTTGCCTATGACATCTAAATTCACCAACTGAGTCGCAGTTGCACCTGTCATCTTGCTACTGGTGAAGAGTTGAATGCCATCAACAAATACCTGAAAGACCACTGAGCCTGCATTGCCGACCTCATCATCTACGCCAATGTTGGAAGAGAATTTAGTGTATTTGCCACCCAGGTTATAAACGATTTCGGAACCAGCATGAACTCCTAAGCCTTTAGCGTAGGTAACCCCATTGAGAGTTAGGGTTTTACCATCAGTAGCTCCTTGTTCACCGTTACTTTTGTCTTTCTCAAATACACCCCAGCCATTGGTGGCTGATGTCGAATTGAGGTCACTGAGATAACTGACAGTTCCAGTTGGATTTCCAGTTGGAACCAAAACCTGAAATGTTCCTAAAATTATGTTGGATGCTGTGGCATTACCCAGCGTGTCGCTAACTTGCCCAGCTAGTAGAGTGGCTGTGTAAGTGCTGTTATCATTTACATCCCAAACGCCATCAGGAGCCGTAATTTGATAAGTGGCGGTGAGTGATGAACTGTTGACATTTGGAGTGGGCACACCAACTAGGGTTGCCAATTGACTAAAGCCGTGTACTCCAGTGACTTGAATATCGCTAGCTGCGGTCGTGCCGTTAATTGTACTCAGATTGACTGCCGTGGCATCGGCATAGGTGACAGTGAAAACATAGGGAGTGGTACGGGTACTATTGAGTGCAGTAGCAGTTAAGGTTGCTGTGGGAGCGGTAGTATCAAGTGGTGTGCCACCTGAGGTAAGTTTTGCATCTGCCCAATCAGCGTGATCAAAGCTATTACCATCACCGCTATTAGTAACAATTAGCTTTAGACTTTGTTTGCCTATGACATCTAAATTCACCAACTGAGTCGCAGTTGCACCTGTCATCTTGCTACTGGTGAAGAGTTGAATGCCATCAACAAATACCTGAAAGACCACTGAGCCTGCATTGCCGACCTCATCATCTACGCCAATGTTGGAAGAGAATTTAGTGTATTTGCCACCCAGGTTATAAACGATTTCGGAACCAGCATGAACTCCTAAGCCTTTAGCGTAGGTAACCCCATTGAGAGTTAGGGTTTTACCATCAGTAGCTCCTTGTTCACCGTTACTTTTGTCTTTCTCAAATACACCCCAGCCATTGGTGGCTGATGTCGAATTGAGGTCACTGAGATAACTGACAGTTCCAGTTGGAGCAATAGAACTGCTGCTATTGAGAAACTGTGGGGTGAGGTCAGTGGTTAGACCACCGTTTGCAGTTGATGTTGAACCTGAGGGGACAAGCGAAAGACCTGCACTCGGATCGAGGACATTGGTATTGCTGGGCATCAGTTATTCTCCAAATGCTAATGAGAGTTTGCATTCGGTAGATGGCATCCCTGTGAGATTGATAGCCTTTGATCAAGGCATGGCGATTGAGTGCGCGATCGCATCTATCCTCAATGCGAAGCTGCACACAAATAAGCGGCAGGTGCCGATTTTGGCAAGCAGATTGCCTAGGTGTTCTGTTAGGTAGAAATGTTTCAGCGAGGGGCACTGAAACCAAAGAACATGAGGCTTGAGTTGATTGATGTTACCGCTAGCAAACCTGAGCAAATAACGGCGTTTGCTCTAAGTAATAAGAGACACGTCAATGGCTCCATTGACGACAGATTTTCAGGAATTTTTTTGCGGATGCTGAAATAGCATCATGGGGTTTTCGACATTTATAGAGTATTCCCGCAACATCGCAAGTTAACTCAATGTGGATCAGCGATCGCTTGGTCTAACATATAAAGGGTATGGAACAGTACGTCGCCTGAAGATAATTATTAACAGGGAACCATGGTAGACACTTGCTCATTGGTAGAGACCCGAAGGCACTGAACCGTAGCTGTACAAACATTAACGTCATCTTTCTAGAACTTAGGTGGATAGCTGCCAGTTTTTAAGTTGTCCATTGCCACGGCAAATGATGAGGGTGAAAGGCTGAGTGCAAAAGCCACTTAGCGCTACTCTCTTTTTAGCCAGATGTACTGCATTCAAAAAACCTTCGCTTTAAACTCTACCTACTCACACCTAAAATCACTAGCGTATTCATAGAAAATTTACGGTGAAACAGTGTTTATACGGTATCATTTATTACACAAATAAAATGGAGTCTTGATGACATCGTGGTTTTACACAATTCAAGGAGTTCAATGAATTGTGAGGGTTATGCGAAGTTAAATGGCAGGGTTAGAACAACTCTTTGTGAATAAAAGACTTAGCGCGATCGCCCGTGTAGGTTGCCACAATGTGACCATTGCCAACGAGTTGATATTTATAGGTCACCAATCCTTCTAGTCCAACGGGACCACGGGGCGGCATTTTTTGCGTACTAATGCCCACTTCTGCCCCAAAGCCATAGCGAAAGCCATCGGCAAAGCGGGTCGAGCAATTGTGATAGACTCCAGCCGCATCTACTTGCGCCATAAACGATGTCGCAGTCTGAGCATCTTCCGTGACGATCGCCTCTGTATGGCGCGATCCATAGGTGGTGATGTGAGCAATCGCAGCTTCCAAAGAATCCACAATTTTGATTGCCAAAATCAGATCGCTATATTCGGTTGACCAATCTGCTTCTGTGGCAGGCTGGATGTTTAAAATCTTCAACGTCTCTTGATCGCCCCGTAATTCCACCTGCTTACTTTGAAACGATGTCGCTGCTTCCAGTAAGAAATCAGGCGCGATCTCCTGATGCACTAACAGCGTCTCGATCGCGTTACAAGCAGCCGGGTATTGAGTTTTGGAGTCGATCGCGATCTTAATTGCTTTTTGAATATCTGCCGATTGGTCTACGTACAAATGGCAAATTCCGTCGGCATGACCCAATACCGGAATGCGCGTGTTGTCTTGGACAAATTGCACAAACGAGTTAGAACCTCTCGGAATAATCAGATCGACGGATTGTTCAAGTTTTAATAACTGCAACGTTTCTTCCCGCGTGGTCAAAAGTTGTACTATTGCAGGATCAATTCCTACTTGCTGCAATCCCTGATGAATAGCATTGACTAATGCCGCGCAGGAATGAATTGCCTCCTTGCCGCCTTTCAAAATCACGCCATTGCCCGACTTTACCGCCAGACTAGAAATTTGCACCACCGCATCAGGACGTGCTTCAAAAATTACGCCGAGTACGCCTAAAGGACAGGTAATTCGCTGCAAAACTAGCCCCGTATCCAGTTCTCGGTGCAATTGCACGATCGCCAGCGGGTCAGGTAGTTTTGCTAGACCACGAACCCCGGCGATGGCCTCTTTCAGCTTGTTGTCATTCAATTTCAGACGGGCATACAGCGCCGCAGAAATCCCCTCTGCCCGTGCCCCTTCACAATCCACTACATTCGCCGCTAAAATTTCGGGTGTTGCTGCCTCAAGAGATTGGGCGATCGCCTCTAGCGCTCGATTGCGCGTCTCTGCGGACAGCATTCCTAACTGCAATGCACTGGTGCGAGTTTTTTTGGCTAGTTCAATTAGTGCAGTAGACCCTGTAGATTGAGAAGAGGCGATCGATGAAAGCGTCATAATCTGTAGCGAACTAAACAACATTCAAGACAATTTCAGTCTACGAGAAAAGCACGAAATTTATCCCCTACCCTTTCCCTTCTATTGTCCTATGTCGTCCTATTACAACCCCAACCATCTTCCCAACTTTGGCACCATTGCAGAAGGGAACCCCGAACTTGCAGAGAAATTTTTTGCCTATTATGGAGCCGTTTTTGTAGAAGGCGCTCTATCGACTCGTGAAAAAGCCTTGATTGCACTAGTAGTCTAGGGCATAAGTTTAGATACCCTTACTTATGCGGCTAAAGCTTTC
>QBMH01000042.1 GCA_003249025.1 Leptolyngbya sp. | reverse complement strand
TTTTATATCAACATAGGATTTAATCTAACTCTTACTGACTTTTCGGATAGGCTCTTAGAGCAGAATCAATCAGCATCTTGCAAATTACGCGATCGGCGATCGTGTTTCTGGTATAAAAATCGAGTGTGGAGGAAAGCTGATTTGCGCTGGAGAAATAGGGCACAGAGTGAAGCTTGGCGACATCAACCTGACTAAAATCGCAGGTGTATGCGCCTGCAAACCGGGCTTGATTGTCAAACACGCGAATGTTATAGCCATATCCACGGGCGATCGCGCTGAACCGATTCACAAATTCATAGCGCTGCAAATAATCTAGTAAGCTCCACAACTGGCGATTGACGACCAAATCGACCCGACCTGGATCTTGACTATATCCGGGATAAGCAATCCAATTTTCTAGCAGTTTATTGCTAAATTGGGGATTGTTAGCAACCTGTGATTGAGTCCACCACAGGCTTGGCAGCATTAATCGCGTTAATGAAATGGTTTGAGCCGTAACCACGCCAGCAGGGATTGCCCCCGGTTTTAATAATTTGACATCCAGCGGGTTTAAATCGGGCAGCAAGGAAGTAGACGTTAGGGGCACTGGCGGCAACTGGGGGGAGTCCACCGCGATCGCGCTTTGCCCAATCAATGTCGCGATCGCGCCGCTAACTAGCCCAAACCATAAATAGACTGCATCCATGCAAATTCGTTTCACAAGCCAGTACTGCAAAAAGCTGCCCATGCGTTACTGCAAGCTTACAGCATGGATCGCTTGTCTTGCCAGTTAGGATTTCTAGATGATTAGCCGAGCCTCTCTGTTTTGCGGTTACCTGCTAAAACAGAAGGACAGTGTAGTTGACCCGCCATACTAGATTAAGGCTGATTAGGACGCACACATCTTATGACAGATACTATTTTTTTGGCAGGCGCAAGTCGCGGAGTTGGACGAGAAATTGCCAAGTGTTTGACGAAACAGAAGATTAAAGTCAAGGCAATGGTGCGCTCTCCGAGTGTCCGCGATGACTTAGAAGCGTTGGGCATTGAAGTCGTGATTGGCGATGCTCTCAACGTGGCAGAGGTCGAACAGGCTATAAGTGGCGAACCAATCTCTGCCGTCATTAGCACCCTTGGCGGTAAGCCCACCGATGGAGAACGCGCCGACTTTAAAGGCAACAGAAATTTGATTGATGCCGCCGTAAAAGCTGGAGCCAAAAAGTTTTTGCTGATTACCTCCATTGGCAGCGGCAATAGTTCTCCGGCATTGCCACTACAAGCCTTAGAAACTCTCGGTTCTGTGCTGGCAGAAAAAGAACAGGCAGAAAATCACCTGATTGCCAGTGGCTTACCCTACACTATTATTCGACCGGGTGGGTTAAAATCCGATCCGCCTGCGACTGGGCAAGGTATTTTGACCGAAAATCCTTTAGTAGCTGGTGTGATTCATCGGGCGGATGTGGCGGCTTTAGTTTGCCAATGCTTACGGTCAGACCGGGCGAATCATAAGATTTTATCGGCAGTTGACCGCAATGCAGTTTATGGAAAGCCCATATTTGAAGAGTTTCAGTTGGAATAGGAGTATCCAGGTGAAAAGATTGGCTGGAACGAAATGAGCTTGATGGTTTTTTTGATGCGATCGTCTTGGAAAATGGTGGCGATCGCAATTTTGACCGGGTTTCTAAGCGGGGGCAGCAGTGCTGCATTGATTGCGCTGATCAGCCGATCCCTGAGCCGGGAAATTACAGAATCGGTGGACATCCTGGCGATCGCCTTTGTGGGTTTAGCAGCGGTTGCCTTAACCTCCAGCATTGTTTCCCAAGTAATGTTAATTCGGCTGGCACAACAAGCCGTATTTCAGCTTCGGCTGAGTCTCTGTCGCCAAATTTTGGCAACCGAACTGGCACAGTTAGAAAAACTGGGAAACGCCCGATTGCTTGCGACTCTCACCGATGATGTCCAATCCGTTTCCGATGCTGTGCGGCTGATGCCCTTTTTATGCATCGATATTGCGATCGTAGTGGGTGGGCTTGCTTACATTATCTGGCTTTCCTGGCAAGTGTTTTTGCTGGTTTGCCTGTTAACTATCGTCGCGTTGGGAAGCTGTCAGTGGTTGCTAAAGCGGGGGGAAACCTGGCTAGAACGAGCGCGAGACGAACAAGATTCTCTGTTCAAGCACTTTCGCACCGTGACTGATGGCACTAAAGAACTCAAACTGCACTACCGCAGACGACAGGCATTTCTTCAGGAAGATTTGCAGCAATCTGCTGCTGTCTTTCGTCGTAACAGCGTTAAAGGGCTGACCCTATTTGCCATGACCTCTAGCTGGGGCAAGCTGATTTTTTTCTTTGCGATCGGCTTTGTTCTGTTTGCCTTGCCCAACTTAATGATTATTAGCCCTCAAACCTTGGCAGGCTACGTGTTGACCTTTACTTATTTAATGCTGCCCATGGATGCACTGGTCAATTCCTTGCCGGTGATCAGCCGTGCTGGGATTGCACTGAAGAAAATTGAAGCGCTAGACATTTCCCTGGCAGATTGGGCGGAAGCCACTTCCACCCCCGATCTCATTCAGCAGCAGTGGAAGGAACTCCGGTTACAAGGCGTAACCCACGCTTACCAGACTGAACAAGAAGATAGTAGTTTTGGCGTAGGACCAATTGATTTAACGCTTCATCCAGGAGAATTGGTGTTTATTGTCGGTGGTAACGGCAGCGGTAAATCCACTTTGGCAAAGCTGTTGCTGGGGCTATATGTGCCTCAATCCGGCGAAATTAGCTTTGATGGTCAACGGATTGATGATCACAATCGTGAATGGTATCGGCAGCATTTTGCTGTGGTGTTTGCCGATTTCTTTTTGTTCGATCGCCTATTAGGACTCGATCGCTCTGACCTAGATGCTGAAGCCCACGACTATCTGCGACGCTTAAAGCTGGATCATAAAGTGAATGTAAAAAACGGCAACCTTTCTACGACCGCACTTTCCCAAGGACAGCGTAAGCGATTAACCTTGCTCACTGCCTATCTAGAACAGCGCCCCATCTTCCTATTTGATGAATGGGCAGCCGATCAAGATCCTGTGTTTAAAGATGTGTTCTATACCGAACTGTTGCCCCAACTGCGAGAACAAGGCAGAACCATTCTCTGCATCAGCCATGATGACCATTATTTTCATCTCGCCGATCGCATCATCAAGCTCGACTACGGGCAAATTGAATACGACAAACCTCTAAAGTCACTCCCAAAAGATAAAGCTTTATGAAAATAGCGCGATCCGTATCGTGACAATATCAAAGCAAAACTTCATGAAGTCCCTATACTCTCTTGCAATAATTTTCCCGGATACCTTACTTTAGATCAGGAAACTAATAAAGGTTTATTCTAAACTGCGTGACCTGTTTGATCTGTACCCTATCCTTAGCCGTTAGGAGGCTCTCCTTTGTTTTCTGAGCAGCCCGCTCCATCCCAACCTGTTGTCCACCAACAGCCTCAGCAAGTTGATGTCGCCCCACTGCGCCTTGCTCCTACGGCTTTAACTCAGCCAAACTTGGCTTCTCCAGAATCACTGTCAACGCGATCATCGTCTCAAACACCACCGTCTGCACCAGCCGTTAAACTGGCTCCAGAACCCGAACTGACTCCTGCCCCTGAGCCATCTGCACCCACCGCCAAGGAGGTTGCACCTGCAAATTCTAGGACTAGTTCAACAGAGACGGCAAAAAGCCAACGACGGCAGGAAGTGGAGCAAGCACTATTAGAGATTACTAGTAAGGCACGCGCCCAACAGCAAGCACAGCAAGCCCAGGAAGCCGCACAAGAATCGGCAAAATATGGCGAATCGGGTGAGTATGAGAAAGCTCGTCATGCCATTAACAAGCAGCCTTTATCCGCTCAAATTCGGGCGGCTTTGTTGCGTAAGTTGGGCACAAAACAAGTGGCAAAAACTGGAAAATTACCAGCCGTCGCGATCGCCAAAACCACAAAAACCAATCAACCATCCGGTTTAGCCCAATCACCCGCACGCGTTTCTTCATTAGGCGTATCGGCAGGATATACGCCTCCTCCCGTTGGCTACTTTACCCAAGCGCTAATTCCGTCTAGTCAACCTGCTCTCCAGTTGCCAATTAGTCAACTGCTAGGCAAAACAGGCTTGAATTTAATTCTGCCGCTGACCATTCCTACAGAGATTACCTCTGCCTTCGGTTGGCGGACTCATCCCATTACTGGAGATGCTCGATTTCATCGCGGCATTGATTTGGGTGCAGCCTATGGCAGCCCAGTCGTCGCCGCAAAAAGTGGTCGGATTTATCTGGCTGATATGTATGGGGGCTATGGGCTAACGGTGATTGTGCAGCACAACGCAATGCAGCAAACGCTTTACGCCCACATGTCGCAGTTATTTGTGAAACCGGGAGAGTGGGTAAAGCAGGGACAATTGATTGGTCAGGTAGGCAGCACGGGTTCTTCGACGGGTCCTCATTTACACTTTGAGTTTTTGCAGCAAACGGCTCAAGGTTGGAGTGCGATTGATCCAGCGGAGGTGTTTAAGCAGGCGATCGCCGTGGCTCAGAGCCAAAATACCCAACGCATGGCAAAAGGCTCAGGCGATCGCCTAAACCTGTCGGCTTCTGGAATAGTAGACATTTCGGCTACGTCTCCAATGTGGACAGCCCAACTTGATGAAAATCTGCTCTCTAGTGTGATCCAGCCGACCTCCGTATATGCAAGGGAGCTATTGCTCCCGTTCACCTTGCTTCCCCAAGCTGCCGTACCAGAATTCGGCTGGTTATCTCCCTTCGTGAATGACTTTCTCGCGGCTCAGTTTGATCCACTGCTGCTTGCCCCAATAGTGCCGGAAGCGCCTCAGTCCGTTAAGTTCCAGGCGATCGCTGCTTTAACAGAATTGCCGAAAACCACCCCAATTCCATCAGCCACGGCATTTGAGACGGGAACCATGCAGGTGGCAACTACTCAGCCGTTCGCAAATTTAACGATCGCCGCAACAATACCAGGAATCGTCCATTTAGAAGGGCTACATCAACCGGGCACAAAACAACGACCTGCGACTCTGCCACGCCGATCCTTCCCAGAAATCGCACCGAGTATTGCCGTCAAACAAACAGGTTCTGCACTGAAAACGCTGAAGTTGTCAGACAATCGCGTTAATATTCTGCCGTCTAAACTACCGCTCTCCGTGCGAAATCGGTGAAGCCTGAATCTCTGCAAGAATACGGAAATACATTCAGTCGCTTTAATAAAGATTATATAAAGTTAGTTGAATATACCTAAACGCTAAAACTTTAAATGCTAGATCTTTGCTAGATCTGACGAATTTTTAGCGATAGCTTTATATTCTCCTGGTAAAGGTTTGGAACTATCATGCGATTACAATTTTTTGTTTCTCAACTGTATGGGGCTGCGATCGCAGCCTCCTTGCCCATCACGTTGGTTGCTCTTTCCCCCATGGCTGCCGAAGCGGTTGGGTTTACCAATTTGTATGTGTTTGGCGATAGCCTCTCTGATACTGGTAAGTTCTATCAAGCAACTGGCAATCTCATACCATCGCCGCCTTACTTTAATGGACGATTTTCTAACGGTCCTTTGTGGGTGGAATACTTGGCTCCCAAGCTGAATTTGACCTATACTCCGCAGACTAACTTTGCGTTTGCGGGAGCCACCACCGGAACCTTAAATACTACCCTTCCTGGAGGTATTCCTGGTTTACAACAAGAAGTGAATCTGTTCACGACATTGAATCCGGTTGCTGATCCGGCTGCTTTGTACATCGTTTGGTCAGGCGCAAATGATTACCTCGGCGGGGGACAGCAGAACCCAGCCATTCCAGTCAGCAACTTATCCACGGCAATTCAATCTTTGGCAGGCGTAGGCGCGAAAAATATTTTGGTGGCGAATCTGCCAGATTTAGGCAAACTGCCTGGAGCGATCGGTAATCCTCCCGCCTCTGCGGGTCTGACTACGCTCAGCGGCGCACACAATTCCTTTCTGGCTCAAACGCTCAGTCTGTTGAGTCCGACCTTAAGCGCTAGTGGCGTGAACCTGATTCCGCTAGATATCAACGCTTTGTTCAACGATACTTTGACCAATCCAGCCAAGTATGGGTTTACTAACACCACTCAAAGCTGCATCTTTCCACCGCCGTTGCTCAATCCTGGTGTGATTCCTACAGTGTGTGAAAATCCTGATGAATATGTATTTTGGGATGATATTCACCCCACGACTGCAACTCATGCTTTCATTGGCGAGTTTGCTTTTGAAACCATCAGCAGTTCTCAGGCGGTGCCGGAACCCCCAGCGGTGGCGGGATTGTTTGTCGCAGGTGCTTTTCTAAGTCTGAGCGCGTTGCGGCGTAATCGTCAAAAAGCAGTGAAGATTGAGATCTAGAAGCGGCTTAGCGATCGCCCAATCTGAAACAGCGACCTGAACCATTGAATACCTTGGAGTTTTTCTCATTACAGTTCGTATGGGTCACTGGGATAAGCTTTCGTTTTAGCTCTCATCGGTGCTGTATTCTAAGTATTTGCAGCTTTGCCCTGAGAGCTTTTTTATCGCTTAACTACTATCTCAACGACCTTCTTATCTATGAAGCTATCAATTTTTCACACGCCTGAACTGGCTCCGACTAAAACGGATGCGGATTGCGCGATCGCAGTTGATGTGTTGAGAGCCACCAGCACGATGGTGACCGCTTTAGCAGCGGGAGCAGAAGCCGTTCAAGTGTTTAGTAATTTGGATAAGCTTTTAGAAACGAGCGATCGCTGGGCACCCGACAAGCGGATTCGGGCAGGAGAACGGGGCGGCGCAATGGTGGAAGGCTTTGATTTTGGTAACTCTCCGCTTGCCTGCACCCCCGAACGAGTGGCGGGTCGTCGTTTGTTTATCAGCACCACCAATGGCACCCGCGCTCTGCAACAAGTGGAATCTGCTCCGATTGTGTTGGCAGCAGCTTTAATTAATCGCCAAGCGATCGTCCAATATTTATTGGATCATCAGCCAGAAACCGTGTGGATTGTGGCTTCGGGTTGGGAAGGCAGTTTTTCGCTGGAAGATACGGTCTGTGCGGGCGCGATCGCCTACAGCTTACAATCTGCGCTCAATTGTTCCTTAGACAAACTGGCTGGTAATGATGAGGTCATTGGAGCCGTTAGCCTATATCAGCAGTGGCAAGATTCTTTACTCGATCTTTTGCATCATGCCAGTCACGGACAACGGCTTTTGCGCTTAGAGTGCCATGATGACCTGAAATACTGTTCGCAAACCGACACTTTAAACGTGGTGCCGATTCAACGGGAACTCGGAGTATTGGTGAGCGAAAAATAGCGAGCGATAAAACCGCTTGCTTGAAAGCCAAAATAAATGCCCCGGAGTTCAAACATCCACCAGGGCATTTATTGATATTGGAAAAAATATAGAAACCTAGTAAGTTTCTACATGCCAACGACCTTCTTTCTTCAGTTGACGCTGATACTCTTTCAGTTCCACTCCATTCTTGGACGCAACTACCCCAAGAGCCTCATCAATTCCATCCTCCATTCCCTTTAAACCACACATATAAACGTGGGTTTTAGGACTTTTTAGCTTTTCCCAAATTTCCTCAGCGTGTTCTGCCACTCGATGCTGAATGTACATTCTGCCGCCTTCAGGATTTTTCTGCTCTCGGCTAATGGCATAGGTCAAACGGAAATTATCAGGATACTTTTCCTGCATCTCCTCAAGTTCTTGCTTGTAAAGCACATTTGGAGTGGTAGCCACTCCAAAAATCAACCAAGCAAGTCCCTTAAACTGATACTCAGGATTGAGAGAACGCTCGCCCTCTTTAAACATGCGCCATAAATAGGCACGGAAAGGCGCAATTCCGGTGCCCGTTGCCAACATGATGATGTTGGTATCAGGATCGTCGGGCAACAACATTTCCTTACCCGTTGGTCCACTAATCTTGACCTCATCCCCCGGCTTCATATTGCAAATGTGAGTTGAGCAAACTCCATACACGGTTTCGCTAGTTTCAGGATGCTTGTACTCAAGCTGACGAACACACAAAGAAACCGTCTTGTTGTCTAAATCATCTCCGTGACGGGTTGAGCCAATGGAATAAAGCCTCAATTTTTCAGGTTTGCCGTTCTTATCGGTACCCGGAGGAATAATCCCGATGCTTTGTCCTTCAAGATATTGGAGATCACCGCCAGAAATGTCGAATTTAACGTGCTGACAGATGCCAATGCCACCTTCTTCAACCAAAGGTTCATTGGAAATGCATTTACCAATAAAAGGAGCATTCGGACGATAGATATTAACTGGAATGTCCTTTTTCGCAGCTTTCGCTTGAATCATGGGCTTACTCTCATTTGCGGATGTGGGATTGCCCTCACCAGTTTCGCTGGTTATCTCGCTTTTTTTCTGTTCTGGAGTAACGTTTCCATTGCCTTCATTCAACTCGTTAACGGGTTGAATGCTAACGATTTTGCCGCCCATACGGGTGATTCGCTGCATGACTTCATTCATTCGGCTGTAAGGAACCGTCAGGAATGTACTGCCACTTTGACGAATTGCGTAGTTTGCCTTGTCAGTTTCTTGATTCTGACGTAGACCCGTTATTTCATATCGATACATGCGACTTCCAAATTGAGTATTTGCCGCTGCGCCTACTGCGCTTGAATTGTGCATTTTGCCTGGATCTCCGATTCACCTAACTGATCATTGTGCTGTAATATGCCGTTTTTAACTAATGCTGGCGATCGCCCTACGATTTGCAAAAGCATCAGGGTAAATATCACCTAACTTTGAAGCGCGATCCACTCTATAAACATTTAAGCAAAAACGCTTGAGTGCCGACTCGTGAACTTTAATCTTAAAAATGCCCCCCTTACCGTACCATGGGTCTTTTAAGAGTATTGATGAATTCTAGATGAGTTTTAAAGCTCATTGGATGACAACTCCCATAAAAAGTAGGATTTAGCTATGAATTTTTGAATAAGTAGTGTTGTAGGCGTGATCCCATTTTGGTAAGATAAACTTAACGGTAGTATTAAATACTTAATCGTCAAAAAGATTTGCCCAAAAGATGCGCATCTGGCTGGCTGGACATGGGTGCTTGCTTGTATGGTTGCGATTGAGCTTCGCATTAAAGCGTTTGATCTGAAGGCGATGAATGGTGCGTTAGATCTTTACAATGAGCGATCGCATTTTTTAGATAACGAGAGTCGCGCTAACTTGCAAATTTTGCGTTAGACGAGTCCTTAGTAGATAACCCTTTTGTTAGAGGAAACTATGACCAGTAAGCCAGACCGCGTGGTAATGATTGGCGTTGCCGGAGATTCAGGCTGTGGAAAGTCCACTTTTTTGCGCCGATTAGCAGACCTATTTGGGGAAGAGTTCATCACGGTGATCTGCTTAGACGATTACCACAGTCTGGATCGAGTGCAGCGTAAGCAAACCGGCATCACTGCTTTGAACCCCAAAGCTAACAACTTTGATTTGATGTATGAGCAAATTAAAGATTTAAAGAACGGCAAGTCTATTAACAAGCCTATTTATAATCATGAGACTGGTTGCCTTGATGCACCTGAAATGGTTGAACCAAATCATATTGTTGTGATCGAAGGGCTTCACCCTTTATATGACGAGCGTGTGCGGGGTTTATTAGACTTCAGTGTCTACCTCGACATTAGCGATGAGGTAAAAATTGCCTGGAAGATTCAGCGCGATATGTCTGAGAGAGGTCATACCTACGAGGATGTACTAGCTGCTATTAATTCGCGTCGTCCTGATTTCACTGCCTACATTGATCCTCAGAAAGAGTTTGCAGATGTGGTGATTCAAGTGCTGCCGACTCAGTTGATTAAAAATGATCAAGAGCGGAAGGTGCTTAGAGTGCAAATGATTCAGCGCGATGAAGTGGCTGGCTTTGAACCCTCTTATCTGTTTGATGAAGGCTCCACGATTGACTGGATACCCTGTGGACGCAAGCTAACCTGCTCTTACCCCGGCATTCGGATGCACTACGGTCCCGATGCTTACTACGGACATAGTGTTTCTGTGTTGGAGGTAGATGGTCAATTCGATCGCTTGGAAGAGGTGATTTATATTGAGCAACATTTAAGCAATACCTCAGCTAAATATAACGGTGAGCTGACAGAGTTACTATTAAAACACCGCGATTATCCCGGCTCTACGAATGGAACTGGATTATTTCAAGTGTTAACAGGGTTGAAGATGCGCGCAACCTATGAGCGTTTGACTGCTAATCAACCGAAGATTGTCGCCCAGGTTCAATAGATAGGTATTGGGCGCAGGGGAAGGCTCAATCAGGGCTTTTCTCTGCATCCTAGGGTAGTATCTGAATTGAAACAGTTAATTAATCAGCAAATTCAATAGTGCCTAGAAGAAATTCTGGTCGATTTGCGAGTCAGTTTAGCCCCTACTTTCCGATAGTATTTTCTTAAGACTTTTTAGATGAATTTTAGAGTTGAATCGGTTTTAGTAAGTTGTTTTTTTTGTGTTGAATGCTCAGTAGGATTTACTCGTCATGACTATTGACAATACGGCTGGAGCAAGTAGTCGCGGAACGAGATCAACGACTCAGAAAGCGCGGGCTTCCCGTTCGACAAAAGCTGTAGCCAGTAAATCAACGGCGACTAGTGAGCAAGCGACGAAGACGGATACCCTTGAAGTAACTGGTGAAGACGTTATGAGTGCTGATGATATGGTCAAGTTACAAACTCCCGACCCTCAAGATAAGGCAGGTAGCCAATCGGCGATCGCGATACACCACCACACTCACGTCGCTGCGGATGGTCCGTTAATGTCTAGCGAATTTGATGTTGCTGAAACGATTTCCTCTGCTGGAATTCGCCCGATTGAAGTGAGCCATCTTGAGCTAGCAGGTTCTTTTATGAATGGTCGCCCGATTGCGACTAGTAATTTAACCGTGTATGGAATGCTGACTCGCGATCGCCCAGTGTTTAACAGCGATGTCAAAATGGTAGAAGGATTCATGTTAATGAACCGCCCGGTGATGGCAAGCAGCCCTGATCTAATGCAAGGCTCTCTGCTGCCAGGTGGTCGCCCGATTGCCTCCAATCAAAATGTTGACCCCGAACCAGAAACACTGATGGGCTACCTTGACTAGGTTTTACAGATAAATTGCGTTTGGTTGAAAGGGGATGTTGCATAGACAGCATCCCTTTTTGTTGATCCAAAAATGCTGTTCAGGCAGATCTTGAAGCAAGATTAAGGGCACCCACGAGCGGTGCCTCTACATTCATCAGACTCGTCTATGCATCATCTAAGGCAGCAATTCCAGGCAATTCTTTGCCTTCCAGCAGTTCTAGGCTGGCACCGCCGCCGGTGGAAATGTGGCTCATTTGACCAGCTAAGCCGGCTTTTTCAACGGCTGCAACGGAGTCGCCGCCGCCAATGATGGTGGTAGTTCCAGTTTTGGTTAAGCCTGCTAACGTGTGCGCGATCGCGTCTGTTCCCACCGCAAACTTAGCAAACTCAAACACCCCCATTGGACCATTCCAAATCACCGTCTTTACGTCTCCCAAAGCCGCTTGGAATACCTTCACCGAATCGGGACCGATATCCAACCCCATCCAGCCATCGGGAATGCTTTCCACACTCACCGTTTGGGATTCTGCATCGGGCGCAAACTTATCAGCAATCACTACATCAGTCGGCAGCAGTAGTTCCACGCCTTTTTCCTTGGCTTTTATTTCAAGAGTTCTCGCCAACTCTAAAAACTCTTCCTCCACCAACGATTTACCCACGCTTAAGCCGCGAGCCTTGTAGAAGGTGAAAATCATGCCGCCGCCGATAAATAGCTTGTTTACCTTATCCAGCAGCGCCTCAATCACTGTAATTTTGCTAGAAACTTTGGAGCCACCAATGATTGCCGCTAAGGGGCGAACCGGAGCATCCACTGCTGCTTGCAAATACTTTAATTCTTTCTCGATTAAGAACCCAGCCACCGATGGCTTCAAGTAATGAGTTACGCCTTCGGTCGAAGCATGGGCACGGTGAGCCGTCCCAAACGCATCATTCACATATAAATCCGCGATCGCAGCAAGCTGTTTAGCAAATTCTGGGGTGTTTTTCTCTTCTTCAGGATGGAAGCGAACGTTTTCTAATAGCAACACATCGCCATTATTCATTGCCGCCACTTTTGCTGCAACGTCATCGCCAATACAATCATCCGTTTTGACTACGGGTTTACCCAGCACTTCTGAAAGGCGATCGCCCACGGGAGTTAATCGAAATTTGTCAGTTACACGCGCCGCAAAATCATCGCCCTTCGGACGACCAAAATGGCTAGCTAGAATGACCTTTGCACCGTTAGAGGTGAGATATTGAATAGTAGGCAGAGCCGCACGAATGCGCGTGTCATCTGTAATTTTGCCGTGATCATCCACAGGCACGTTAAAATCTACCCGCACCAAAACGCGCTTGCCAGATAAATCAGCGGACGATAAGTTTGCTAAAGTCTTTTTGGACACCGAACCAACCTCCTGAATCAGTCTTCTGCTCAACCCATATTTTTTCATGATTTGGGACACTCAGCGGGGGAAGTAAAGGATTAGAGTTTAGGTGTCAGGTGTTAGGGGTAGGTATCGGGGATCAGGAGTCAGGTATTAGGGGCAAAAAAGCTGCTTTACTCGCTATTGGTCGCTCGTCGCTGAACCTCTTTACTTTTTCACCTCTTTACTTTCTTGGGAGATAACAAAAATGTTTGAGACCGTACTTTTTCCGATTGATCAGAGTCGTGAATCTCGACAGGCAGCCGAAACCGTGGCAAAAGTCGTGAATTTTCACAAGAGCCGCTTGATTATTTTATCGGTTGTGGAGGAGCCAGCAGAAGCTGCTTCAGAGGTAATGTCGTCGCCAGAGGCGATCGCGGAACTGCTGGAAAGCGCGAAAGCCATGTTCTCCCAGCAGGGCATTCAATCGGAACTGGTGGAACGGCAAGGCAAACCTGCTTTCACCATTTGCGATGTAGCAGATGAAATCGAAGCCGATCTCATTGTCATGGGCTGTCGTGGCATTGGGCTAACCGAAGAAGGCGCAGCAGATAGCGTCACCAATCGCGTGATCAATCTGTCTCCCTGCCCCGTGCTGATTGTGCCCTAAAGCAGGTTTCGGGTTTTAGGTTTCAGGTTTCAGGAGCAAAATGCTTCAAATCTAAAGTTGCTGGACGAATCACATCCCTCGCTAAAACTCCATCCGCTGACAATCGCTCACAACACTTTGCCCTCCACACTTTGTCCCCTATTCCTCCACTCACCTGACCCCTGACACCTGCCCTCTAGCACCCGACACCTGCTATCCTTGGCTGTGAGATTCTTGAGGTAACAAGCATGGCTTGGCAGCGCCCCGACGGTCGGCAAGCGGATCAACTCCGTCCAGTCAGTTTCGAGCGACAGTTTACCCGCTTTGCGGCGGGGTCTGTGTTAGCAAGGTGTGGGGATACTCAAGTGCTATGCACGGCGACAATTCAATCCAAGGTTCCCAAGTTCTTGACTGGCAAGGGACAAGGTTGGCTTACGGCGGAATACCGGATGTTGCCTACAGCGACCAGCGATCGCCAAGAGCGCGAATTTATGCGCCTATCAGGGCGGACTCAGGAAATTCAGCGGTTAGTGGGACGAAGCCTGCGATCGACGTTGGATATGGATGCGTTAGGCGAGCGCACCATCATCATCGATACGGATGTGCTGCAAGCGGATGCTGGAACGCGCACCATGGCGATTACGGGCGGTTTTGTGGCGCTCAAAGACGCGATCGATTCACTGATACAAACAGGTGAACTAGAGCGATCGCCCCTGATTCATCAAGTTGCCGCTATTTCCGTAGGCTTACTCGACAACGAGCCACTGCTTGATTTGAAGTATGAAGAAGACGTTGCCGCTGACACTGACTTTAACGTCGTTATGAATGAAAACCTGAACTTGATTGAAGTGCAAGGTACGGCAGAGGCAGGTTCCTACAGCCGCAGTCAGCTTAACCAAATTTTGGATCTTGCCGAACTCGGCATCAAGCAACTGCTGGAGTTTCAGCAGCAAGCTTTTGACGAATGACGAATGACAAATGACAAATGACAAACTCAACAAGCAGCATTTGTATCTAAATATTGCTGATTATGTTGTTATTTATGGATGGGTTAACTTCAATTAAAACGACTAGCCTATCTAGCAGTAGATGCTATTCTTTGAATAGACACAGAGAGTACTGAAAAACACTCTTTAAACCAACGGCTTTTGAGCCTGTGTCTCCTCTTTAAAAGCCACTGCGCCCCTAGTTGAGAAAGTAGACAAGCTGTTCATTGGTTTTTCTCATATTGCTCTACTTTTCGTGATTGAAGGATCACGTTTTTTAGCCGATCTAAATCGGACAGTTCTCACTGGAATTTCACAACTGATTACGTTTCATTTATCAGTTTTTTCCAAAAAGGAGGGAAGAAGTAAGGTGTCTTCTCGCTGGTTCGGCGTAGGATTTTTGTAAACCCTTAGTTGCTAATAATTATTTTGATACTCTCTCATAGCCCGACAGCCTTTCTGTTGGGCTTCACCTGTTTAAAGGAGGATTCTCATCCTAACTATCCCTAGAACAGAAGAATTCTCGATTTTTGTAAAGAAAGCGCTGAGGGCTTTTGAACTCAACACTCTGCACTTTTCTAAAGGCTTTAAATTATATGGTTTTGTTTCCTTCATTTCGATTTAGTTCAATCAGTTATTACACTAAAAGTGTGGCATTTTAGGATATTTATGAATACGCTTTCTTATCCTTCTTCTGAGCGATCGCTGTGGAAAGTTGCGCTCTTTTTGACATTGGCATTTTGGCTGAGTAGTAGCCTCATGCTAGACGGCATTGTCATGCCCAGTCTGTATGTTTCTGGCATGATGACCAGTCCTGATTTTGCAACAACAGGCTATTCATTATTTTGGATTTTTAACCGCGTTGAATTGCTGTGTGCCGCCATTGTTCTTACCAGCGTTTTAGTGTCTCGATATGTTCGCAATCCATTGTGTCGTTCTGGATTTTTTACCATCATTCTTTCAGCCCTATTGCTGACTATTTCATTAATTGATACCTATGGTCTTACTCCTCAAATGGGAGCGTTAGGCATCAGTCTTAATTGGCTTAATCCTGCGACTGAAGTGCCTGCGGGCATGGATCAGCTTCATATAGGATACTGGCTGTTAGAACTGTTAAAGATTAGTGCGAGTGCTGCACTGCTATGGACTTATAGTCGCTGGGCTACGGTCGTTGCCCAAGATTAATCGGTTTGATGTTTCGAGCGATCGCCCTGCAACTCCTATTGCCGCAACACCTTTGGATCAGGTGGCTCAGTTGCTCATCACCTTAGATAGCCATAAACAGGCTTGGACGCAAACGTCGATCGCAGATCGACTAGTTTACCTGCATTACTGTGTTGATGGGGTGATGACAGTGGCGGAACCTTGGGCGATCGCGGCAAATATTGCTAAGGGCATTGATCCCCAGTCCTCATTGGCAGGCGAAGACTGGCTAACCGGACCCGTGGCAATTCTGCTGATGTTGCAAGGGCTAATCAAAACTCTAGAAGCTGGCGGACAACTCAAGCCACCTGCGATCGCGTCGCGTCCGAATGGACAGTTAGTGGCTCAGGTGTTTCCTGATAACTGGATGGATCGGCTGATGTGGTTGGGTTTCAAAGGAGAAGTCTGGATACAGCCGGATCAGCCTGCCACTCAAGGAAAAATTTATCGGCAAAATCTTCAGCCCAATCTTCAGCAAGGTGTAGTGTCCCTCGTGTTGGGAGCGGGAAATGTTTCCGCGATCGCTGCATTGGATAGCCTGCATAAGCTATTTGCCGAGAATCAGGTTGTTCTGCTGAAAATGAACCCCGTGAACGCTTATGTGGGTGAATTTTTAGAAAAAGCCTTGCAGCCATTGATTCAAGCTGGCTTTTTGGCAATCGTCTATGGGGATGCAGAATTAGGACGCTACCTGTGTCAACATCCACAGATTGAAACGATTCACATTACCGGGTCTCACCATACCCACGACGCGATCGTCTGGGGTAGCACCTTAGAAGAACAACAGCAGCGCAAAGCGGCTCAAAACCCTGCACTCACGAAACCGATTACCTCCGAGTTGGGCTGTGTCACCCCCATTTTGATCGTGCCAGGAAACTGGTCTGCGGGAGATATTGCCTTTCAAGCTCGACAGGTTGCCAGCATGGTTGCCCACAATGCCAGCTTTAACTGCGTCGCGGCAAAAGTGGTGATTACGGCTAGCGGTTGGCAGCAACGAGACGAGTTTTTGCACCAGTTGCACCAGGCACTCGCAGCCAGTCCATCGCGTAAAGCCTACTATCCCGGTGCCCAAGATCGCTATCAGGCATTTTTGGCGTACTATCCCCAAGCGATCGCCCTGGGAATTTCCACAGAAGACAGCATTCCTTGGACGGTGATTCCCAATGTGCCGCCTCATGCTGATGAATATGCCTTACAAACAGAAGCCTTTTGCGGGGTGCTCGCAGAAGTTACCTTAGAAGCCGCTGATGCAAAAGATTTTTTGGCAAAAGCCATCCCATTTATAAATGAATCAGTCTGGGGCAATTTATCCTGTGTGCTGCTGATTGATCCGAAAACCCAACGGCGTGATCAGACTGAGCTAGATGAAGCGATCTCCCAGTTACACTACGGCGCGATCGGGATCAATGTGTGGACAGGCATGATGTTTATGCTGGCAGGGGCAACCTGGGGCGCATTTCCCGGCAATCCGTTAGATAATATCCGCTCTGGACGGGGCATCGTTCACAATGCCTACCTGTTTGACCACCCCCAAAAAACCGTGCTGTACGCTCCCTTTCGGATTTTTCCCACACCCACCTGGTTTGCCGATCACAAAAATCTGCGTCAAGTTGCCATGCGCTATGCTAACCTGATCGCGAAACCCAGCCTGGACAAGTTTCTGAGCGTCGTACTGGCTGCCCTAACAGGATAGTTACGAAGTACGAAGTTTGCCATTCGCCATTCGCCACTAATCGTAGAGGCGATCGAGTTTCAAAAAGGTTTTCAGCAGGACATTCGCGCCTTGGGTGCATTCTTCGGGAGTAGTGTATTCGTCTTCAGAATGGCTGATCCCGGCGCGACTGGGAACAAAGATCATGCCCATGTCGGTAATGCGCCCAATTTCTTGAGCATCGTGTCCGGCGCGGCTGGGGAGATGGGTATAGCCTAGGTTCATTTCCTGACATACTTCTTCGATCACGTCCATGATGTGGGATGCAGCGATCGTCGGCAGAATGTGCAAGGTTTGGCGCATGGTGATTTCGGTGCCCGTTTCAGCGGCGATCGCTCGAATGTGCTGCTCAATCTGCCCTTTCAAAAACTCTAAATTCTGCTGAGATAAATCGCGCAGGTCGATCCGAAAATCTACCTTGCCCGGAATAGTATTGGTTGCATTGGGATGCACATTCATGAAGCCGACCGTTGCCACCTGATCCCCTGGGGTATCCACCGCAATTTTGTTGATTGCCACCACCATTTGAGCGGCGGCAAATAGCGCATCCTTTCGCATGTGCATCGGTGTCGTGCCCGCATGGTTGGGGCGACCCACCACATCCACGGCAAACCGATATTGCCCCACTACGCCAGTCACCACGCCCAGAGGAACGTCTCGATGTTCCAATACGCCGCCTTGTTCCACATGCAGTTCCACAAACGCCGCAATGTCTGCGCGATCGCGTTTCGCCTGAGCAATGTGATCCCAGTTTCCGCCTACTTTTTCTAAACAAGGGTGGATCGGGGTGCCATCCAAACGGCAGTAGTGTTCTGGTGATTCCTTAATTTCTCCTGCCATAGTTTTAGAACCAATCACCGATCGCTCTTCATCGCTAAACACAATCACTTCAATCGGATGGATTAAACGAATTTTGTTGTCATTCAGGGTTCGTATCACTTCGAGTCCAGCGAGTACGCCTAGGCAGCCATCATACCGTCCTCCCACAGGCACCGTGTCAATGTGAGAACCCGTTGCCAAGGCTGCCGCATCCACTCGTGTTCCGGCATAGCGACCGATGATATTGCCCGCCGCATCAATCTGAACGGTCATACCAGCATCGATCATCCAAGACTGAATTAACCGACGGGCGAGTAAATCCTCGGTAGTAAAGGCAATCCGGCAAACACCGCCATTTTCCAGTTTGCCGATCGCTGCTAATTCATCAATACTTTGGTTGAGGCGATCGCCATTCACCACCAGCGGCATCGTTGCAATCATACGTGTCTCCATCCATACAAAATGAGTCAATCAAGCAGCCTGTCAAAGAAAAAAGTTGAACCTTCATCCTCTGACGATTGGGGAGATGGGGATAAGCAAGATACCGCTGAGGCAAAGGCATCACATCTCCCTAGAATTTGAACTGAGCGCGCAAATTCCCCACAAAAACCGTGGGATTCGCATCAAAGTTATTGGGATTGATGATGGCGTAAAAGGCAGGCACCAACGCCAAGTTGTCAGTCAAGGGATAGTAATAAGAGGCTTCAATTTCATACTGAATGCCGCCATCGCCAGCCCCAGATAGCAAAAATCGAGTTCCTGCCTTGTAATCTTGTGGCATTACAAACGACAGAACTCCCAAGGCTCCCTTTTTGAGCAAGTCTGGAAAGCCCAAACCAACCTGGAATGATTGCACTCTCACATCTCCCCCTGAGCGATTGAGGTTTCTAGGATTGATATTGGTAATCCCGTAGGAGTAGCGTCCAAACAGCCCAAAATTCTTAGTCACTAGCCAATCAAAGTTTGCGGAAAACGCATTGGCAGTGGAATCTCGCAATCTTCCACCAACTCCATCATCTGCCAGTCCGTAAGGCAGAGGCTCCCCAGCGGCACCGCCAATAAAGCCGTTATAAGGTCTGAGATTCGTCCGGGCATAGATCAACCGTAGCGTAAAGTTACGGGTTGGGGTGAAATCGAGTTGAGTTGAGATGGTGTTGGTTCCTCTGAATAGCCCTTCTGACGGATTGCTAGACGTATTAAACGCCACATTTTGGTTAATAGAGGGATTGAGGAACTCTGTATTTTCTGCCAAGTAAGCAACCGTGAACTTGAACTGGGGATTGAACGTGTAGATTAAAACAGCACCCGAACCGCGATCGACGGCATTGAGCAAGGTGCTACCGTTGGAGTTATAGCTGGTTGCCCCGGTCAGAAAGAAGGTAAAGCGATTACCATCAAAATATTTGTAGTAGTTTAAGCGAGGACCGACGGCAATCCGCAGTTTTTTGCCTACGGGAAAGGTGTAGGATAATTCGCGGATAGCGACGGTGCCAGCGTTCGGAACCCCAGTTTGATCGAGAAATGGCGTACCCCAAGAGTTGAAATATCCAGCAGAGACGTACTGGTTTGCTGGAGAAAAGCCATTCCCTGAAACTAGTTGAGTGACTAGCTGATCTTTGCCTGTAAACGATGTATTTAAGGTTAAAAAGGTGTAGAAACCAAAAGTGGGTTGAGGAGCATCTCGCAAAGTGCGCGAGGGGCGACCGTTGATCCGAGATGGAGGAGCGTTAACGTTGTTTGGATTTGCCAGCGCTCGCTCTGCCAGCACATCTCGCCCCGCACCCGCCGCCGTCAAGTTAAACCACACATCGCCGTTGAGTCGGGTTGTAGTAGAAAACTGCTGCTTTTCTAAGGTTGCCGTCCGCACCTCCAGGGATTCTACCCGACCGCGCAGGGCTGCCAGTTCAACTGCAAACTCTTCTTGCAGTTTCTTAACCACTTCCAAGTCTTCTTTTTTGACGAAATCGGCGGTTGCGGCGGCAATCAATTCTTGAATTTTGTCGAGACAGGCGTTTAAACCGGCGGCGAATTCATAGCGAGTCGTGGCTCGGTTGCCGCGAAAGGTTTTATCGGGATAGCCCACAATACAGCCATAGCGCTCGACTAAAGACTGCAACGCTTGAAACGCCCAATCGGTAGGTTTTACATCCGTCAATTGGGATACGGAGGTCACCTGGAGCATTCCGGGTGCGACCGGAATCGAGTTAGCCGAGGCTTCATCAAGGGGGGCGATTTGGGACACCGATCGCACCTGTTCCATGCCAATCGATGGCGTTGCCTGCATCACATCATTGGTATTGACCGGATTCGCAGTTTTTGCATCAAGCTCGGCGGCGATCGCAGCCGCACTACCCAGAAACATTAGCCAAGCGGCAATTGGCACCGCTTGCAATACTTGCCATCGCACATTTCTTGTCACCATAAATCCTCACACCACAATGTAATTTGCAAAGCTGTATACAGAATACAGCTTTGATTTTTCATTCATTAAAAAGGAAATGGTAAGCAAGTTCTGTATTGCCGCATACTAGGAGGCTGATTTAGTGAATCAAACTGTGCAAACGGAAACGAGCGATGTCTATGATTTCTGATAGCGCTTGCTGGCATTCTGCATCGGCATCGTTTTTTAAGCGTTGCTCAAATGCTTGCAGGATGCTGGCTTTAGTGTGATTTTTTACTGCAATGATAAACGGGAAGCCAAATTGATTTTTGTACGCCTGGTTAAGCTGATGAAAGCGATCGTATTCACTGGCAGTCAGGCGATCGAGTCCAATGCCTGCCTGTTCTTCCACTGAAGCCTCCGCCATTTTTGCCTTGCTGCCCAAGTCTGGATGGGCTTGAATCAGCGATCGCTGGTCAGCATGGCTCAGTCCATTCACAACCCTAACCATCTTCTGGTGTAAATCGTCTTGATCTGTAAATGGATGCTGATCCCACGCTTTTTGGGCGATCGCGGGGGTTTCTTCAAACACTGCGCCCAGTGCTGCCACAAAATCTGACTGGCTCATTTGGTTTAGGTCGGCGATCGAGTAGAGCATGGGGCTAGCAGCAGTGTGACGAATGACGAATGGCGAATGACGAATGACGTTTAACAAACTCAAAACTCAAAACTCAAAACTTAGAACTCTTACGCTTTCACGGTTTGGGATTGCGCTTTGTAGGCTGCCCATCCGCCGAGGTGAGAAATGTCGATCCAGTTGTATTGCTCGACGAGTTCTTGGGGATAAAGAAAGGCAGTCAAGATTTCGCCATCCTGCAAGACAATATCGCTGGGGTACATGTTGGGTGGCTCGGATGCAGCGAGTTGATTGAATTCATCCAGCGTTATCTCATAGACCTCACCTGGAATGGAAATGCCGCCTGTTTTCACTTCATAAATGGCAGGATGCCAACCTTCGCCAGCGGCATGAAGTCGATAGCGGGGCTGAGTCGCTGTCTCTTTAATAAATTGGGCAGATTGCAGATTTTGGTGATCGGGCTGCCCGCGTAGAGCAGAGCCACAGATAAAAATGCGCTTGGTCGCAGCGGAATTTGTTGCCATTGGAATTTCCTTAAAAGTAAAAGCTTGAGACTTCAAAGAGTGGTGCTTAAAGCTGTGAATTGCCTTAAACAATTAATAGTGAATGGCAATTAGCTAGAATCGGCTGAGTCCAGCGATCGCGGTTCTAGGGCTTTGATTTCTTGAATCACCCGTTCCTTGCTCGAAATCAAATGGTATTGAATGGCTTGGGTGGCAGCAATGGGATTGCGATCGCGCACCGCTTCATAAATCCGACGATGTTCGCCCCGAATTTCCAACACTCCCGGATTATGCTGCATGGTACGCAAGCGCAGCAGCGCCATTTTGTCGAACACTTGATCTAAGATTTGCACCAGCCAAGCGTTTTCGGAGCTTTCAGCCAACAATCGATGGAATTGGTAATCCATATGCAGCAATTGAAAACTGGTCAATTGATTGGGCACTTGCCCAAAGGCTTTTTCTGCCTGCACTATCGCTTGATCCAATCGTTCAAGTTGCTCATTCGTAACATTGCGACAGGCTTCTGAGACTGACAGTTGTTCTAATGCAATTCGGCAATCGTAAAGCTGCATGGCATCCACCACCGAGAGCATTGCCACTCGAACGGCTCCCGTTGCATCAGTGGTAATTAAGTTTTCTCGTTGCAGTTGCCGAATCGATTCACGAACCGGAGTTCTGCTAACTTCTAATAGGTCTGCAAGCTGCGTTTCCACGAGCCGCGAACCTGCTGCTAAATCTCCCGATAAAATAGCAGTCCGCAACGCTTGGTAAGTCTGCTCATGTAAGGATTGATTGCGCTGAAGAGGTTGCGAAGACAAAGCCACTATGGAAAAACTCCCAAGTAATCAAATATAGATTATCTTTTGTCTGCATACAGTATATCTGGCACTTGCATTAAACGACTCACTCATTCACTCGATTCAATCGATAAATTGACCAAATCACTTCAAAAACGTAATCTAAATGGCAATTGATTCCAAATAATTATGCGGGATCGAAAGTTGAGCAGCAACTCTTTCAAAAAGAAACCTATCTAAAGAGTGACTCCTCTCTTCTAGTTTCTCTTTGTATCCAACTGTACAGAACCGATTGGGCTACTAAACTTCAATAGTGCAAATACTTAGAAAATGTATACAGGATGCAAAGTCTACAGGGCTTGATCGGCGGTCCTATGGGCTTTGTATGAACATAGGTGCCCCCTTGGCGATCGCATTTTGTAGGCTGTAGCGCATTGATTAAGCTAAAAAAAATTCCAGATCAACGTTCGGGAGCAAAGACTGTGAAAACAATGAATTCCAAGCATTTCTCTAAACTGTTGCTGATTATGGCATCAGTCGCCCTGTTCTCAGGCTGCGCTTCTCCATCGGCCACGACTCCCTCTAGCGGCACATCCCCCACAGCTAGCCCAGCAATGGGCACCGATGCGAAAAAGCTGAAAGATGTTCGAGTGCAACTCGCCTTTTTGATGCAGAGCATCGATGCGCCTTTGGTTGTTGCAATCAATAAAGGCTATTTTGCTGAACAAGGTTTGAATGTAACTTTTGAGCGTGGCTTTGGCAATTCAGACACCATCAGCAAACTGGGCACTGGCAAGTTTGATCTTGCTTTTAGCGACATGTACAATGCCCTTGACTTTAACGAAAAAAACCCTGGAGACAAAATCATTGCGGTTGCCATCACCCAAAATGGCGCACCCTTCTCCATCATTTCGCTCAAAGAAAAAGGGATTAATTCTCCAAAAGATCTGACGGGTAAAAAGCTGGGTGCCCCGGCGGGTGATGGACCTCGGAAGTTGTTTCCGCTTTTTGCAAAGGAAGTTGGCATTGATCCAGCCTCGGTGGAATGGACCACGATGGAACCAAAACTGCGCGAAACCTTCTTGATGCAGGGTCAAGTGGATGCCATTAGTGGATTTTCGACCTCTGCACTGCCTGCTTTGCTCAAAGGCGGCAAGAAGATGGAGGATATCAACATCTTTTACTACAACGAAAATGGGCTTGATTTTTACGGCAATGCCATTTTGGTTAAAGAAGCCTTTGCAAAGCAAAATCCTGATGTAGTGAAAGCATTTACAGCCGCTTACATCAAAGGCTTACAGGATGTTTTGAAAGATCCAACAGCGGGATTAGACGCGGTGTTAGCAGCCGATCAAAGCAAACTGATGAACCGTGAGGCTGAAAAAGTCAGGATGCAGATTGCTTTAGAGCGATTGTTTATTACGCCAGAAGCCGAAAAGTTGGGCTTGGGTTCTGTAGACCCTAAACGTTTAGAAAAATCCATTGAACAGACGGTTGTAGGGTTCAAGCTAAAAGGCAAGCCAACCGCCGCAGATATTTACACTGACGAGTTTTTGCCTGTAAAAGATCAACGCACTATTCCAGCAAAGAGCGATCGCAAACCTCTGACCTAGGCGCGATCGGCGATTTCCACCCCAATTTTCCCTTCTACTCTAAATACCTTCACCCCATTCACTTTTCATTGTCTTATGACACAGCCTATTACTGATTCTTCTTCGACCCGTTCAGTGTTAGCCGATGGTTCTCCGCTGTTGGAATTTGACCATGTTGGTTTGGAATACCCGTTTGAAGGCTCCATGCGCCGGATTATTGAAGACGTTCACCTCAATATTCAACCGGGTGAATTTGTCTCATTTGTGGGTCCGAGCGGTTGCGGCAAAACCTCTATTCTTCGCATGGTGTCAGGGTTAAGTCCCGCTCCTCTGGGTGCAATTCTCTATCGAGGGCAAAAGATTTCTAAGCCATTGACCAATGTTGGCATCGCATTTCAAAATCCGGTGATGCTGCCTTGGCGGAATACGATCAATAATGTCATGCTGCCTTTGGAAATCGTGCCGCCTTATAAGCATGAGTTTGGGCAAAAGAAAGAGCAGTTCATCCGCATGGCGCAAGATTTACTGTCAACAGTGCGGCTGCAAGACTTTCAAAAGCAATATCCCTGGCAGCTATCGGGCGGAATGCGGCAACGGGCTTCCTTGTGTCGATCGCTGATTCACCAGCCTGAAATCTTACTGCTAGATGAACCCTTTGGCGCATTAGATGCTTTTACGCGGGAAGAAATGTGGTCGATGCTGCAAGCCCTATGGATGCGGGTCAAATGCGTTGCAATTTTAATCACCCACGATCTAAGGGAAGCGGTGTTTTTGTCCGATCGCGTGTTTGTCATGAGTCCTCGCCCTAGCACCATCATCTACGAGGTCAAAATTGATTTACCGCGACCCCGAACTTTAGAACAGGAAGTATCGGACGAATTTAATCACTATTTCTCCACCATCCGTAGCCACATTCATCACAACTAGATTACTCAGCCTAAATCTTGGCAGATTCGATTAGCCCCATTCACCGACTTCAACCATGGAAAAATTTCTTAAATCAAAATCAGCAGGATTTGTGCTGCCTTTCATTGCAACGGTTTTGTTGTTTATGGTCTGGGAGTTGGTCGTTCTCATTTTCAAGATTCCAGCTTTCAACTTACCGGCACCATCCAATATTCTTCGGGCAACGATAGAATTCGCTCCTCAGCTTGCGGCAAACTCCTTGCGGACTTTATGGACAACCCTGGCAGGCTTTTTTCTGGCAATTGTGGTTGGCGTTGTTTTAGGATTTATGATTGGCTATTCCAAAGTGGCATATCTGACGCTATATCCCCTGCTGGTCGCGTTTAACACGATTCCGAAAGCAGCGATCGTGCCTCTGCTAGCAATTTGGTTTGGTGCCAATGCAATTCCAGCCGTTGTTACAGCCTTTTTGCTAGCCTTCTTCCCGATCGCCGTGAATGTTGCCCTCGGCTTGGACACGGTTGAACCAGAGATGAAAGACGTACTGGCATCCTTGGGAGCCTCCAAAGTTGAAACCTTTCAAAAAGTGGGTTGGCCCCACACGCTGCCCTACATCTTTGCCTCATTAAAGATTGCTGCTTCTTTTGCCTTTATCGGAGCCGTGATTTCTGAATCCGTTGCTTCCAATGCTGGATTAGGCTACTTGATTGTCCAAGCAACCTCTGACTTTAACGTGCCGCTTGCTTTCTCCGCTCTTTTAATTCTGGGCGTATTGGGCGTAATTCTCTATGGCTTCTTTATTTTTATTGAGAAAAAGGTCATCTACTGGGCAAGATAAGCCCAAATCAATGACTTCTAGGGGAAATGATGTCGTTGTGAAAGAGCCGACTCATCTTCAAATGATGGCTAACTTACGGCAGGCAAACCAAGTTGCCATTCAAGCTCGTGCAAAAGGACACCATCCGTTTGGCGCAATTTTGGTCGCTCCAGATAATGAGACGGTGCTGCTGGCTCAAGGCAATTTAGATGTAGTAAATCATGCTGAAGCTGTCTTAGTCCGTGCTGCCTTTGCTCAATTTTCACCAGAGTATTTGTGGGACTGTACGCTACACACCACGGTTGAACCCTAGGGTTGATTCTTTAAGTGTAGAAATATAGATTAGGAAAGATGCTGCAAGGGA
>QBMH01000041.1 GCA_003249025.1 Leptolyngbya sp. | reverse complement strand
ACGCTACCGCCATGCCAAGAAGGTGCATTTAGTCGTAGATCATCTCAACACTCACTTTGCCAAGGTGTTTGTTGACATCCTGGGACAGAAACGAGCGCAGAAATTGCTCAGTCGAATTGAGTTTCACTACACCCCTAAGCACGGCAGTTGTTTAAATATGGCAGAGATTGAAATCGGCATTCTTGACAAGCAATGTCTTAACGGCAAAATTGCCACCGAGACGGAGTTAGTGGCTCAGGTCAAAGCATGGAAGACTCGCAGAAATCGACAACGGAAAACAATTGAGTGGAAATTTACACGACGCGATGCCGATAAGAAGTTAGGCAAGCATTATGTTGCGTAATTAATTTTCTTCTCTACTAGCGCGTCGCCGTAACCCGTCCATACTCCTGGGGGCATAAAGGCAGAGTAGGCACCGCCTGTCCAAGGGTCGGCTGTCCAGTCGATCGCATCATAGGTCACTGGAGAGAGTGCCTCCTCACCAAAGTAGGTTGCTAGGTCAGACAGCACTGCTGAACGACGATCGCGGTCACTGAGAAGTTGCCAACGCTTGTAGCGATCGCCTACGACAAACGTTGCAATCACCCCGTTGCCACTCTCTGGATCAGAACTGTCTGCACAGAGTTCAATCCAGGGAGTATTGCCAAGTCCAACGCCAGCTAACCCCTGTTTTCGCCAGAACGGGGTGTTGTAGGAAATCATCAGCTTCGCGCAGCAGCCCATGGGCATTCGCTGGGTTAGTTGTTGCCGCAATGGTGGCAGCGGCGGACTGTAGCGAATTTTGCCGGAAAGATGGAGCGGCTCGCGACGATCGCAAATTTGGCAGCAAAGCGGTTGTGGGCGGTCTCCACTTCAACACCCGTCTGATTCTGGTGGATACATAGGACGGGTTCGTTTAGCCGAACGCGATCGCCCAACTCAGCCGCAATCTTTTCTGGAATTTGTCCGGCTCCGCCATGAATTAGTTCCGCCTCTGGATATTCAGATTGGGGCGCACAGTTTTGCCCCCAAAGGACGTGCAGCAGCGACACCTGATTTGGCTCCGCTGGTCCTAAGAAGCCAACGGCACGAACCATATAGGAGAAGTACCAACGCCCGAATTCAGTCCGGGTATTGTCCTCGATCCACCGAGCAAAAGTATCACTATCCAGTCGTTTGTTTTGCTCGCTTGCACCCGGATGACCCGCAGGCATGGCGCTCGAAAGGGTTTGAAAACGCTCCCACGCTTCAGTTGCGTCACGCCACTCTGTCTCAGAGACACCGGGTTTCTCCCCTTCGTAGAAGCCCTGAAAAAACCCGTTAAACTCGTAGCGATCGCCGTTGAACATCAGCACCGTTCGTCCATGGGTAGGTGACGCAAACCGACGCACTCCATACTCATCAAGCAATGCCCGAAAGCGATGATGGGTTAGTCCAACCCACTGCCCGCCCCGATCAATCCATTGCCCGGATGCTAGGCGTTCACCGTGCATCCGACCGCCAATGCGATCGCGTGCCTCGATCAGCAAAACGCTGTGACCTGCTCGATGTAACTCGCGAGCAGCAATCAGCCCAGAAAGCCCAGCACCAATCACAATGCAATCATGAACATTTGGATCTGACAACGACATTACCTTGTTCCAAAAATTACTTTAGACTACTCTTCGGCAGGCTACTAAGCTCCGCGTGGTATTTCATTAGAAATCATAATCATTGCATCAGAAAACAGTATTGAAATACGAAGTTTCTGGGTTAAACCCCTTAAGATGATGAAGATCGGTATCCAGAAGAAAAATTTGATTTATGGTTGCACAATTGTCTGAGCGACGGATGCACTGGGTTCGCTGGATATTAACGATTGGCTGGCTGCTGCTCATTGTCTCTCTGTTTTACGATCCTTGGACGGCAGCATTAACTGAGCCAGATCATTCCTGGAGTCCATTTCGGCTCACGGGCGAGTGTGTGCAGGTGCAGGTGCAATGTGTCGTTGAAACGCCGCAACCGCTGGGCGCTACCCTGTTTTGGGGCGCGATCGTCCCCTCTGGAATCTTGATTTTGCTAGTGTTTGGACATGAACTTTGGCGGCGAATTTGCCCCTTATCGTTTCTATCCCAAATTCCCCGCGCTTTAGGCTGGCAGCGACAGTTTAAACGGGAAAATAACCAAACTGGGAAAGTGCGTTACGAGTTGGCAAAAGTTAAAGCCGATTCGTGGTTGGGCAGAAACTATTCCTATGTGCAATTTGGCTATCTGTTTGTGGGCTTGTGCGGGCGAATTTTATTCTTCAATGCCGATCGCCTGGTGCTAGGAAGTTGGTTACTGTTCACGATCGCAGCAGCGATCGCCGTAGGCTACTTTTATGGCGGCAAGTCTTGGTGTCAGTATTTCTGTCCCATGGCACCCGTGCAAACTATTTTTAGTGAGCCACGGGGATTGCTGGGCAGCAAGGCACACATGAGTGATCAACGGATTACGCAATCCATGTGCCGCACCGTCGAGCCGGATGGCACCGAAAAAAGCGCCTGTGTGGCGTGTCAAAGTCCTTGTTTTGATATCGACTCGGAGAGAACTTACTGGGATGAATTGAACCGACCCGAAGAATCGCTGATTCGATATGGTTATGTGGGACTAGTGATTGGCTATTTTGTTTATTACTATTTATATGCGGGTAACTGGGATTATTACTTTTCCGGGGTCTGGAATCGCGACCCCAATCAACTTGCAGCCTTGATGAACCCAGGGCTTTACCTATTTGGGCAAGTCATCAACATTCCTAAACTGTTTGCCGTGCCATTGGTGTTGGGTGGATGTACCGCGATCGCTTACGTTGCTGGGCAATTCATTGAAAAACGCGCAAAATCTTATAGCCGTTGGCATCGCCCAAACTTGAGTTCTGACCTGATTCGGCATCGGATTTTTGCCATTTGCACCTTTGGAATTTTCAACTTTTTCTTCTTCTTTGCAGGTCGTCCTCTACTCCGATTAACGCCCTTATGGGTACAGTTTGGCTTCGATGTCAGTATTGTGTTCTTAAGTACCCTCTGGCTCCAGCAAACCTGGCGACGCAATCCAGGTCTTTATTCTCGTGAGAACTTGGCAAGTCGATTCCGTAAACAGTTAGAGAAATTGCAGCTCGATATTCCTCAGTTTTTAGATGGTCGTTCTCTAAATGATCTGCACGCCAATGAAGTGTATGTATTGGCAAAAGTGCTTCCCGGCTTTACTCGTGACAAACGACACGAAGTCTATAAAGGAGTGGTGCGTGAAGCGTTAGAAGAAGGCTACGTGAATTACTCCAGCAGCCTCGAAGTGTTGCAGCAAATGCGCCAAGAGTTGGGCATTCCTAACGAGGAACATCGCGAAGTGTTGGAAGAATTGGGTGTTGAAGATCCAGAATTACTTGACCCCAACCGTCAACGAAGTTTGGAAAATCAGGTTCGGCTGAATGGATATCAAAAATCCTTAGAGCGGTTAATGATGTTGCAAAATCAACACTCTAGTAACGCCGCATTCAACCAACTGGTTGAGCAAAATTCGAGTCAAATGCGATCGCTACGCCAGCAATATTCCATCACTCCTGCGGATGAAGAATGGATTTTAAGTGGGTTGTCTCCCGAAGTGGGAACTGCACGACGGATTGAATTTTTATTAGCGCAGTTACCCAATCTAATTGCGGCTCATCGTGCTTTAAATCAACCTATATTGCGATCTTATCAGCCCGTGTTAAGTCTGTTGCAAGCAAGCATTTATCACAAAGAAGAATTGATTGTGCGATCGCTGCTCGAAAAACTAGTTACCTTACAAAATGACTCACTAGCGCTCCAGTTAGCACACTCCCTAGGGAAACTTTCATCAGTGGTTTTAGTAGAACTATTGGAAATTGAACAGGTTGATGATCCCACTTCCCTCAGAAACCGCCTCCATCCAACTGTTTTATCCGACCTGACTCAACCCGGAGAACAGACGGCTGAATGTTCGCTGGAGTTATCACCACAAGAGATTTTGCCCTACTTAGAAGCGCTGCTCGATGATCAAAATCCTCTGAT
Organism: Leptolyngbya sp.; assembly: GCA_003249025.1. Taxonomy (GTDB): domain Bacteria; phylum Cyanobacteriota; class Cyanobacteriia; order Leptolyngbyales; family Leptolyngbyaceae; genus ULC077BIN1. Next base: position 21,812 of record QBMH01000041.1, on the reverse strand, counting down.
TCAAACCGCTAGCCTTTACATCATTGCTCAACTTGATTCAGAGCGTGGAAAGATGTTTGCGCGAGATCGCGGCAACAAGGCAAACTCCCCACTCCTGCGAGAAACCGCCGCGCTTCTGTTGTCCCTGCCTCTGCCCTATCCACTCTTGGCGGCATTTCCAATGCTCGAAAAAGTGGTCTACCTGTTCAACAGCGATTTCTTCCATCGGGTACAGTCTGAAACCTTAACTGCTTTAGCTGAGCGGGCTGAGGTAAGAACGTATGCAACCCATGATGTCATCACTGAAGCAGGCGATACCTGTCGAGAGTTATTGCTGTTGATTGAAGGTGCTGCCACGGTTCACTATCAGCTTGAAGATGGGGTGCAGGTTGAACGGCTTCAGCCTGGGCAAACCTTGGATGAACTAGAGGTCTTAACGCACAGCACTTCAGAAAACACAATCATTGCAGACGACAAGACGCGACTTCTAGCCATTTCAGTCGATACCTTTGATGATCTGCTCAACAAAGACCCTGATTTTGCCCGACGGGTTTTAGAACTCGAAAGTCGTCACCTTCAACGACTCGTGAAATCGAGGACAAGCTAGGCGATTTAGTCGATCAACAACTCTCCAACTTTCCGCCTTGCCTTGAAACGGGCAACTCAGGCATGAGTTTTTGTGAATAAATTTTCGATTTTTCTAACCTTTTTAATTGTTTGCAATTCTTATCGTTCATGATAGTTTTCCTCACGGATTCCACAGGCTTTCCACACGTTTTCCACAGATAAACCCCAGGTTTTCCACAGGGGAAATAAGGTTTTCCACAGGGGGAAACGTATCACCGGGATTGCAGGCTATTTGGGGACAGGTGGAACATTCAGGCAACTTAAGGGCATTAAGCTGAAAAATAATGAAGAACTGTAACGGGGATCAGGCTCAAATACCGATTCTTTCGTAGAGAGGCTATTTCTTTAATTAGGGACTAAGGTTTCTACTGGATTGACAACTCGTTGAAGGCTATACACAATGAGGCGAATTGCTTTTACAGGTGCCGTGCTGACAATCAGGTCAATGATTGGGTTTTAGGCATTAGGCAATCAAGACGGTAATCAAGTTATAAGCTTTTGTAGGCTCTGAGCTTTGTAGCCGTTTCCTCTCCGTTTTTGGGTGCAACGTAAGGTCTATTGCTTTTTCTACTTCACCTGCTTTAGCACAACGAGGGTTTTCTAAACATGACTATCAGTATTTTGGCGGAGATTTCTGAGGATCTTCATGGAGCACTATCGGGCTACTTGGAAAACCACGCCAATTGGGATCAAGATCGACTATTTGCGGCGGCTTTATCTCTTTTTTTGCTGCAAAATGAAGAGGGGGATAGTACTGGTGCTAGTTTGTCATCGCAGCAAGCGGCACGAGTTTATTTAGATTCGGTATTTCAGCACCCGGTTTAGGGATTGTGGAGTTTGGTTTCAAATTGTGTGCGATTTCAACTCTGCAAGCCAAAATCTGAAATTCTAGAAAAGGCTAGATAGAAGCGATCGGTTGAGGGTCGGGATTTTCACGGGTGTATTGTCCTAATGGGACAGTTCTAAATCTGCGATCGCCCAATCTGAAGTTCTAAAAAGGATTTAAGATGGCATATTTTTGGTTTAAAGCGTTTCACATCGTCGGCATTGTTTGCTGGTTTGCAGGCATGTTTTATTTGCCTCGGCTGTTTGTCTATCATGCAGAAGCCTATGAGCAGCCAGAACCCGCCCGCAGCATTTTAACCAGCCAATATCAGGTGATGGAAAAGCGACTGTATAGCATCATCATGACTCCGGCAATGCTGCTGACGATCGCCATGGCGATCGGGCTAGTCACCACTGAACCAGCGGTGATGAAAGAGCCATGGATGCAGATTAAGCTGGGCTTTGTGCTGTTGCTGGTGGGCTATCATCACTACTGCAAGCGAATTATGAAAAAGCTAGGAGCGAACGAGTGCAAAATGACCGGGCAGCAGTTTCGCTGGTTCAACGAAATTCCTACAGTGTTCTTTGTGATTGTTGTGATGCTGGCAGTGTTCAAAAATAGCCTGCCCATGGATCTGACGACTTGGCTGATTGCCGCAATGATCATTGGCATGGTGGCAGCAATTCAACTCTATGCCCGCAAGCGTCGGCTTGCTAGTGAACAGGTAGACTCAACTGCCGCGATCGGCAGTCCTGAAGGATCTGTTTAGTATTTTCTGATTGATTGGCTGACAGTGAGCAATGGTTTTTAGGGCGTAGCAATACGCCTTTTTAATGCGTTTAAATTGGGAAAACTGGATGGCTAGGAAGACGGTGTTTATTTGCATGAGCGTAATTGTTCCTCGGCGATCGCCCAAGGATTCAATTCCTTGGCTGCTGGCAGGTCTGCTGTTCCTAAATTTGCAAAGCTGTGGCAAGGTTGCATTCATGCCACTTAGCACCACAGCCTCTTCTCCCTTTGCCAAAGAGTTAGCAGTCATTGTTAACCAGGCAGATCCGCTAAGCATGGAGATCGCTCGATATTATCAGCAGACGCGGGGGATTCCTGCCGAGAATATGATCGTGGTGTCTTTTGATCCAAACCAGCGATCGCTGTCTCCAGAGGAGTTTCAAATCCTCAAAGCGGAGGTGGATCGTAAAACTCCAGAGGGGGTTCAAGGGTTTGCTTTAACCTGGGCAGAACCCTATCAAGTTGGCTGCATGTCGATTACGGCGGCGTTCACCTTTGGATATGATCAGCGGTTCTGTGCCAATGGCTGCAAGCTGACTCAGCCCAATCCCTACTTTAATCAAGACAGTACTAAGCCCTACACCGATTTTCGGATGCGCCCCACCCTGGCGATCGCGGCAACCAGTTTTGAGCAGGCAAAAGCTTTGATCGATCGCGGTATTGCAGCCGATGGCACCAATCCCAAGGGGACTGCCTATCTGCTCAGCACCAGCGACACAACCCGCAACCGTCGCGCTCCTGGCTATCAATTTGTCACTCAGCAGATCGCGCCGTTCTTTAACACTGTGGTGATTAAGAGTGATGCCTTGGAAAACAAGCGAGATGTGATGTTCTATTTCACGGGCGTAATCCAAGTCAAGAAGCTGGAAACCAACCAATTTCGACCGGGCGCGATCGCCGACCATCTCACGTCTTTTGGCGGTGCTCTCACCCATAGCTCTCAAATGAGCAGTCTCCGCTGGCTGGAAGCAGGCGCAACGGGCAGCTATGGAACGGTGGTAGAACCGTGCAATTTTCCTCAAAAGTTTCCCTTTCCCGCGATCGCGATGCACTACTACCTACAAGGAAACACCCTGCTGCAAGCCTATTGGAAAAGCGTTGCCCAACCGGGACAAGGCATTTTCATTGGCGAACCCTTAGCAAGACCATTCGGAAAATAGGGATTAGCTTGAATGCGGTCGGTATGCAACGGGCTTGTTGGACTGCTGGCAAAGTGATTTGGAGGCAAATAGCTGCAAATTTTGGAGATTAGATGCGTGGCTCTGGCATTTTGATTCTATAGTATAAGACGAACTCTCAGTACGTTTATTTATAATGTCTCTCCCAAATCCTCTGTACATCACAGGCTACGGTGCAGCCTATGTCGGTAATTCACTCTTACTACTTGATCAGCTTGAAACTGATTCAGTTGACTTGGTGTTAACCTCACCACCTTTTGCTCTTCAACGCAAAAAGACATACGGCAATGTGGAGCAAGAGAATTACGTTGATTGGCTTTTTGAGTTTTGCAAGAAGGTTTATAGAGTTCTCTCCCCAACTGGAAGTTTTGTGCTTGATTTGGGTGGAGCGTATCAAAGTAAACGCCCTGTTCGATCACTTTATAACTACCGTATTCTGATCAAACTTTGTGATGAATTAGAATTTAGACTTGCTGAAGAATTTTTCTGGTTCAATCCGGCAAAATTACCCTCACCCATTGAGTGGGTTAACAAACGAAAGATTCGAGCTAAGGACTCTGTAAACACAGTTTGGTGGTTATCGAAGACTGATAATCCTAAAGCCAACGTCAGTAATGTTTTAGTTCCTTACTCTGAGCGCATGAAGAAATTACAAGCCAACCCTCAAAAGTATTACACACCAAAAGAAAGACCTTCAGGTCATGACATCAGTAAAAATTTTGCTGCTGATAATGGTGGTGCTATTCCTTCCAATTTACTAGAAATTCCCAATACTGAAAGCAATTCTAGCTACATTCAACTATGTAAATCTGTCTCTACAGCCCCTCATCCCGCGAGATTTCCTTATAAGCTGCCAATGTTCTTCATTAAGTTTTTGACTGAGCCTGGAGATACCGTCCTAGATATATTTGCAGGCTCAAATACTACAGGATTTGTAGCTGAAGAATTAGAAAGAAAATGGATAGCTTTTGAAGAAGAATTAGCCTATCTCGCTGCTTCAGCTTTTCGTTTTCTAGATAAATCTCAAAATCCAAAGGATGCTCTTTCCCTTTATGAAAATCTCCTCTCTAAACAAGAGTCAATTCATCTAACTAACCTAAAGCAGTTAGCTATGAAGTTGTAATTTTCAGTATAAGTCAGTAGATTTCTTATGCCTGCTCATTCTCTTTGGGATATACTAACTCACCTTCCTTCTCGATTAATCCTAAAGGAATTTTAGGATTTTTAATGGAATTCATTCCTCCAAGTATTCTGGATTCCCAATAGCTAAACTTAGGTTCAAGTGAGGCTGGATCAACCTTATAAATAGCTTTCAATACTATTCCTTCGTAAACAGCAATATACCAAGCTCTCACTGCTCGATACTTTGCAAGAATATCTAAATTAAGATGATGATGGGTAGTTACACTTCTACTTAGCAGCTTGTTAATTGTTTTTAACTCATACTCATTTTTTTCTGCATCAATTGCGTCATTTCCTTCACGTCCAGGCGATATTCGTAAACCAAGTTGAATTAGCACTTGAAGAACTTTGCCACCGTTGTCTTGAAAAACATCATTGATACCATACTCATTCGCAAGGCTTTGCAGTTCCTGTATAGCTTCAAGCGCCGTTTGTAGACGTTCCAAATCTGAGCGACGTTCTTTAGATGTATTAATTGGTTCTTCAACAGGCTCGACAAGAGCAGGAGAAACAACTGGAGTTTGTAATTCAGTGAGGAAGTTAGTGCTGACATCTGCTTGATGGGTAACGTTCATCAAGTAAGGCACTGATACTTCGAGGGCTTCAGCAAGATCCAAAATTGTTTCAAAGGATGGAGCGCGTTCACCCCGTTCTATGTAGCTAACATGCTCAATGGACTTATCAAGGCACTCTGCAAGTTGCCCCTGTGTAATTCCTCTTTCTCGGCGAAGTGCCTGAACTCTCTCGCCAAACAACTGCTTAGCTTCCTCATATTTTTCTGAAGTCATATAATCTAAAACGCACTTAAAGTACGTTTTGAATCGTATGCAATATGCAGAAATAACAGAACGGACCCAAAGTACGTTTTTGATAGATGTCCCAACAAACCCCGATCCGCCAATAGCCGACAGCTAGTCAAATCTGTGAAGTCGTTTTTTGACAGGCATTTACTGCCAAAGCCACGGTAGGTTCAAGACAAAACCTGGGAGAACAGGATCACCTGCAATGCGATCGGGTGCTTGCAGAATTGTCACCGACTGATTGGGACGGTAAATTTCCACCTGCTGATCTTGGGGATTAATCAGCCAGCCAAGCTCAGCACCATTGTCGATATATTCGATTAACTTCGCTTGCACGGTTTGGAGTGAATCACTGGACGATCGCAGTTACTTGCCCAACAGTTTAACAATGCCGATCCCGCCAAAATAGAGCGCCGTAATTGCCCCACCGAGTAAGCTTTGCGTCAGTGGATCGGTGGAAGGCGTTAACACCGCCCCAATCACCGCCGCACCCACCAACACAAACCGCCAGCCTGACAGCATTTGCCGAGAAGATACAATGCCCAACAAGCCCAGCAGCGCTTGAATAATCGGCACCTGAAACGCCAATCCGGTACTAAACAGCAGCAGCAGTACAAATTCAAAATATTTCTCAATCGACCAGCTTTGTTCCACCACATCCGCGCCATAGGTGATGAAGAAGTTGAGCGCAGCGGGAATTAGCGCAACGTAAGCAAACGCCAATCCTGCTACAAACAAAATGCTGGAGCCAAACACGATCGGAGCCAATAGCCGCCTCTCTTTTCGAGTCAAACCGGGCACGACAAACGCCACAATTTGATACAAAATCACTGGGCTTGCCACCAAAATGCCGCAATAGCCCGCCACTTTGATCGAAACGAAGAAGTATTCCCCTGGGGCAAGCTGAAGAAATTTCACGCCCTGCGCCGGAATTTCGAGCAGTTGCACAATCGGTTTAACCCCGGCAAAGCAAGCGATCGCGCCAATGCCCACCGCAATCAGCGCATAAAAGATCCGTTGTCGCAGTTCTTCTAAATGATCAAACAAAGACATCTCTTTTTCATCAGGCAGGTCGTCTTCTAAATCTGCATCTAGATCTGCTGCGTCATAAGCCAAATCAGCCTGACGGGTAATTTCAGAGATGTCATTATCCTGAACGGCTAAGTCCTGATCGATAGTTTCTAGGTCTGAAGGCGCTGTCATGGGCTGAAACACTTATGCAAAAAGCTGTTTATTTATTGTATCTATGCGGGTCATTAATCTTGACCAAGAGACGATAGGTTAAAGATACTATTCTTTGTAAAATTTTGGGGAGGCAACCAGTATGGATCGGATTAAAACTCAAGCGAACAGGCTGTGGCAGCTTATTTCTAACCCGTCAACGGCTGCAACCTATCAACAAACTCTGGGCACTACCTGGGCAATTCTCAAAGAAACGGGATTATTACTCTGGCTAGTCGTGTGCTTGGTTTTCGTGTTGGGCGATTGGTTTTGGCAAGCCTCCTATGCCACGGGTCAAAAAACTCGCATCTGGATAGATAACCTGCAAGCCAGCACCCAAGAAGCAACCACAGAAACGAGTGGCAGCGATCTGTTGAACAAAACGGGGCAGTCGTTACTGTCGGTGGGACAAACGAGTTTTGCCGCCGCCTTGGCAGCCGCCAAAGGTCAACTGGGCATTGAGGCTACCCCAGCCGCCAAACCCATAGGATTGATACCGCCCTCTCCAGAAGCCGCCGCCCCTGCGCCCATTTCGCCTATTGCTTCGACTGCCCCGGTAACGCCTGAAACGTCACCTGCCGACGCTCCAGAGGGGTGAGCAACTAGGGGATAACGTGGCTTCATGGGTGCAGCTTTAGCCAAGAGGGGGTACTTTAGAAAAAACTGCTCTGGCTTGCCCGCATCGCAATTATGAAAGAACACCAGCCTCTATCCATTGCAGACATTGCTCCCGAAGATTGGAACCTAACGCCAGAGCCAGTCAAGCAATTGGTGGAGGCATTGCTGGCACGGGTCAAGCAGCGGGACGTTTTACTGGAAGATCAAAGCCGTCTCACGCAGTTTTTGGATGCAACCCCCATCGGCATTGCCGTCCATGACTCCACTGGGCGGCTAGCTTACGTAAATCATGTGGGGCAAGCACTGCTAGGCATCGATCGCCCTTCTGAGCCTCAAGCCAATCTTTTACCTGAAATCTTTCAGGTGTATCGCACTTCCAGCCAATCCCTTTATCCCGTTGAGGAGTTACCGAGTAATCTGGCACTCGCTGGAAAAACGGTACAAGTAGACGATCTGGAAATTCATCGGGCGAATCAGGTGGTGCCCATGGAGGTGTGGGCAAGTCCAATTTTTGACGATCACGGACAGGTTGAATACGCGATCGCCGCCTTTAAAGACATTACAGAGCGGGTTCGCAGCGAGGCGAAACGACACCAAATTGAGCAGGCATTGTCTGCCAGTGAACACCGCTATCGCCAAGTCGTGCAAACCCAAAGCGACTTTATTTTGCGATCGCTGCCCGATACCACCATCACCTTTGCCAACGATGCTATGTGCCGCGCCTTAGGGCAATCCTTAGAGCAGGTTATCGGACAAAAATGGTGTGATTTTGCCTACGGTGAAGATTTACCCAGTATCCTCCAGAAAATTACGACCCTCACACCCGACTCTTCCAGCTTTTTTGCAGAAAACCGCGATCGCCGTGCCGATGATCAAGAAGGCTGGACGCAATGGCTTAACCAGGGAATTTTTAATCAGCAAGGGCACCTCGTTGAGTTGCAATCGGTGGGGCGAGATATTACCGCCTTGAAGCAAGCTGAAGCAGCGCGGCGGAATAGCGATGAGCGCTACCGTCAGGTGGTTGAAACAATGCTTGAAGGCATTTGGATGATTGATGCAGCTAGCCGCACCACTTACGCAAATCCCCGTATGGCAGAAATGCTGGGCTATACAGCGGATGAAATGCTGGGGAAGGATTTGTTCTACTTCATGGATGAGTCAGGACAAGCGATCTCTAACCGAAACCTGGAACGTCGCAGGCAAGGGATTAAAGAACAGCACGACTTCCGGTTTAGGACAAAAACAGGACAAGATATATGGGCTTTGCTTTCGACCAATCCCTTATATGACGATGCCGGAAACTATATTGGGGCGCTGGCAACGGTCACCGACATTACCGATCGCAAACAAGCACAAACAGCCTTAGAGAGAAGCGAACAGCGATTTCGCAACTTGTTTGAGTCCATCCCTAAAATTGCGATTCAGGGGTACGATCGCCACCGCCAGGTGATTTACTGGAATCATGCCAGCGAGCAACTGTATGGCTATAGCAAAACAGAAGCCTTCGGTCAGCAGTTGGAGGATCTAATTATTCCCCCAGAGATGCGCTCAGCAGTGATTACGGCAGTTCAAAATTGGCTGACGGAGAACCACCCTATTCCGGCAAGCGAATTGAGTTTAATGCATCAAGATGGCTCTAGAGTTACGGTCTATTCCAGTCACACGATGCTGACAAATCCTGAGGGTGAGCCGGAAATGTATTGTGTCGATATCGACCTGAGCGATCGCAAGCGGGCAGAAGCATTGCTACACCAAAGCGAACAAGTACTCCGGCAACGCGTGGATCAAGAGCAAACACTCAGGCGAGTCTTGCAGGCAATTCGTAAATCGCTCAGTCTGGACTTGATTTTTAGGACGGCAACGGCAGAAGTTGCCGAACTGGTGCAAGCCGATCGCACGGCAATCGTGCAATATTTGCCAGAGCGCCAGTGCTGGAAGCATGTTTCTGAATATCGGCAAAGTTTAGATATTCCCGATACCTTGGGGGTAGAAATTCCCGATCAAGACAACCCACTTGCCGAGCAACTGAAACAATTCAAAGTAGTGCGGATTGACAATCCCGACACGCTTGAAGATGAGATTAATCGAGCTTTTGCCAAGACTTTTCCTGGCTCCTGGCTCCTAGTGCCCCTGATTGTGGATCAAAAACTGTGGGGCAGTTTTAGTTTGTTTCGATCGCGCCAAACGTCTGCTTGGACGGAGGAACAAGCAACTCTGGTGCAAACTATTGGCGACCAATTGGCGATCGCCATTCAGCAGGCACAGGCATTTGAGCGCGCTCAAACCGAAATCGCAGAACGGCAGCAAGCGGAGGCAAACCTCAGAGCCGCCCTCTCCGAGAAAGAAGTGCTGCTGAAAGAAATTCACCATCGGGTGAAAAACAACCTCCAGATTGTCTCCGGATTGCTGCAACTGCAAGCCCAAAGCCTGCAAGACTCTCCAGCTATTCACGCGCTGAGAGAAAGCCAAAATCGGGTCGAGTCCATGTCGTTGATCCACAAAAAGCTATATATTTCATCAGACCTAGAACAAATTGATGCGGCTGACTATATTCAAAGCTTAGCCACCAGCCTGTTGACCACATACAAAGTTTCCCCTGGGGCGATCGCGCTGCAAGTCGATGTGGAGCCAGTGATTTTAAGCCTTGACCAAGGGATTCCCTGTGGATTGATCATCAACGAGTTAGTTTCCAATGCCCTTAAATATGCGTTTTCCACCCACCAACCCGGCGAAATTCTGATTCAGTTACGACAAATTGGGCGTGAGCTTGAGTTAATCGTTCAAGACAATGGAATGGGATTGCCAGACCATTTAGATTTAAATAACATTCAATCCCTAGGTCTGTCTCTGGTACATGCCTTGTCAACGGAGCAACTAGAAGGCAGCTTGACCGTCGATCACAGCCAAGGAACGACATTCAAGATAAGATTTCCACAGTCCGCATCCTGAAAAGTCTGCGTCATGAAAAGTTTGCATCACAAAAATAGAGGTTGCATGGCTAGCACGAAGATTTTGGTAGTTGAAGACGAGGTTATCGTTTCCAAAACAATTACCAGTCAACTAAACCAGTTGGGATACGTCGTTACCGCCACTGCTTCGTCGGGTGACATGGCGATCGCCAAAGTCATTGAAACTCAGCCCGATCTCATCCTGATGGATATTGTCTTAAAAGGCTCCATGGATGGGATTACCACCGCTGCCCACATTCGAGAACAGATCGATATTCCCATTATTTACTTGACTGCCTATGCCGACGACAGCACCCTGCAACGGGCAAAGGAAACTCAACCCGTTGGCTATATCGTCAAACCCTTCACCGCCGACGATTTGCGCGTTGCCGTTGAGATTGGTCTGTTTAAACATCAAGTGTCTCGCGAACTGCAAGACAATCGAGATCAACTGGCAACGCTGCTACGCTCCATGAGTGATGGTGTAATTGCCACCGATGCCGAGGGCGTGATCACGTTTATGAACCCTGCTGCCGAAGCCTTAACGGGCTGGCAACAGGATGAGGCTTTGGGTCAAGCCGTGACGACTGTGTTTCAGCTAATCGATGAAGTGACTGAAACCCCTGCCGAAAACTCGATCACAAAAGTATTGAGATTCCAGCAGGTGGCGTATCTAGATAATTTCACCGCATTAGTCACCAAAACGGGAACCCAGATTCCCATCGGCGATAGCGCCTCACCGCTGAAGCGACTCTCTGGCGAAATTCTGGGAGCCGTGGTGGTGTTTTGGAATATGAGCGATCGCCGCCAGACCGAACTGCTCTCCCAAGCCTTGGCAAAAGAGAAAGAACTCAATCAGCTAAAATCTCAGTTTGTCTCCACCGTCTCCCACGAATTTCGCAATCCCCTTGCCATCATTCGCACCGCCACCGAGCTATTAGGCATCAGACAAAATCTGACAGACACTCAAAAAAACGCCTACCTACAACGGATTAAAACCTCGGTTCGCTCCATGAACCAATTAATGGAAGACGTTTTATTCATGGGGCAAGCTGAAGCTGATCGGCTCGTTTGTCAGCCTGCACCGATTCACCTAGAGCAGTTTTGCCAAGATTTAGCGGAAGAATTTTTAATGTTTGACGGGAGTGCCCATACCATCGTCTTCAACAGTCAAGGCGATCGCCAAAATGCCTGGATGGATGAGAAGCTCCTACGCTATATTTTGACCAATTTGTTATCCAATGCGATTAAATATTCTCCACCGAATACCACGGTGCAACTCAGTCTCAGGATTGACTCAGCCGAGCGGATTGCAACATTTTTGGTGCAAGACCACGGTATTGGCATTCCTGAAGCGGATCAAATTCAATTGTTTGAGTCCTTTTTTCGGGCTACGAATGTCACGTCGATTCAAGGGACGGGATTGGGATTGGCGATTGTCAAGCGCTGTGTAGATGCTCATTTGGGTCACATTAGTCTCATCAGCACCGTGGGAATAGGCACCACCGTTAGCGTCACTTTACCCCTCGATCTCACCCCTTAAAAATCACAGCAATACTCCCTCGCCTCCTCGCCCCCTGCTTAATTTCCATCCCGTATTCTGCCCGACGCACAGTTTTTACATGGGTACGCTAAACTATCAGGTCTAATACGCCGTAACAATCATAGGAAAAAAAGCATGGGAAGACGCTCAACTGCGATGAACGCTGATGCTGAGTCATTGGATCAGCCAACGACGGCAAAAAATCAGTCCAAAGTGGTTGAAGCGGATCAGGAGACGCGATCGATGCAGGGCGATCGCGAAAAGGTGAACAGCAAGCAATCCGCGATCGCGCAGGCTTCGGTATCTTCCCCACGCTGGACAATTGAAGACAGCGAAGAACTTTATCGGATCAACGGCTGGGGCGAACCCTACTTTTCCATCAACGCCGCCGGACATGTAACCGTTTCTCCCCAGGGCGATCGCGGTGGCTCCCTGGATTTGTATGAACTGGTGAATTCCCTCAAGCTGCGAAATCTAGATCTACCCTTGCTGATTCGCTTCTCAGATATTTTGTCCGATCGGATCGAGCGGCTGAATGCAGCATTTGCCAAGGCGATCGCCCGGTACAACTACGAGGGTGCCTATCGCGGCGTGTTTCCCGTGAAATGCAATCAGCAACGCCACTTAGTCGAGTCGCTGGTCAAATTTGGTAAGCCTTACCAGTTTGGTCTGGAAGCGGGTTCCAAGCCTGAACTAATGATTGCCCTGGCAAACCTAAAAACGCCGGGAGCCTTACTGATCTGCAACGGCTACAAAGACCGGGAATATATTGAGATGGCGATTCTGGCACAACAGTTGGGCAAAATTGCCATCATTGTGCTGGAGCAGGTGGAAGAAGTGCCGATGGTGATTGCCGCTAGCCGCAAATTGGGCATTTCTCCGGTGGTTGGGGTGCGGGTGAAGCTGAGCAGTAAAGGGATTGGACGCTGGGGCACTTCGGCAGGCGATCGCGCCAAGTTTGGCTTAACCATTCCCGAAATTCTTCAGACCGTGGATTTGCTGCGGGAAGCCGATTTGCTCGATTCGCTCCAACTTTTGCACTATCACATCGGCTCACAAATTTCGGCAATCTCGGTGGTGAAAGATGCCATCCGAGAAGCGAGTCAGGTGTATGTGGAACTGGCAAAGCTGGGCGCAGGAATGCGCTACCTGGATGTGGGCGGCGGTTTGGGCGTGGATTACGACGGCTCTAAAACCAACTTCTACGCTTCCAAAAATTACAACGTGCAAAACTACGCCAATGACATCGTGGCGGAAGTGAAAGAAGCCTGCGTTGAACGGGCGATACCCATGCCGACGCTGATTAGCGAAAGCGGACGGGCGATCGCCTCTCATCAGTCGGTGTTGGTCTTCAACGTGTTGGGCACCAGCGACGTACCCACGGGCGCACCCGACCCTGTGGGCGCAGCAGAACACCTGATTATCCGCAATCTCTGGGAAACCTATGACTCCCTCACCGTGGAGAACTACCAAGAGGCGTACCATGATGCGGCTCAGTTCAAAGAAGAAGCCGTTAGCCTGTTTAACTTTGGCTATGTCAGTTTGCCAGAACGTGCCCGTGCCGAACGGCTGTTTTGGGCGTGTTGCCAAAAGATTTTAGAGATTGCCCGTCAGCAAGACTATGTGCCCGATGATCTGGAAGATCTAGAAAAGATCATGGCATCGATCTACTACATCAACCTGTCGGTGTTCCAATCTGCGCCGGATAGCTGGGCGATCGATCAGTTGTTTCCGATCATGCCGATCCATCGACTCGATGAAGAACCCACTAAACGCGCCACCCTGGCGGATCTCACCTGCGACAGTGACGGTAAAATCGATCAGTTCATCGATCTGCGCGACGTGAAACACGTTTTGGAACTACACCCACTCCACGCGGATCAACCCTACTACCTGGCGATGTTTTTGGGCGGTGCCTACCAGGAAATTATGGGCAACCTGCATAACCTGTTTGGCGACACCAATGCCGTTCACATTACCCTCACGCCCAACAAAGGCTATCAGATTGACCATGTAGTGAAGGGCGACACCATGACGGAAGTATTGGGCTATGTCCAGTACGACTCAGAGGATCTGGTTGAAAGCATTCGTCAGCAAACCGAACTTGCACTACAGGAAAAGCGGATTACGCTGCAAGATTCTCAACTGCTACTGCAAAACTATGAACGCAGCCTCAGCCGCTACACCTATCTATCGTCTTAAAGGCGATTTAAGAGCGATCGCAATTCTCAATTTGCCTGACAACCGTCAGCGCGGAATAACTCACTCCAGCAGTACCTTCACCGGGATGGGTGGAGTCGCCCACGAGCCAGAGGGATTGGATCGGGGTGCGGTTGGCAAAACCGAAAGGTCCAAAAGTGGGAATACGCTGACCGATGCCGCCCACAATTCCGCGATCGCGTGCCGTGTAGTAAGCAAACGTGCGGGGTGTTGCTGCTTCTGTGACTTGAATCGTTTGGTCGTTGAGCGTGAAAAACTGGCTAAGACGGGCGATCGCTTCATCCATGTAGCGCTGTTTCAATGAGTTATGATCAGCCTCCCACCATTGTTTCGTCTCGGTAAACGAAGAGGCAATGATGGTTGCCTTGCCAGCCGGTGCCCGACCATCTCCCGGTTTGCTAACGGAGACAAACAGCGAATTATTTTCAGCGATCGCCCTACTATAGTCATACAAAAATTGTAAATGGGGCGGACAGTCCGATGGAATGGCGCTTTGATCTACACCGAGGTAAATCACAAACGCACCCGACGACGGCGGCAATTTTTCCACGCGCTGCTGATAGCCTTTAGGAGCGTCATCATCCAATAGCTGCATCAGGTTTTGCACGGTCACGTTTGCCACAACATGATCGGCGGGTTCCGTCCACATTTCGCCCTTCTGATCACGAATGGTCACTCCGGTGACGCGACCGTTTTGAGTGTGAATTTGTTTGACGGTATGGCGCAGCAATAACTTACCGCGATCGCGTTCAAAAGCTGCTACAAGGCGATCGCTCAATGCCTGCATACTGCCCTGTAAGTGAAACAATCCATGGGGCGCTTGCGACACTGCGAGTGCCGTTGCCGCATATAGCAAGGCAGTTTCGTCTGTGTCCACCTGGGAATACAGTTTGAGTTGCATATCGAGGAAGGTTTTAAGGCGGCGATCTCCCGCTAGTCCATAGCCTCGCAACGCATCCCCCACCGTAGAAAAAGTGTGAGGCAAAGTCAGCAGCGTATCGGGACGCACCGCTTTCACCAGTTGCAGTAAATCCCACGCACTGCGCGGCGGCAAGACTGGATCACGTCCTTGAAACGCCCAACTATAGCGAAATAGATCTGCAAGCAGTTGCCAAAATGGTTCACTGCCAGGAAACTGCCGCTCTCGCTCTGCCTTCCATTTTTCCGGGTCGCGCCAGACGCTAATCGGTGTGGTTTCTCCCGGCAAATAGACGGCACAAGCCGGATCACAGTGAGTCGCAGTGGGTAGATCAATCTCTAGCTCTGCAAAAATCCGATGGTGGATGCCGCCCGGTTCTAACCCTGCGACTTGAGTTGCGCCTACATCAAAGGTGAAACCCTGCCGCTTAAACGTAGATGCACATCCACCCGGCATCAACGCCTGCTCTAGGATCAATACGGAGTAGCCACGATGGGCAAGCAATGCCCCTGCCGTCAGCCCACCTATGCCTGCGCCAATCACTACAACTCGCTTGCCGATCATGGAATACTTTACATTTGTTTACTTTCCTTATCCTAACTGGAGTTTGAACCAAATTTCTTCCGCCACCAAGCGGATGAGAAATCCATTATCTTGTAGCCAGTTTAATCAACGGTGACAAGATTGCGGACGATTTATTCTACAAAGCGGATCTGGAACAGATAAACTATCGAATAGCGATCGCGCACCGTTTCGATCGGGCGATCGCGGTGGCTTGTTGTCTCACATAATCGCTGTCGATGTCACCCGTTTCTGTTGCTAAAACGCCTAACCTGCCGATACTGCGCCCTTATCAGCTTAAGGTAGTCAAAGAAGTTTATGAAAAGCTGAGTCAAGGCTATCGACGGGTCGCGATCGTGGCAGGCACCGGAGCCGGAAAAACCGTGATCGCGGGGCAAATTTGCGCCCACACCCGCGCCAGGGGCTTTCGGCTGCTGTTCTTAGTGCATTTGGATGTGCTGGTCGGGCAAACCTACGATAAAATGCGCGACTTTGGGCTGGAATGTGGCTTTATCAAAGCAGGTTGGAAAGAAGACCCCACCGCCCCGATTCAGATTGCCAGCGTTCAAACCATGCTGAAGCGTACTTGGTGGCAAACCTGGCACGCCGATGTGATTTTATATGACGAAGGGCACACCACGATTTTTAGTCAGGTGGGGCAGCAGTTGTTGTATGAAACTCATCGTAAGTCGGTACACTTGGCGCTGACGGCGACTCCTTATCGGTTGGGCAAAGAACAATTGGGTGACCACATGGAAACCCTGGTTGCCTCTCCTATCCCCTCGGAACTCCAGCGGATGGGCTTTCTGGCACCAATGAAGTATTACGGGATGCCTGACCCGATCAACTTGGCTGGCGTACGAACGATCGCCGGAGATTTTGATGAGCGAGATTTGAAATATGCCTGCGATCGCCCCGAATTAGTAGAACGTGTCGTGGAAGAATGGCATCGCCTCACCCCCGATCGCCGCACCATTGCCTTTTGCGTCGATGTAGAACACGCTCAGCACGTTGCCGAAACCTTTCGCGCCGCCAATATTCCCGCCGATACAGTAGACGGCAACACGCCGATTAAACAGCGACACAAGCTCTATCAAAGTCTGCGAGATGGCAGCCTGACCGTGTTGACCTCCTGTAACGTCATCAGCATTGGCTTTGATGAACCTAGCGTCGAAGTTGGGCTACTGCTGCGTCCAACCCAATCTCGCGCCTTGCATCAGCAACAAATCGGTCGCGTCATGCGAATTTCACCCAAAACCGGAAAAACCCACGGCATCATTTTAGATCAGGCAGGAAATCTCCGGCGGCTGGGCTTCCCAGAAGATATTTATGGCTATCGGCTGCCCACCAGCACCGAACCCGATGAACCCGGCGTTGCTCCTAAAAAGCAATGTCCTGCCTGTGGTCGCATCGTTTGGGCATCGGTGATGGTCTGCCCAGAATGTGGACATTGCTGGCTGGAACGGGAAGAAGATATTCAAACCAGTGAGTTGGTGGAAGTGGTGAATGAGTCTCGTGAACTGTTGGAGGTGAACGATCGCGCCGAGTTAATCGCCTCCTTCCATCGCCTGCGACAAAAATGTTTTCGGGAAGGGCTAGCTCCCGATTTTGCGTTGCGATTGTTTTATGACAAACATGGCGCATTGCCAAAAGATGAGTGGTGCTTGAATTCTACCTTTGGCAACTATCCCACTGTGGATGAGCAACGGCTTTACCAAAGCTATTTGGTCAGTATTGCAAACCGCAAAGGCAAATCGCGATCGTGGCTGGTCAGTGAATTTCAAAAAGAGTTTGGCGCTGGCGATTGGCAAAACTTGTTCCCGCGATCGCGCTAAGACTCCCAACCGAATCGACCTACATGGACGATCATCAACTGCCCAGTCATCGCACATCCAGGTCTATCGAAGTAGTTTCAGACAACCGCCGATTTCCAGTGGGAGTCGCGATCTGCTACCCACACTGGAAATTTTTCAGCGAAGAAGCTAGAAAGTAAACGTTGTCCGAATCACGGGAACAAATACTGTCGGGTTGCCGCTAAAGCCTTCTGGATTAAAAATCACAAACAATCCTGGCGTAATGCTGATGTTGTCAGTCACGCGGTATTTGTAGTACGCCTCAAGATGATAGGGCTTGGCGTTTTCTCGGGTGGGAAGTTGTGAGGCAATACCAGACGTATTTACCCTAGCAGGCGGTTGCCCAAACAAAATTCCAGCAGTACTGCCAGTGCTCAGCACATCTTTAAAGTGAATTCCGCCCATGTAGCTGAGAATATCTGTTCCAGCATCAATCCGCGAGGCAGCATTGACGAAACTGTAGAAGAAGAAACCGGTAAGGCTCACTTTTGGCGTAATCCGATAGGCAGCAGTTAAACCCAAGGAATCCAGCTTGACGGGTGTAGTGGGGGCAACGTTGGGAATTGCCCCCACTGCCACCGCCGTCTCACCCAATCCTAAAATGTTAATTTGGTGATAGCTGTGGGCATAGTTCAATGCAATATCAAATGCTGGAGACGGCTTAATCGTCAACTGTGCTGCTGCCACATAGCTACCGCCAAACAAGCCTGCGCCTAATGGTGTTCCTGGAAAGCCCAAGTTGTTCGGTAAGTTCGCGTTTACACTGCCATAGAGCGCTCGAAAATCGATCTCGTCCGACACATTCCAGATCAAACCCGCCGCAGAAGCCAAACCAATCCCAGACGTACCCCCCGATATCCGCAAAATCGGATTCATTTGTCCAAATCGAGAAATGCCCTCCTGAGCATCTCCATAGAACGGCACGATCGCAGGAAATGCATCATCTACCTCAGCCGCCGTTCCTACAAAGGCAGTGAGTTTAGACGCAACGGGGAAAATGTACAGTAATTTGTACAAGCCAACAGAATTATTAGCCCCGGGTGCATCGCCTAGTGTCGAAGGGTTGGTTGTCCCAAACTGCGGCTCATATGCCAACCGCACGTTACTCGCCGTACCAAATACCCCATCGCCGTAACCCAGCGTTCCCGATAGACTCCCTAACCGAGAGGCAAGGCTACCGGCACCGCCACCAAAGTTGTAGGCTTGCAATCCAGTAATCAATAAGTCTTTGCCAGAAAAACTGGTCAGCAGTTTGAGCCGGACGCGATTGTTGAATACAACCTCTGCGTCTCTCCCAGGGGTGGTGTCAGCAAAGGGTCCTAACCCCGTTCTAGAGGTATTAAAGGGAGCCGCATTGCGTCTGGGACCGGGGTAAGCACCATAGGCAGATGCCAGACTGAAAATGACTTCTCCGCTCAGCTTTGTTGTGGTTGAAAACTGCTGTTTCTCTAGAGTGGCAGTGCGAACATCTAGCGCATCAACTCGACCGCGCAAGGATGCCAATTCTGCTGCAAATTCCTCTTGCAGTTTTTTAACGACTTCTAGATCTTCCTTTTTGACAAAATCTGCGGTCGCAGCGGCAATCAACTCTTGAATTTTGTCTAAACAGGCATTTAACCCCGCCGCAAATTCAAAGCGAGTCAGTGCCCGATTGCCGCGAAAGGTTTTATCGGGATACCCGACGATGCAGCCATATCGCTCAACCAGAGATTGCAGTGCCTGAAATGCCCAATCGGTTGGCTTTACGTCGGATAGCTGAGAGACAGAGGTCACCTGCTCCATCGATGAGGATGATGAGAGAGAGTCTTCCACAACCGATTGCGGCTGCGGAGCGGCATTTACAGGGAAAGCGCCAACTACGAAAGAACCAGCTAGCACCGTCAACAGTTTTATATAAAATCCAACCTTATAAATACTCACATTTGAATTGATGTACATGGTCATTCCTCACGTAAAATTTCAGTAATTTTTTAAAGTTCATTATCCTGGCGGAGTCAATGTAAATGAACACAACTTTCGCCAGAAAAATAGAACGATTTCCATCAACAAAGACGCAGTTTTATCAGCTTATTCAAGGTTGGTTTTGACGATTAGAAATGCTCTTTAAGTATGCGATCGCATTAAGCAAACCGAGCATAATTTCTAAACTTAATAGATCTGCATCTACCGTCTTAGAGCTTCTAAAAAGAAAAGTAGCAGATAGGCTTTGTGTTTGAATTGTACCCGCTATAGAAGCCCTTTCTGACGTAAGCGATACTTTGAAATTGTTATGATATTGATAATATTAAGTTGATGATCGAGTTAAATTGATACTGACTGAGGAGGAAGTCTATAGTTTTTCATAGAGGATGATCTATCAAGAGCATTCATTGTTTGAAACATTTATTTTTTATCAAAAAGAGTTGTCTTTAATAGGTATTTTGATGGGTTAGGATGCGCCCTAGTAAAAGGTGCCTCAGCTAACTTGCAGCAACTGACTATCAATCCACTCGTGTTTGATCAAGCGCCAGAAGATCTCAATTACAGCCATTTTTAGTAGGGTAGGCAGCGCCCACGATTCTGTTAAGCCTTTCCCATTAAGACTTTATGGGCGATTCCCCACCCTGCGATTTCTGGTTTGTTGATTTGAAAGTGGCTGTTAATTCACCAACGGCGGTGATTGGCTCGGTAACCGAAAGATTCCAATCTGGCGTTGCTGCCCACTCTAGCTTGGGTTTCACTGTCTCACTGTCTCACTGGCATTAAGGGACGCTTGATCAACGACAAATGTTTACTTTCAGCCTCCTTGGTTGTCCAAGGGGTTATCAGCGATCGCAGATCTCAGGAATCAGGCAAAATCCCACTTCATTCACATCAGCTTCATCCACACAAATATTTGCATCAACTATATGCGTCTTGCTAAATTCGAGGGAATATTAGAGAGTATCAAACTGGAATAGGGATTCTTATTCTTGTAGTAACCTCGGTGCATCGACAAATCAACAGGGATTCAATTTTGTTATCTATGCAACCTAACCGAGAGATATAGCGGTATGACCAGGAATATGACACATCAATGGGTACTGTACTCTAGCGCCGCGATCGCGCTAGGGCTAACGTTAGCTCCTCTTTCTGCGGGTGCGACCCCTACTTCCAAAATGCATTCAGGCTCGATCCTCCAAAACCGGGGTACTGTTCAGATTAGTCAAAGCTTTAAGCCGCCCAATCGGGGCACTCCACCTCCAACGGCGGGCGGAGCCACTCGTGGCAATTCTTGCGTTCCTAACAATAAGAAACCAATTTCCCTGATTCCTAAAGATCGCTTAGGGCTAACCTTTAGCGCCAATCCTACTTTTTATTGGCATATCCCTTCATCCCCTGCAAAAGTGGCTAAATTTTTGATTCTGACGGGTGATGACGTGGATGTAGTGTATGAAGCCACGATTCCGCTTCCCGTGCAATCAGGAATTATTAGCTACGCGATTCCTAAAAATGTACTGCCGCTAGAAATTGGCAAACGCTACCACTGGTTTTTAACATTGGATTGCAACCCCTCTGATCCAGGTGTCAACCCAATCACAGAAGGCTGGACAGAACGCATTGCTCCCGATGTTGCTTTATTAAAGCAGTTAGAAAAAGCTGATTTAAAGACTCGCGCATCTCTTTATGCTGACAATGGTATTTGGCATGAAGCTGTCACCACGCTTGCTTCACTCCGGCGCACCAATCCCCAAGATCTAGGTGCAGTCGATGGTTGGAATGAATTGCTGAAATCGGTAGGGTTGAGCGCGATCGCCGCAGAACCTTTGTTTGATACAACCATTAGCCAAAATCCGGTAAAAAAGTAACCCGGATTGTTCCAAGACAGCTAGAAAAGTGGTGAGTGTTGAATATTGAATAAGCCATTTTCAAAATTTAACACTGACAGCTTAAAAATAGCTTCAAGCATGTTAACAGCGCTCAAACAAAATATTTGGCGATGGCGGGGGGTACTGATTGCAGTACCCACGGTTGCGGGTGTGGTCATCCTTCTGCGGGTTGCTGGATTCCTGCAAATGTTGGAGCTAGCATCCTTAGATCAGTTATTTCTTTTGCGTCCCCCGGAAGCGGTTGACTCGCGGATTCTAATTGTCACCATTAATGAAGCCGATATCCAAAAATTGCAGCAGTATCCGATAACGGATGCGGTCTTGGCGCGGCTACTCAACAATTTGAAGCGGCATAATCCCACGGCGATCGGTCTAGATATTTATCGCGATTTGCCCCAGCCGCCAGGACATGACGCATTACTCAAAATTTTTAACTCTACGCCGAACCTGATTGGTGTACAAAAAATTGGTTCCAGTTCAGACAGTTCACCGGTTGCACCGCCTCCCGCCTTACAGCAGCGCGATCAGGTAGGCGCAAACGATTTGCCGTTGGATATGGATGGCAAGGTGAGGCGTGGATTGTTGTCTGCTAACACTCAGGCAGGTGATTCTGTTTTTAGTTTCGGCTTCAAACTGGCATATCTGTATTTACAGCGCCAAGGCGTGGATAGCAACCTGACTCCTGATGGTCACCTTTATG
>QBMH01000040.1 GCA_003249025.1 Leptolyngbya sp. | reverse complement strand
ATTTACAACGGATGATGCACGGGTGAAATTACATCGTCTTTACCCATCAACTAAAGATTGATACAACACTAGGCTCATTGGCATTAGTATGCCCTACCTGAAAAAAGGGGGAACATACCGTCATGGAGAGTAAGGAATAGTACGGAGTGTGGAGTGCGGCGATCGAGTTGCGATAGGCTTGAAAATCAAGAGTCTGATGAATGAGCAAAACAAGAACACTACTTTTGGAAAGTAATTGAGTACAAAGAGAGATTCTGGGAAATGACAACTGAAGAACTTAGACAACGATTGCAGTCTCACGGTATTTCGCTTTATAAAGAGGCAGCGATCGCGCTGAGAGAATTGCTAGAAGAAAGAGAGGCTAGCGAATAACTGCGATCGGGGCGGTTGTTTGCTGAAGCGCTTGCAGTTTTTGCTTGGCTTGTCCGCTGGTTAACAACGCTTCTGCTTGAGTAATGCCTACGTGGATGGAAGGGCTAATGCCGCAGCGCCACAAGTAAAAGCCGCCATTCCACAGCGCCGATTTCATTAGCTCGGATGGTTGCCCTGCTAGAACCGATTGCATCGCTGCGATTCCCGTAGGGATCGTTTCACGAATCGCGTCTTCAGGTGAATTCAACGGGACATTCGCTCCCTCAAACCCAAAGTCGCGGGGTGGTAAACACAAGCGTTCCAGCGCCACTTCACCCGCAGCATTCACCGTGCCCAACCCAATGATGGCGGTTCGCTCCCTCGGCAAGTCACAACTGCCCTCAAGCCCTTTAACGGTGGTAAATTGGCTGACTCGCCGTAGAGCAAAAGCATTCTGAAACATAGTCTCCGTGGGAGGATGCACGAAGCCTGAGATCACATGGGCATCGCCAGCATAGGGGCACCACATCAACTCCATCGTGGCAAAGGGCGGACGTTTGCCAATTTGTTCGCGATAGGGCACGAGTCCTTGAGCGAGAGGAAAGTGAGTTGGAAGATGCACAAATCCAATGCCTGTTTGCTCAAAGGTGGCTTGCACCTGAGGTAAGGGCATCGTCCAATCTATGCCCAATCCTTGCCAAAACAGAATCAGTGGATCGCCTTCTTTTGTGGGCATGCGATCGCCCCCATGCAGCACCACCGGACATCCCGCTGCCGCTAAGATTAACGCTGTCAGCAGAACAATGGGCAGGGTGCGCGTTCTGCCGTCATAGGGCATGCCAAACACAAGTGCAGGGTGGGCAGCGGCGATCGCCTGCAACGTGGGTCCCAACTCTTCGTAAGCATCGAGCATTCCCGCCAGTTCCTCCCCGGTAGGGCGACGAATCCGATGAGCAATCATAAACGCGCCAATTTGGGCCGGGGTTGCCTCTTGCAACAACATCATTCTGGTCGCGGCGTGGGCTTCTGATCGCGTTAGGTTATGTCCTGTATGAGGACCACTGCCAATCTTGCGGAGAAGGTCTCTAAAGGCATCGCTCATAGTGTTCTCTCAATTAACCGTTCTCTCAATTAACCGTTCTCTCAATTAACCGTCACGACCGACAGAGGCTAAAGGTAAACCAGTTGCCGCTTGGGTGAGATGATCAATCACCAAGTTGAAAAAGTGTTGAATCGGGGGAATTTGCAGACGATCGCGGGTGGTCACCATGACGACCTGCCGCGTTAAGGGTGGATCGGTCAATGGCTCGGTGCCAACGCTACTATAGCCCGACGAGATCGGGCGCACTGCCAAAGCGGGATCGGCATAAGCATCAATCAATGCCGACTCAGGCAACAGCGCCACCAACTCGCCCTGTCGGACAATGCCTCTAAACGCATCGGGAGTATTTAACTCTAGCGCTGCTTTGAGCGTTGCGCCGCGCCGTTCAAATTGTTCTTGCACAATCCGCTGCATCCCATAACCATCTTTAAACACTACTTGGCGATACTGGGTTAGTTCTGACCAGGGAATTGCGGCATAGGCAGCAAGGGGATGCGCTGCGGCGATCAACACTTTGATCGGTTCTTCGTATAGAATCTGCACGACCATTTCAGGACTCATGGTCAAAAAACGATTGTTCATGACGATCGCTAAATCAACCAAGCCATCTTTCAATACTTTGAGGGAGCGATCGCTGCCCAATGCCGTGACCCGCAGTTGCACATCGGGATAATCTCGACAAAATTGCTGCAAAACAGGCGGCAAATGATGGGAGCAGATGGAATGAATCGCCGCCACACAGAGTTCTGGCTGCTTGCCTGCCACCAGTTGCGCCACATCCTGCGTTGCAGTTTGCCATTCCTGACAGATTTTTTTGGCACGCGGCAACAGCAAATCGCCTGAAATCGTCAACTTTGACTGAGCCGTACGATGAAACAAGGGTGCGCCCAAATCTGCCTCTAGCGCTTGAATTTGGCGGCTTATGGCAGATTGAGTCACGCCACAGATCTGAGCAGCCTTTTGGAAACTGCCCGTTTCTGCCACCGCTAAAAATGCTTGCAACTGTTCTAAACGCATGAAATCCGTGTAATGGGGGGCACACTTCTAAGCCTGAAGTGACCTTATCGGATTCTTGCTAGCGACTTCCGTAGGAGTTGATACAGCTTATCTGGAAAACAGCCAGACCTCCGAGTTCTTTAAAGAACTCGAAGGTCTGGGGATGCTAACGGTTGTAGGGGGAAAATAGCTACCGAAATCGATTGGGATTCAAGCGTCGTCCTGGAGTGGCTGATGCGGACTTTCTTAGGTAAGTGCCCGTGCCACCATCGGCGCGATCGAGGAAGGGACGCAGGTTAATCGCGTTGGAGGTCGTAGCGGCTTGAGAATTGCCTAGTCCAGGAATGTTGAGGTTCAGCATCCGCGCTGCTTCACCAATCCAGCCGCCTGATCCACCCGATCCGCCATTCACAAAGGTGTTTACGCCTTGGGTTTGCTGTCCACTATCGGCAACCGTCAGGTTTTGAAACACGCGATCGCGGGTCGCAGTGGCATCCTGCCCTGGGGGAACAGTCAGCACAATCCGGCAGCCCGAAACTCGCTGAGTAGTCACACAAACGGTGTTATAGCCATTTTCGACTGCCGTTTGCATGTCTATCAACCCATCGGGACGATACTGTTCCAGGCGACGGCTAATTTCACCACAGCGCTTGGTTGGGTTCCAACCGCCACCCATGTTGCTAGGCACTGCCCAAGGATAGGTCTGTCCAGGTTGGCTTTGAGGCTGATACATGACGGTATATTGCCCGTTCACAATCTGACAGCTAAAGCGCGTACCGCTGAGGGCAGATCCGTTTGGACTGCTGCTGGGCGTTCCGGTCGGGATTCTAGTAGGATTGCCAGTGGAAGGATTGCCTCGTGAATTTTCGGTGTCTACAATCACGTCGTCTGAGGTACTCGTTGGTAGTTGGCTGATAGTTTTTGTGGGAAGCGCGATCGCGGTTGTAGCTTCACCGCCCACTAGCACCGCGATTCCTAAAACTGCGACAACGGTTTTGTAAGTTTGAGTCAGCATTGTAGGGTTCCCTAGATATGAATGCTTAATAATTGAGAAAGGCAATCTAACAAGACAGTACAAAGGCATGACGATACAAGCGATCAAAAGTTCCCAGGCTCAAGTACCATTGGGCAACTTATTTGTTTGTAAACAACATAGGGAACGTTCATTCAATAATGCTAATCAATCCCTATGAGTAGCTTTTACAAAATGAGTAGTTTTTACAAAACTTTATTTTGGATCGTTAGGTAGCGTATACTACGCCATGTGGCTAAAAGGAGTAAGAGATAGATGTCGGAGGCAATTAAGCCCCTGACGGCACCAAGGGAGTTAATGGGTGCGCCGAACGATTTTAATCCCACATTGCTTATGTTCTTTGTGGCGATCGCGATCGCGGTAGTTTCTACAGTAGGTTTCTTTCGTTGGCATTGGGTAGACTGGTGCTGTTTTGTCATGAACGTCGTCGCCTTGCATATGGTGGGTACGGTGATTCATGATGCTTGTCATAACGTTGCCCACCGCAATCGCATTATGAATGCCATTTTGGGACATGGCAGCGCTTTAATGCTGGGCTTTTCCTTCCCTGTGTTTACGCGGGTACACATGCAGCATCACGCCAACGTCAACGATCCAGAAAACGACCCCGATCATGTGGTGTCTACGTTTGGTCCGCTGTGGCTAATTAACGCCCGCTTCATGTATCACGAAATTTATTTCTTCAAGCGGCGACTCTGGCGAAGATATGAACTTTTAGAATGGGCGATCGCCCGACTTACAGTTGCCGTGATCATATATTTGGGCTGTCGCTACGATTTTATCGGCTATATTTTCAACTTTTGGTTTGTCCCCTTGGCGATCGTCGGCTTAGCCCTAGGGTTATTCTTCGACTACTTGCCCCATCGCCCTTTTCAAGAGCGCAACCGCTGGAAAAATGCGCGGGTGTATCCCAACTCCATTATGAACTGGTTAATCATGGGACAAAACTATCACCTGATTCACCACCTGTGGCCCTCCATTCCCTGGTATTACTACGAACGCGCCTACTATCAATCCAAGCCGCTTTTAGATGAAAAAGGCGCTCACCAATCCTTAGGTATCTTACAAACTACCAAAGACCTGGTTGGATTTGTCTACGATGTGTTTTTAGGAATTCGACTGCACAAATCTCATCAACCTGATGAGCCGTTAGACGTTGCGAAATCTTCTTTAGAAACACTCGCGATCGCCACGGCAGCAGAGACTATAGAAGTGACTCCATCACCTACAGATCATCAAAAGTCTCTGGTGGGTGTTGCGATCGACGAATGAGCCAAAACCTACCCAGCTAAACAAGTTGATGCAGACTGGCGATCGCTCATCCATTTGATTCATTTACTCAGGTTGGTTAGAAGTCGTTGCACCAATTTACACTTAACCATTCTGAAAAATGGCAATCCTCGCATACATATTTCAACTGTGACTGATAGATAACCAAGCGGTCTAACGGCAAAGCTCAACGGCGGTAAGTAACCCTTGAGACACCACCAAAATTTTCTGCCTATCCATTGCAGCAATGTTAGGCTGTCTCGCCGCTTGCTGACTATGGCATCGATTCGATCAATGCTCTTAGCACTTTGTTAACCGATTCAAGCGTTGTGAAAACTTGAGCCACATCCTCATCTAAAACTACAACCGTTAACTTTTGCGTCTCATTGCAGACAGCAAATCGATTGAGTTTCGCCTTCTGATAATCAAAGCTATATTCAGCTAGAAGCTCGTCTTCAAGATTTTGTGGTTGGTCAGAGGGAGTTTTGCTCATAATCCTCACGCTCCTTGCGAGTCGTTCGCTAGACGGGTACTAATGATACGGATACTACTAGATCGCTCAGTAAAGGCAATTAACAGAAATCGCTCCCCAGTCTCAAACAAGAAATCATAGGTAATAGCTCAACTGGGGTAAATTGACAACATTTCAAAAGCGGATAGACTTAGCCCAATCCACTCGGTATCAATATCGATGTCGGTTGTATCGAGACCTCAAAGCGGTTTTGGCTCTCTCACCTATTCAAGCCGATGGGATTCGCCTCCAAAATCGTTATCGGAAATTGCAGGAAAACTTGTTCCTGTTCCTGGATGACTCCACTATTCCACCCACGAACAATGCCAGCGAACAGGCACTCCGCTGGAGTGTGATCTTTCGCAAAGTCACCAATGGGTTCCGCTCTGAGTGGGGCAGAGATCTGTTCGCAGCAGTCCGTTCTGTTGTCAATACCGGAAGACGACAAGGTTTGTCTGCTTTTGAGTCTATCCTGGCCGCCTTAAATCCCCTGGAATCCTTTTTCCCTCTAAGTTGAGCAATTACGATTTTTGCGTTTGACGGCACAAACCCTGCTACAGTCGTTTCCTCAGTATTAGCTCCAAGAACGGTGATACGGGAATCTGCATAGCAGATTGCTCTTGGAATATTGTCATTGGGAGACTTGAACTTGTATGAAATACAAAGAGTCATAAATGAAGTTCATCGATTCTTGAAGTTGTATTCCTACAAAACAGTCGAGGGCTAACAACTTAATATACTGAAATTTTCCGTATAAGTTCCCATTTTGGGCAAGTATCCAGAAGATTTCTGAATAATTTACCTTTTAGGATAGTTATCCACAAAATTTCCGTGTAATCTCTGATTTCGGGCAGTTATCCAGAAAATTTTCGTATAATTCCAGAATCTAGTACAGACGCTTTGATGTGATATTTACTCCATCCGAAAAATCGTGGTGGCAGATAGCATGAATCCTCAACCTAAGCTTCTTTATCAGGCTCAAGATGTCTTGCAAGACAGGTATTGTTCCTATCAAACGGAGAAGACTTATATCCGCTTGAGCCACTTCAACTTTGCCTTACCAAAGCTTTCGATTCCCACCCAACTATCCGCCCCACAGATCACGGCTAGCAGGGTAATCGTGAGAATATCAATCAGTTTGTGCCGTTTACTACGCTCAATCCGGGGATCTTCAAGTTCGCTAAAATACTCCACTAGCTTGTGTTTGGGTTTGAGTTTCATCAGTAGAGGCAGATAGGGTTGAATCTATCCTCTCCCACACGCGCACCCAAATATACATCAGATAAGCTGATCAGCATTCAAGTTGCATAAAATCGGGCTTGAAACCCTTGCGGTTAGGGGACCAGTTTGGAAAAAGTAGATGACGATTAGCTTAGGCTTCCGGCAATTTTAAGATGCGTTTGCCCTGAAGATGACTTTTGCGTAAGTCCTAAAAGGGTAAGATCGGGATAGAATGCAAACTAGGTTATGCGGAGTCACTTTGCAAATGGATCGTCATTAATGACAGTAAAATCAAAAAAGTCATCGAGATAGCCAAAGTTCATTTTTCCAAGAACATGATTCAATGAAAAGAAAAATTGCTGGGGTATTTGTCGGCGCTTTGTTGTTTTTGCCGATCGCAAGTGCCCAAAGTTACGCTGAATCGCTAAATTCAACAACAACAACCCAAATGATATCGCTACCGAAATCGGATGGATTAGCGAGTCCGTTGGAGTTACAGCAGTTTGCCCAAGCCATCAAGCAACTGAGAAAAGTTGAGATGGAAACTCAAAAGAAAATGGCTGAAGCACTCAAAGAAGAGGGATTAACGCCTCCGAGATTTCAGGAGATTGGACAAAGGCAAGATAATCCTGACTCTCCTTTGACAGCAGATATTTCGGCAAAAGAGCAGCAGCAGTTTGACAAAGCCTTGGCAAAAATTAATCAGATTCAACAAGATGCATCCCCAAAACAAAACCGCGCCGTCACGTTCCAAGGATTGACTTTAGAACGGTTTAACCAAATTGGACGGGCGATCGAGCAAAACCCCACATTGAAACGACAGTTGCGGGACAACCTCTAGTACTCAATTCTGAATGCTAGAGATGTGCTTAAATCTCTTTACTTTTTGGAGTTTGCGCGAATAAAGTCTGTTAAACCTAGATATTTGGGTGCGGTGCTGATAGCTTGATTTTGATATTCTAGTGCACCCCAAAAGCCCCATTTGCTCGGCGCTGCTACATCGGTGAACTGGTTAAACAGCTTGCCGTTACTTTGCTTCCATTGATTGAGATAGGCTGTGTACACGCCTCTCATGCGAGGACTGCGATTGACCGCAGTAAATAAGGTCGTCATTTTAGCTATCTTGTCCTCCGGAAACTGATAGCTCGTCAGGTGTGCGCCGCCTTCATAGGCAACTAGGGCAACTCCAAAGCGCTTAGCGACTGCGGCATTGCCATCGAACATCGCCTTAATTTCCGTGGGCATTTCCTTGATCATGCCGTCAATAATTTGATCGGGAGTCAGGTTGATTGTGGTGCTGACGTTTTTGACATCGTTGATGTTGCTCCAGCCATCTTTGTCGTCATCCCCTAAACCATCGAAGTAAGGCGCGATCGCATACACATCGGCATGTTTGTAGGCATCTTTCCAGCCTAAGATTTGCTCTGCCGTCCAGGGGTTGGCTGCTTGACCTGCCAGCACTCGCACCAAGCGGGATTTGCGACTTGCTCCAAAGACATCTTCCCAAATCTTGAATATTTCCACGGAACGCTCTGAGTAATAGCGCAAGCCTGCCCCCCAACTGGTGTCATCTAATCGTCGTTCCAGTCCTTTCTCTCCCGCATATTTTGCCTGACTAAACATGCTGTTCCAAACTTCGTTGGAATATTCCACATGGACTTTGAGCGACGGATCGAGGCGATCGCGCACCATCACGGCAAACTGACGCACATAGTCATCGCTAGCTTGGGCTGGCAAAGTGAACCATGGATCGACTTTAAGCGTGTTTGCCAGTTGAATTAGATGTTCCAACGCAACCCCTTTGCCGCTTGCCTGAGATGGACTGCTGGGCGTAGCGCGATCGCTCCAGTTGACTAGTTTGGAATTGTTAGTTGCCGCCCAATCCATAAACCGGAGCGTTTTGAATGGTTTCAAGCGCTCCAAAAACACGGGATGAAACGGCTGAGTTTGGTATGTGTTCTCAAATCCCGGCATGATGAAGCGGATATTCCGAATCGGATTGCTGGGATTCGTTTCCAAAATTTTCATAAACACCCCTTCCCCGTCAATCGTCACATCTACCGTCATTTTGCCGGGAGATTGGCTAATGATTTTAGCGGTGTCGAAGGTGAAGCCGATTTTGCCATCGCCGTCATACAGGAGCGTGTATTTGCCTGAGGGAAAGTGTTTGCCAATCATCATGACCGTTTCGGCAGTTTGACCAGGTTCCAGGGAAGCGATCCAGCCTTCGCGGGTCAGCTTGAGAGTACCGCCCTCTCCCCAAGGCGCGCCCTGCTTTTGTGGAATCCACGCACGAGAGGTCTTAAACGCATCCACAAATGCCCATTGGCTCGACCAATCGGCAATCCCTGACAAATTTATGCCCACACTTACTTTTGGGTCTGCCGCGATCGCGTTGGCACTATCATCATTTTTGGTATCGAGCGGTTGAAGCGGATTGCTACCTCGTTTCAGAAACCAGGCAAGCCCAAGGCTAAACAACAGGGCGGTGCCAATCAAAACGATAGTTCTGCTACGTTTGCTGTGTCTCATTGGAATGTTATGGCTAAAACTCTGTATCCTCAGATTGCCCGGATCGACCACTATCGTAACTTGGAGTTGCCAGGATTAGGCTTGAAAGAGCGATCGCAACCACCCACTAACCATAACAAGCGAACAACGGGATCAGAGCAGTGCAAAGCTCATAAAACATTTGCCTAAATTCGTTTTGAGCAAGGCGATTGGTTGCATATCAATTTTCAATTGGCGTAAAAACAGGTTTGCTGGCGATTCCTTCCTATAATGTTAAGACTCGTAATCTTCAAAACTAGCCGCCATGTCTCGCGATCGCGCCCAATCTGACTCGCAAAGTACCCTCGAAGAAATCCGCGCTACTCGCCTCGAAAAGGTGGAACAGTTGCAGCAAGCAGGGTTAACGCCCTATGCCTACCGCTGGGAATCGACCCACCATGCCGCAGAGTTGCAGGCAAAATATGTGGATTTGCCCAATGGCGAAGAGGCAGCGGTGGAAGTGGCGATCGCGGGACGGATTATGGCAAAGCGCGTCTTTGGCAAACTGGCGTTTTTCACCCTGCAAGACGAAACGGGCACCATTCAGCTTTATCTAGAAAAAAGCCGGATTCAGGAAACCATGGCGGCAAAAGACGAAAGCGCCTTTGACCACCTGAAGCAGTTGACCGACGCAGGCGACATTATTGGCGTAACGGGCAGCATCAAGCGCACGGAAAAAGGTGAACTGTCAGTCTATGTGCGGGAATACGCCATGCTGACCAAATCTCTGCTGCCATTGCCGGATAAGTGGCATGGCTTGACGGATGTTGCCAAGCGTTACCGTCAGCGCTACGTGGATTTAATCGTCAATCCTGAAGTGCGGGAAACCTTTCGACGACGGGCGTTGATCACTGCTTCTATGCGCCGCTATCTGGATCAGCAAGGCTTCATTGAAATCGAAACGCCTGTGCTGCAAACCGAAGCAGGTGGTGCTGAAGCGCGTCCGTTCGTCACCTATCACAACACGCTGGATATGAGCCTGTACCTCCGGATCGCCACGGAGCTACACCTGAAGCGGCTGATTGTGGGCGGCTTTGAGAAGGTGTTTGAACTGGGGCGCGTGTTTCGGAATGAGGGCATTTCCACCCGCCACAATCCTGAATTCACGACGCTGGAGGTCTATCAAGCCTACGCCGATTACAACGATATGATGACGCTAACTGAGGCTCTTGTCACCACCGCCGCCCAGGATGTCTTGGGCACTTTGAAAATCACCTATCAAGGCGAACCCATCGATCTAACTCCGCCCTGGCGCAGAGTGACTATGCATGAAGTGGTGAAGGAGAAAACCGGGATCGATTTTGCGACGTTTGCTAGCCTGGAATCCGCCAAAACCGCTGTAACCCAAGCGGGATTGCACATTGGGGAAAAGGCAGAGTCTATAGGCACCTTGCTGAATCAAGCTTTTGAACAAACGGTGGAAGAAACCTTGATTCAGCCTACCTTTGTGCTGGATTACCCCGTGGAAATTTCGCCCCTGGCAAAACCCCACCGCTCTAAGCCGGGTCTGGTGGAACGGTTTGAACTGTTCATGGTGGGACGCGAAACGGCAAATAGTTTTTCGGAGTTAACCGATCCAGTGGATCAGTTGCAGCGATTGCAAGCCCAAGCCGATCGCAAAGAAGCGGGTGATTTGGAGGCACACAGCGTCGATCAAGATTTTGTGACGGCGCTGGAATACGGGATGCCGCCCACGGGAGGCTTAGGCATCGGCATCGATCGCCTGGTCATGCTGCTGACCGACTGCGCCAGTATCCGCGACGCGATTGCGTTTCCCTTGCTGAAACCCGACAAAGCTGAAGAGGACTAACGGGTCATGGAAGCATTTTTATCTGTTACTGACATCATTTGAAGAGTGCAAGATCTTAAAGAGAGTTTAAGAGTTTAATAGATTCGTGCGATCGGTGAGAAAAAGCCGATGAGAAAAGGAATCTTAGAAGAAGTAGCGCTGATCCTGGCTCAACATTCAATCCGCGCTACTAAACTTGTCATATCCAATCGCGATCGCCGATTCAGTCAAGAGGACGCACCATGCCTAAAAAACTAGACATCACCCATTCTGCATCACAACAGCACGGAGTCAAAAGCCCTGAACATCCTCCTCAGAAAAACACCGCAGAACTGTTAGTCCAATGTTTGGAAAATGAAGGAGTTCAATACATCTTTGGGTTACCTGGCGAAGAAAATCTCCACGTTTTGGAAGCCCTAAAGCCTTCTTCAATCCAATTCATCACCACACGCCATGAGCAAGGTGCGGCGTTTATGGCAGATGTGTATGGTCGCCTGACGGGAAAAGCAGGTGTTTGTCTGTCTACCTTAGGTCCCGGTGCCACCAACTTGATGACGGGGGTGGCAGATGCCAATCTCGATCGCGCTCCCCTAGTTGCCATTACGGGACAAGTCGGCACCGATCGGATGCATATTGAATCGCATCAATATTTAGATTTGGTGGCGATGTTTGCGCCTGTGACGAAGTGGAATGCTCAAATTGTCCGCCCCAGCAACACTGCTGAAATTGTGCGGAAGGCATTTAAGATCGCTCAAACTGAAAAACCCGGTGCCGTTCACATTGATTTGCCGGAAAATATTGCGGCGATGGTTGCGACAGGCAAACCCTTGATCACCGATGGTCAGGAGAAATCCTATGCCTCGTTCAATAGCATTGAAAAAGCGGCTGAGGCAATTTCTCAGGCACAAAACCCGTTGATCTTAGTCGGCAATGGTGCGATTCGAGGACACGCCAGTACTGCACTGACGGAGTTCGCTACCCAACTTAATATTCCTGTAGCAAACACGTTCATGGCTAAAGGCGTGATCCCTTACACCCATCCTCTGGCGCTGTGGGCTGTGGGGTTGCAGCAGCGTGATTACATTAGCTGTGGCTTTGACAAGGCAGATTTGGTGATTTGCGTCGGCTACGATCTGATTGAATATTCGCCGAAGAAGTGGAATCCTGATGGCGCGGTGCCGATTATTCACATTGGCATGACTCCGGCGGAAGTAGACAGCAGCTATATCCCTCTTGCCGAAGTGGTGGGCGATCTCTCTGATTCATTGGCAGAAATTTTGGCGCGCTGCGATCGCACCCATCAACCCGCTCCCTACGCCCTAGAACTACGCAATGAAATCCGGGCAGACTATTCGCAATATGCCCAGGATGAGGCTTTCCCGATTAAGCCGCAAAAAATTGTTTATGACCTGCGCCAAGTGATGGGAGCCGATGACATTGTGATTTCTGATGTGGGCGCTCACAAAATGTGGATGGCGCGGCATTATCACTGCGATCGCCCCAATACCTGCATTATCTCCAATGGGTTTGCGGCAATGGGGATTGCGATTCCGGGAGCGCTGGCGGCAAAACTGGTGCATCGCGATCGCCGGGTGGTAGCTGTTACAGGCGATGGCGGCTTTATGATGAACTGCCAGGAATTGGAAACCGCGCTGCGAGTCGGTACGCCATTTGTTACCTTAATCTTTAACGATGGCGGCTATGGCTTGATTGAATGGAAGCAGCAAAACCAGTTTGGCTCCTCCTGCTTCGTCAAATTTACTAATCCTGATTTTGTCAAACTAGCAGAAAGTATGGGCTTGAAGGGTTATCGCGTCGAATCTTGCGCCGATTTGATTCCCACCTTAAAAGAGGCATTAGAACAGGACGTTCCAGCCGTAATTGATTGCCCAGTGGATTACCAGGAGAATCTCCGTTTCTCTCGTCGAGCCAGTGATCTCAACTGCATTGTTTGAGGGTTACAAACTATACCGTTCTGGGGCTGATTGCGTCCTATTGTGCGAAGGGAAGCTTACTATTTCCTAACCACTGCACAGAAAGGAATTGAATTGTTCATGGCAAGTGTTGAAATTCCCGCAATCACCCAAACGCTATTAACGGCAAAAAAAGCAAAAGGCATCACCTTTACCGATTTGGAAGCGTTACTCGGTCGCGATGAAGTCTGGATTGCGGCGGTGTTTTATGGTCAGGCAAGCGCCTCAGACGATGAAGCCAGCAACCTACTGAATGCGCTAGGACTCAGCCAAGATCTCGTTGCGGAACTAACGGCTTGCCCCTCCAAAGGCTTAGGTCCAATTGTGCCTACCGATCCGCTGATCTACCGCTTCTACGAGATCATGCAGGTGTATGGGATGCCGATGAAGGAAATTATCCACGAGAAGTTTGGGGATGGGATTATGAGCGCGATCGATTTCACATTGGATATTGACAAAGTGGAAGATCCCAAGGGCGATCGCGTCAAGGTGACGATGAACGGCAAGTTTTTAGCCTATAAAAAATGGTAATCCCCAGTACGGAAACCCGTACAGCCCTATAGATTGCATTCATCCTAGCCGTTTCGCTAAATTAGCACTCAAGAGGTGAGAGTGCTAATTTAGGCTTTAACCCGTTAGACTATTAACAGAGGTAACATTTGGCGTTCGGTCAACAATCTTTTGGCTGAGCCTATCGTTATTTGTAGCTTATTTTGGCTGTAGCCTTTTTTGGAATGAAGTATCTCATTCAGATAAGCCACATTTTCTGAAAAATTTTCTTTGGTCAACCCGCTAGTTTGGAGCATTGCATATGGCATCTGTATCGTTGAGCGTCTCTACTGTTAAACCTTTAGGCGATCGCGTTTTTGTAAAAGTCAGCCCTTCTGAAGAGAAAACCGCTGGCGGCATTTTGTTGCCAGATACCGCTAAAGAGAAGCCACAAGTCGGCGAAATTGCGGCTGTGGGTCCTGGTAAGCGCAGCGATGACGGCGTTCGCCAAGAACCCGAAGTGAAAATCGGAGACAAGGTTCTTTACTCAAAATATGCTGGCACTGACATCAAGCTAGGTACTGAAGAGTACGTTTTGCTGTCTGAGAAGGACATTTTGGCGATCGTGGACTAGGAAATAGTTTTGAGTTCTAAGTTTTGAGTTTTGAATTCAGAAGGTCGTTCAAAAACTCAAAATTAAAAATTCAACACTCAAAATTTCCGTCCTATCTCCTTCTACAACGTTTCTACTATTCACAAAGGCAATAAAGACTTATGGCTAAGCGCATTATTTACAACGAAAACGCTCGTCGTGCCCTAGAGCGCGGCATGGATATCTTGGCTGAAGCAGTGGCAGTGACATTGGGACCCAAAGGTCGCAACGTCGTTTTAGAGAAGAAGTTTGGCGCACCCCAAATTGTCAATGATGGTGTCACGATTGCTAAAGAAATTGAGTTGGAAGACCATGTGGAGAACACCGGCGTGGCGTTGATTCGTCAAGCGGCTTCCAAAACCAACGATGCAGCCGGCGACGGCACCACAACTGCAACAGTTTTGGCTCACGCGATGGTCAAAGAAGGTCTGCGGAACGTGGCAGCAGGTGCTAACGCGATCGCCCTCAAACGTGGGATCGACAAAGCAACGGGCTTCTTGGTAGACAAGATTGCGGAACATGCTCGCCCCGTTGAAGATTCTAAGTCGATCGCGCAAGTGGGTGCCATCTCCGCTGGAAACGACGAAGAAGTGGGTGCCATGATTGCCAATGCCATGGATAAAGTGGGCAAAGAAGGCGTGATTTCCTTGGAAGAAGGTAAATCCATGGTCACTGAACTAGAAGTTACCGAAGGGATGCGCTTTGACAAAGGCTATATCTCTCCTTACTTCGCTACCGACATGGAACGGATGGAAGCAGTGATGGAAGAGCCTTTCATCCTGTTGACCGACAAGAAGATCGCTTTGGTACAAGACTTGGTGCCTGTGCTTGAGCAAGTGGCGCGTTCCGGTCGTCCTTTGGTGATCATTGCGGAAGACATTGAGAAAGAAGCGCTGGCAACCTTGGTCGTCAACCGTTTGCGTGGTGTGCTAAACGTGGCGGCTGTGAAGGCTCCTGGTTTTGGCGATCGCCGCAAATCAATGTTAGAAGATATCGCCGTGCTAACTGGCGGTCAAGTGATCACCGAAGATGCAGGCTTGAAGTTGGATGCTGTCAAACTGGATAGCCTCGGCAAAGCTCGCCGCATCACCATCACCAAAGACAACACCACCATCGTCGCAGAAGGCAATGATGGCGCAGTCAAAGCTCGTGTTGAGCAAATCCGTCGTCAAATGGAAGAAACCGATTCTTCCTACGACAAAGAAAAGCTACAAGAGCGCTTGGCTAAATTAGCAGGTGGCGTTGCGGTGATCAAAGTCGGCGCAGCAACCGAAACCGAAATGAAGGATCGCAAACTGCGTCTAGAAGATGCCATCAACGCAACCAAAGCGGCTGTGGAAGAAGGCATCGTTCCCGGTGGCGGCACCACTCTGGCACACCTAGGTCCCGAATTGGAAACCTGGGCAAACGACACTCTCGTTGGTGAAGAATTGACGGGTGCGTTAATTGTCTCTCGTGCCTTGGCAGCCCCTCTGAAGCGGATTGCTGAAAACGCGGGTCAAAACGGTGCGGTAATTGCAGAACGCGTGAAAGAGAAATCTTTCAACGTGGGCTTTAATGCAGCAACCAATGAGTTCGTGGACATGCTGGAAGCGGGCATCGTTGACCCTGCGAAAGTAACCCGTTCTGCTTTGCAAAACGCGGCTTCGATCGCTGGCATGGTATTGACCACCGAATGCATCGTGGTTGACAAGCCTGAACCAAAAGATGGCGCTCCCGCTGGTGGCGGCGGCATGGGCGGCGGCGACTTCGATTACTAGGAAGGGAATAGGGGATAGGGAACAGGGGTTAGGATTCTAGCGACTGCTCCCTTTCTGAAACCAAATAACTAATGAGCGATCGCTTCTCACAAAGGGGCGATCGCTTTTTTGTTGTTTGGATTAGGGTGCGATCGCCTATCCTGATATCAACACTCTGTTTCTTTTGTGCCAGCCAACCGCCATGCTGAAGTCCCTCAAAATCGAAAACTTTCGCGGCTTCCAATCCTTCGAGCTTCAACAGCTTGGCAGAATCAATCTATTGGTTGGTGAAAATAACAGTGGCAAAACATCAATCCTAGAAGCAATTCAGATTTTCTACTCGCGTGCCAACCTTGATTTACTTAGTCAAACGATGACAAATCGGGGAGAAATGCTCTGGAATGAAGACCAAAAATCGGTTCCCGTCAGCAGAGAACGAGAACTTGATATTCGACATCTTTTCTACAGCCATGAAATCAGTCTAGATAGCAAGTTTCTAATATTGGGTAGTGACGATAATTTCCAAGATAGTGTCAGTGCCTCAGTGTCTATCCATGAACTAGACAATAATGAGCAAGCAGATCTTTTTGATCTGACGGCTGAAAATGAAGACTTAAGAGGTTTAGACTTCAACATTATTTGGAATCTCAGTGGAGAGCATGAAGGTTTTCGATTACCTTTGTCGCCTAACGGTGGTTTGCCAATTAACTATGCGCGTCGAATAAGACGAAGCTTAAAAAATTCAACTATTAGGACTCGATTTGTACCATTATCATCCCTAACGATCGATGAAATGATCGAATTATTTGATCAAGTTGTGCTTCAGCCGGAGGAAGAAGTAATAGTTCAGGCGCTTCAAATTCTTGATCCTGCTATTGCTCGAATTGCTTCGGTAGGTGGTGGTGCTGAAAGGTATAGATCCGGTATGAAAGGTGGTTTTGTTGTTCGACGCTCTGACAATGATCAACGTCTTCCTATCGGCAGTATGGGAGATGGAATATGGCGGATGCTAGGGTTATCTCTCGCAGCGGTTCGTACAAAAGGTGGAGTTTTACTTGTCGACGAAGTAGATACAGGACTTCACTTCACTACGATGGTTAAAATGTGGCGTATGCTTTGGGAGACAGCAAAACAGTCTAATGTACAGATCTTTGCAACAACCCATAGTCGAGATTGTTGGGAGAGCCTTGCTGAATTGGTTGAAGCGGAGAAGGTGGATGAAGATGAAATCACTATCCATCGAATTGAACGACAAAAGCCTAATTCTGCTGTGTTTGATGCTGAGATGATTGTCATTGCAGCAAATCAGGGAATTGAGGTGCGGTAGGGATGGCAAAAACAACACATCCGAAAGTTCTTTTGGTAGAGGGAGATCGCGACATATGGATAATTCTTCGATTAATTGAGGGAAATGGAATCACTTGGGAAAAGGATGAAGACCGGACTTTCCATATTGAATACCCAGGCTATCCAAACAAGCAGGGAGGAGGGATTGATGAACTGCTCAAACCCAAGTTTATCGCTAGCTATTTAATAGCTCGAAAATGCACTGTATTAGGTTTAGTGGTTGATGCAGATGTGGATGCCTCTCGACGTTGGCAGAAAGTTAAAGATGCTTGTCGCCGTAGCATTCCTGATATACCAGATGAGCTTCCAGAAGCAGGATTAATTCACGATACTCAAAATTCTGTACGTGATCCAGTTAGGTTTGGTGTGTGGATCATGCCAGACAATAAAACGCGTGGAATGATAGAAACGTTTTTGGCTGACCTGATCAGAGATGAGCGTAAACTCCTTTGGCAGTATGCTCAGGAAGTGGCAGCTTCAGCTAAAACGCGAGGCGCACCATTTACTGAGGCTCACACAGACAAAGCAAATATCTACTCATGGCTAGCGTGGCAAGATCCACCAGGGTTGGAGTTGCACCAGGCAGTAATGAAACAAGTTTTTGATTCCCAACATCCAAAGGTGCAAGCTTTTATGACGTGGTTTAGAAATCTGTATGATTTATAATTTGAGACTTTAAGCGATCGCCCCTTCATAAAAAACGATCGCTTTTTCTGTTAGCAGCCTACTGAGCCGATTGATTCATCAAGCTTTCGACAAAGGTATACAGTTCCGCTTCCGATCGCCCTTGTAGCTGCAAATCTTTCAGTTCAATTAGTCCTTGTGCTAGGTTGGGGGCGCGTTTTTTGTAGACGTTGTTAGCTGTGAGTAAATCGGTGAAGATGTCTTGTTCAATCTGAAGGCGACTGGCTTCATCGGATAGGGGTGAAGCATATTCAACCGAATCTACGTCGTATTTGAGCAGAAAAATCAGCGCGTTGCTGAGTTGCTTGAGAGCCTGCTGAAGTTTGCGAGTGTCGAGTTCTAAGCGATCGAAGCCTACCTGCCCTTCAATCCGCAGTTCCATCATCGGCTGAGCGCTGGGATCGATCTTGCGAGTTTGGATTGCCTGCTGAACTAATGCGATCGCGCTTTCTTCCAACTCTTCTAGGCTTTCCTGTCCGCGTGTGGTTAGTTTCAACCGCA
Organism: Leptolyngbya sp.; assembly: GCA_003249025.1. Taxonomy (GTDB): domain Bacteria; phylum Cyanobacteriota; class Cyanobacteriia; order Leptolyngbyales; family Leptolyngbyaceae; genus ULC077BIN1. The sequence goes on along the minus strand of QBMH01000040.1, from coordinate 7,761 downwards.
GGGCTGGACGCTGGTAATAATCTTGCTTGAGGTCAGCGTGAATTCCAGCGGAATTGATTTCCACCAGGTAGGCACCGCGTTTGTAACTGGTTTCGTCAATGTTGTTTGCCTCCAAAGAACCGGGATTAAAAATCCAGCCTTGTTCTTCGTAGTTTTTGTGGATGTGACCCAGGGCAAGATACTCAACCCCAGCCTGTTTTAGGGGCAGCAAATCGGTGTAGCGCAAAGCCCCTTGATAGCGGGCAATTTGTCCTTCTAAGCCGTGGTGAAACAGCATGATGGTGTGGGCCGTAGGGGTTGGCAAAGCATAGATCGCTTCGGCTAGCTGAGCGATCGCTTTGGGAGCCGATGCGCCGTACCATTGAGAGCCAATCACCCGCACGCCGCAGTCTAGATCAATATAGCCGCCACGCTTTTCGTCAGGATTCCAGGGTTCATACAGGGGTTCGCCCAAAGCGGTATCGCCCGGTTCCAGCAGGATTAGCCCGTACCAATCTGCCAGGTAACGAAGCCAGCTTGTTTTGGTGCCGTAGGGTCGGTTATCGTGGTTGCCTTCGATCGCGATCGCGGGAATGTCTGCCTCGTGCAACTCCTGAAAGCACACTTTCGCCTGGTTGAGGATATTGGGTTGCAGCGATCGGTGTTCAAATAAATCTCCGGCAATCACGACAAAATCGACTTTTTCCGCGATCGCGTATTTCCGAATCACGTCCTGTAACGCTAAGAAAAAATCTTTGGTGCGCTCTTTGTTGTCGTAGCGATCGTAGCCCAAGTGAATATCCGAGATGTGCAAAAAGCGCGGCATGACCAGAATCCTCTATGCGTTTCCATTTTGCCGTTGTTCCAGCAGCGTCAGCATCCGCGAGAAATTTTCTGCTTGCAATCGAGAAGCTTCTGCCTGTTGCCTTGCCGTTTCCGCCTGTCTCTCCAAGGTCTTTGCTTGGGCTTGCAGGATATGAGACTGTTCCTCAATGGCATCCACTACCCGGTCTACCTTATCTGCCACTCGGTCTACCTTATCTGCCATCAGGTCAACTTTGTCCGCCATCAGGTCAACTTTATCTGCCATCAGGTCTACTTTGTCCGCAACTCGATCGAGCTTCAAATCGGTCATGATCATCTGTTCGGTCAGTCTGGCAATTTGCCCATTAGTAATTTCCGCACTGATGGCGATGCGGTCCATTTTTTGGTTAAAGGTGTCTAGCTGGTGAGTATCCATTGTCATGTCTCGATCAATATTGGAGTGATCGCGCGGTTTTTTAACCAGTCTGTAGTAGCAAAGTGTAGCCGATTTATGCCCGATGCCAACGGGTAATTCCACCGGGTTGATCGATCAAGGTGATGCCATGGGTCTGAAGCTCATTGCGGATGCGATCGCCCTCGGCAAAATTCTTCGCTTTTCGGGCATCCTGCCGCTGCTGAATCCAGCTTTCAATTTCACTATCGCTCAATCCAAGCTCCATTCCAGTGCTAGAACCCATTTCTAGCTCAGAAATCTCTGGACGTTTCTCCCTCAATCCCAGAACACACATCAGATCAATCAAAGTCCACCACTTTTGATGCAACTGCTCTGTTGAGGTTGGTGTTTTACCTTCATGAATCAGTAAATTTTTTTCACGTCGTAAGTCTTTTGCCAGTTCAAACAACACCGAGAGAGCGATCGGCGTATTGAAGTCATCATCCATTGCCTGATTGAAGTGATCGACTGATTCTGGATGCAACCGTTCTGGTGGCTGATTTGACCAACCCGGTAAGTTTGAAACTTGGTTAAAGAACATAAAGCCCTCTTCCAGAGTTTTCCAACCATTTTCAGCAGCGGCGATCGCCTCGTCGGTAAAATCGATCGGGCTGCGGTATTGGGCTTGCAGCACAAACAAGCGAATCACCATCGGGTCAGTAGTTTCCAGCAGCGATCGAATTGTGGTGAAGTTTTTCAGGGATTTAGACATTTTGTCGCCCCGAATTTTGACGAAGCCATTGTGCATCCAAACGTTCGCCAATGGTTTGGTCGTTGCGGCTTCCGACTGGGCAATTTCGTTTTCATGATGCGGAAACACCAGATCCTCACCGCCGGTGTGAATATCGATGCGATCGCCCAGCAATTTTTTCACCATTGCCGAGCATTCAATATGCCAGCCCGGTCGCCCCATGCCCCAAGGCGATTCCCATTCTGGTTCACCGGGTTTCGCTGCCTTCCACAAGGCAAAATCAAACGGATGCCGCTTGCGAGTTTCTTCCTCATCCACTCGTCCGCTAGCGCCCGCCTCCATCTGGTCGAGTTTGCGTCCCGACAGTTTGCCGTAGCTGGGAAAGCGCTCAACGGCATAGTACACATCTCCGGCAACCGCGTAGGCATAGTCCTGCTGAATCAGCGTTTTGATCAAGTCAATGATTTCCGGGATCACTTCTGTCGCTTTCGGGTAGGCATCCGCAGGTAAAATATTCAGCTTCCCCATGTCTTCCTGGTATGCATCGATATATTTGCGCGTTATCTCTTGCCAGGGAATGCCTGACTCGTGCGATCGCCGAATTATTTTGTCGTCAATATCGGTAAAGTTCTGCACATACTGCACGGCATACCCTTGCCATTGCAAATACCGCCGCACAATATCCCAGACAATGTACGATCGCGCATGTCCCAGATGGCAATAGTCATACACCGTCACACCACACACATACATCCGCACCTGACCCGGTTCTAGCGACTGAAAGGAATCTTTACGACGGGTGAGAGTGTTGTAAATCTGGAGTGGCATAGGATTAAAGGCTAGAGGTTAGGGGCTAGAGGCGGGGGCAGGGATTTAGAACTTAGAACTCCGTACTCCATACCCAAAAGACTAAATTGTGAACAGTCAGACTACAAGAAGATCGGCAATAATGAAAGCAGTATTTTGACTAGAGTGTTTGCGCTAGCTTTTACTACTTGTTATTTTCTGACGTTTTCGGTCATTGACGCTATGCAATCTGCATCAACTCTCACTTCAGTTATGGATGCGCCCAAAGCTGGGTTGCCTGTCACCATCATTACCGGATTTTTGGGCAGTGGCAAAACGACCCTGCTCAATCATATTTTGACCAATCAGCAAGGGGTGCGAACCGCCGTGTTGGTGAATGAGTTTGGTGAAATTGGCATTGATAATGAGCTAATCGTCGCGACAGGCGATGACATGGTGGAGTTGAGCAACGGCTGCATCTGCTGCACTATTAATAACGATTTGGTGGAAGCGGTTTATAAAGTTTTAGAGCGTCAAGACAATATTGATTATGTGGTGGTGGAAACGACGGGACTCGCTGACCCTTTGCCCGTAGCGATGACCTTTTTGGGAACTGAACTGCGGGATATGACGCGGTTAGATTCCATTATCACCGTGGTAGATGCCGAAAATTTCAGCCTGGATTTGTTTAACAGTCAGGCAGCTATTAGCCAGATTACCTATGGCGATATTATTCTGCTCAATAAAGCGGATTTGGTGGATGAAGAAAAACTAACCCACCTAGAAGCGCGCTTACATGAAATGAAAGAAGGCGCAAGGATTTTGCGATCGGTGAAGGGAGAAGTGCCGCTGCCTGCCATTCTCAGTGTGGGTCTATTTGAATCAGATCACTATTTTAAGAGTGAAAATGAAGCGCTAGAAGCTGGGAAGCAAGAGCTAAACGCTGTTCATGATCATCATGATCACGGGCATAATCATACCGAACACGATGATCACGCCGATCATTCTGCTTGCGATCATGACCATGATAAGTGCGTCCATGATCACGACCATGACCACCATCACTCTAACCATTTGGAAGAAGATGGGTTTACATCGGTTTCATTTCAGAGCGATCGCCCATTTGACATTAAAAAATTTCAGCACTTCTTAGATAACCAGCTACCCACAAATGTGTTTCGTGCCAAAGGAATTCTTTGGTTTCAAGAAAGCCCCAAACGCCACATTTTTCACCTGAGCGGTAAGCGCTTTTCGCTAGATGACGACGACTGGAAAGGCGAACCCAAAACTCAGTTGGTGCTAATTGGTCAAGGCTTAGATCACGACACGCTATTAACGCAAATTCAGCGCTGCATCGGCACCACTTCAGAGCATCGGGGGAAAGGATTTGGCAAATGATTGTTGGTAGGGGCGCAGCATTTGGACAAAAATCTTTCTGCGATCGCAGCGCCATGACCAAATGCTATGCCCTTATAGGGAATGGCTCATGAAGCAGGTGTATGTTTGTCAACATGTCAACTGCCTTCGGAATCGCTCTGAGGAAGTGTTACAGGCATTTCAAGCTTGCCCAATTCCTGATGTGGAAGTGATTGCAAGTGTGTGTCAGGGACAGTGCAATATGGGCGCAACCGTGCGTGTGTTACCCGATAACATTTGGTATTGCCGAGTCAAACCAGAGGATGTAGCTGAAATTGTGCAGGAGCATTTGAAAGAGGGTGAGCCAGTCGATCGCTTGCTCCATCCCCGCATTCATCCCAGATAAAAGTAGGTGTCAGGTTTCGGATTCCGAGTTTCAGGTTATGGATGGTAGAAAGTTTATATATAGTTCTCTATTCTCTGACCCCTGAAACCTGACCCCTGAAACCTGCTCTTTACAGATTTGCCTCAATCACCTCACGATATTGGCTCTTTTGCTTCACGCCTTTTAGCTCAGCTACTTTTTCTTTGTGCTTAAACACCTGAATGGTTGGAGTTCCCACAATGCCAGCAGATTCAGCAATATCAGGGTCTTGCTCAATGTCAATGCTGATGTAGTGAACTTTGCCGTCATACTCATCAATCACCTTGCTGAACATGGGTTTCAGCGTATGGCAAGGACCGCATTGGGGTGAAGAATAGAAAACCAGAATCGGGCGATCGCTTTCGTGGTAGAGCTTCCGCAATGCATAACCGCCAGAGTGACGAGTTGCCGTTGGGTCAAACTCACCCGATTGCTCATCTTCTGTTTTATGAGTAGGCACTTTAGCCGGACGAGTTTCGGCTTCTTTCGTTTGGTGAAACTCTTGGACTAAACCATTGGCTGATAAATACCGCTCTGCTAGCATCGCCGCCATACAGCCCGTTCCTGCCGCTGTAATTGCCTGCCGATATTCGTGATCCTGAACATCACCCGCCGCATATACGCCCTCGATATTCGTTTCAACAGAAACATGCTGAGTGGCGATATACCCCACTTCGTCTAGGTCTAGTTGCCCTTTAAATAGGGAAGTGTTGGGCGTATGACCGATCGCGTAAAACAAGCCTTTGACATACAGTTCACTTTCTGCGCCTGTGCCTCTGTCCTTCAGCTTCACGCCCTTCATATGATCCGCTTCGCCAAACACATCCAAGATATCGGTATTCCAGTGAACCGTAATCTTGTCGTTCTGCAAGACCCGATCCTGCATCGCTTTACTGGCACGCATCTTTTCGCTTCGTACCAACAGGTGTACATGGGAACCGTACTTAGTCAGGTAAACCGCTTCCTCGGCAGCAGAATCGCCCCCACCCACGACTGCCAGTTCTGCTGAGCGAAAAATTGGAGTGGCTCCATCACAAATCGCACAGGCAGAAATGCCCCGACTCCAAAATTGATGCTCTCCGGCTAAGCCCAGTCGCTTCGCAGTCGCGCCCGTGGCGATAATCACGCTGTGTGCCTTCAATTCCCAGCTTTCCGACTTGATCACAAACGGACGTTGGCTAAAATCTACTTCCGTCACATCTTCCATCACCAACTCCGCACCCCAGCGAATCGCTTGCTCCTTCATTCGCGTCATCAGCATTGGACCGGTAATGCCTTCGGGAAAGCCAGGAAAGTTTTCCACTTCGGTCGTGGTCATCAGTTGACCACCGGGCAAGCCTCCCGCCTGGAATCCCTCAAACATAAATGGCTTCAAGTTTGCCCGCGCTGCATAAATTGCAGCCGTGTAGCCTGCGGGACCAGAGCCAATAATCACAACATTTTCAATGGTTGAGTTTTCAGTGGTTTCGATAGCCATACCTAAATAGAACTCATAACGACTACGCTTAGTATACTACACATTTATTCAAAATGCAGGGGGAGGGCAGAGTGCGGTGGTTGGAGATCCATTACTCAGCAACCTCATCCCATGCTTACTAGACTCTATTTATCACGGTGCTTGGTTGGTAGGGCGATCGCGCTCATCGTTAGCCCTACTTACGATCGCGGGAAGGCTCGATCACTGCCATCTCCTTAAACACAGGACTTACAATAACTACGAAGGTCGCACGACGCGAATGAGCTTACCCTGTAAAGATTCTTCAGCAGAAATCGCTGCATGAGTTCGTTCTGCAAGCCTGACAAAGTTCTGATCATCAGAACAAATGATTATGCCGGAGTGATCAGGTTGAGATTGGTGCAATTTCACGAAATCACGGCGGTTTTGCGTTAAGACGACGCGATTGTCAGCGATCGCGAAGGCAAGAACTTCAGGATCAGATGCGCTTGCATTACCTGATTCTTGGACAGTCAAAACGTTGTGCCCAAGACTGCGGAGATGTTCTACAGAAGGGCGAGGAAATTGTTCATCTGCATAGAGCCGAGCCATCGTTACAGATCTGACCCCATCGCAGCTTCTTGCTCTTGCAAGGCTCTAGCAATTTCTTCAGGGTGAGCATCGGCATATGCCCAAACGTTGACTAAATCAGCCGCAGCGAGATGAGGGTAAGCTTCTAGAAGATCTGCATCGGATGCACCCTGATGCCGCAAACTAGCGAACAGCCAAACGGGAAGACGTGTGTGGGCGATACAAGCATCGCCACCCATGACATCCGGCGTTTTGGTGATGCCTTGCGATCGATTGCTCAAAGTCTGGGTCAGAATTTGAATTGCATCAGCTCTTTCCGCAGGTGTCAAAGCATGAAGTTGGGATGCTAGCTTTTGGGAGGTCATAAGGCTTTTGGGAAAGGCTGTTCCACTATTCTACTGAACCCATCTATGGAAAAAGGGAGCTATTGGGCGATCATGCTAAAATCTAACAGCTTTAAGCAAGAATAGATATTTCAAATCAGCAGAAACTTCTTCGCACTTCATTATTTATTTAACTTGAAATTTTATTTGGCTCAGGATGGATATTGGATTTCATGCTTCAGTTCAACCTCCAAGATTTTTTGCACCAATCTGATGTGATAAAAACACCAAAACAGATTTTACCTGCACCAAATCTTAGGTTTTAATATACAATCGATAGATATCTTCCCCCATTGGAATCATGACATTACAAAAAATACTGCGAGGACAGAGCGCAAACTCTCCTCCCACAAATGGATCTTCCAACGCTACTAACAACACTAAACGTATGTCAGTCAGTTTGTCTGGCGATGCGGCTCGTTTGTTGGAGTACCTAGCTGAAGTTCAAGGCATCACTCAAAACGAGGCTCTTCGCAAAGCTATTGCGACAGAGGCATATATTCGTCAAGAGATGGAGCAAGGAGCTAAGGTGCTACTCCAAAAGTCCAACAAGGATATTCGAGAAGTTGTTTTTAGATAGGTAAGCGTTGGGGCGATCCTTCCACATAAATAGGAAACCCCATGTTTGAAGAAAAAAGCCACAATAACGAGCATAGTTCTGCATTGACTAAGGTTGTAGAACAGGAAAAAGTAGACTTGAGCTTGGAAGGAGAGTTAAACCTTTCTGACTATGTTCAAGATGTTCCATCTACAAGAAAAACTGTCAGGGCTATTTCATTCTAAATAAGTCCATGAGTGTGTTAATACCAAAGCCAGCGAGACGTTGAGCTTGAGCCATATTCTGGAAGCCATTGTCGC
>QBMH01000407.1 GCA_003249025.1 Leptolyngbya sp. | reverse complement strand
GACCTCACCCTTATCAGGGGTGCGCTCTAACCACCTGAGCTAATAGCCCATTGCCATTCCCTAGATAGTTTGAAAGCCACTTCAACATAACCTCGACCGACCTTAGGTTGACCGTCTATACGTCGCTTTTAATGCTTCATACAGCGGGAGGTCTCCCTTAAAGGAGGTGATCCAGCCACACCTTCCGGTACGGCTACCTTGTTACGACTTCACCCCAGTCATCAGCCCTGCCTTCGGCATTCCCCTCCGCGAACGGTTGGAGTAACGACTTCGGGCGTGGCCAACTCCCATGGTGTGACGGGCGGTGTGTACAAGGCCCGGGAACGTATTCACCGCAGTATGCTGACCTGCGATTACTAGCGATTCCTCCTTCATGCAGGCGAGTTGCAGCCTGCAATCTGAACTGAGCCATGGTTTATGAGATTAGCTTGCCATCGCTGGCTTGCAACTCTTTGTCCATAGCATTGTAGTACGTGTGTAGCCCAGGGCGTAAGGGGCATGCTGACTTGACGTCATCCCCACCTTCCTCCGGTTTGTCACCGGCAGTCTCTCTAAAGTGCCCAACTTAATGATGGCAACTAGAAACGAGGGTTGCGCTCGTTGCGGGACTTAACCCAACATCTCACGACACGAGCTGACGACAGCCATGCAGCACCTGTCTCACGGTTCCCGAAGGCACCCCTCTATCTCTAAAGGGTTCCGTGGATGTCAAGACCAGGTAAGGTTCTTCGCGTTGCATCGAATTAAACCACATACTCCACCGCTTGTGCGGGCCCCCGTCAATTCCTTTGAGTTTCACACTTGCGTGCGTACTCCCCAGGCGGACAACTTAACGCGTTAGCTACGGCACTGCACGGGTCGATACGCGCAACACCTAGTTGTCATCGTTTACAGCTAGGACTACAGGGGTATCTAATCCCTTTCGCTCCCCTAGCTTTCGTCCATGAGTGTCAGTTTCGGCCCAGTAGCGCGCCTTCGCCGCTGGTGTTCTTCCCAATATCTACGCATTTCACCGCTACACTGGGAATTCCCGCTACCCCTACCGTACTCTAGTCTCTCAGTTTCCACTGCCCTTATGGGGTTAAGCCCCACGATTTGACAGCAGACTTGATAAACCACCTGCGGACGCTTTACGCCCAATAATTCCGGATAACGCTTGCATCCCCCGTATTACCGCGGCTGCTGGCACGGAGTTAGCCGATGCTGATTCGTTAGGTACCGTCATTGTGTTCTTCCCTAACAAAAGCGGTTTACGACCCAAAAGCCTTCGTCCCGCACGCGGTATTGCTCCGTCAGGCTTTCGCCCATTGCGGAAAATTCCCCACTGCTGCCTCCCGTAGGAGTCTGGGCCGTGTCTCAGTCCCAGTGTGGCTGATCATCCTCTCAGACCAGCTACCGATCGTCGCCTTGGTAAGCTTTTACCTTACCAACTAGCTAATCGGACGCGAGCTCATCTACAGGCACTAAAGCTTTTACCTCTCGGCACATCGGGTATTAGCAGCCGTTTCCAACTGTTGTCCCCAACCTATAGGCAGATTCTCACGCGTTACTCACCCGTCCGCCACTAAAGTCCGAAGACTTCCGTTCGACTTGCATGTGTTAAGCATACCGCCAGCGTTCATCCTGAGCCAGGATCAAACTCTCCATTTTATACCGACTCTCTCAAGTCGTTTAGGATGTCCGTAGCTCTTCTATCTAAATAAGAATAAGCAATTCATACAGAACTAATCTATACAAATCCCTTATCCTCTCTCGACTACTTAAAAGGTTTTATCCCCTCTAAGTCATTATCTTGACGAGGTTCTTATGTCTCTCGTGGCTTTCAAACTATTACTATGTCTAGGTTCTAGCGGTTTTACTCTGAGTCGCTCTCGCTCCCCCGTTTCGACCGCTTTACTAACATAACCCCTCCCCCTTATTACTGTCAACTACCTCTGTAAAAC
>QBMH01000406.1 GCA_003249025.1 Leptolyngbya sp. | reverse complement strand
AGCTTATGAAAGACATCTCGACCCAAGTCTGCACACGGTGGGTAAACGCAATACTCAGAAGATTGAACGCAAGCATTTAACCTTACGGACTCGCATTAAACGACTGGCTCGCAAAACCATTTGCTTTTCCAAGTCAGTGCTGATGCATGATGTGGTCATTGGGTTGTTTATTAATCGCTATGAGTTCGGCTTATCTATTTAGGGCAAAACAACAAGTTTATAACATTACCCAAGAACTTGAACTTGATCTACGACCAACTCACAGGTAACATCACTGACAGTGTGACAAATCAAGTGTACGGGAGTCGGGGGAGGTTGATTAATCTTGCAGGATCTGGCGATGGTGACGAAGGACAAATCTGGTTTAGTGTCGAAGGATCACCACCAGTATAAGCACAAAGGTCAGACTATTGATTCCTTAGTAAAGCCATCACACAATCATGACGCGATCGCCCCTCTCAACCCTGGAGCGATCGCGTTTCTTTTCCTTGCTGTTAGACAAACAAACTAGCCACCGAACAGACAAAACCGGGGAGGAGGGGAGAAGTTAGATCATCACTGACAAACAAGGTTGCCACAAGTTTGAGGATAGCGTTTTGTCGTCGATATACTTCCACCTGTTGCACCCGCCAATCAAGAATCCAATATTCCTGTACGCCGCGTTCGGTATATAGCTTGAGCTTAGTTTCGCGATCTCGCTGTTCATTTTGAGTGCCAGGAGACAGCACTTCCACGATCAATTCCGGAGCGATGGTTAAATGCCCAGATTCGTCCAGCCCTGTAGCCAGACGTTCATTGCTAATCCACACTACATCAGGAATCACATTATCTGCTTCGCTAAAAATCACCCCAGGAGCCTGAACAGCTTTACCCAATCCCGTAGAAAGAGACCAACCTCTCAGTTCGGCATGAGCATTACCGCTAGCATTTTGATGTCCCCAGTGTGGTGCGCGGGTCACAAACAGTTCTCCATCAATAATTTCGTAGCGGTTGCTGCTGTCAGGCAACAGTTCTAGGTCTGTCGTCGTCCAGCGGACCCGTTCGTCAGTACGTTCACCAGTAGTGGGTTGGTTCATATTGCCTAGTGTGGAGCGACGATTCTATTGTAAGCGATTGCGTTTTTCCCATCTATTCCACTCCGCGATCGCCCCAAAGAAAACCAACAATGCCATTTTCGTGTCGAACTCGCCTTTCTTTTTGCATCACCTGAAACTCTGGAACGCGATCGCCTTTGAAAATTGTCAGGGGCGATTAATAGCAGTCTTACAGTCTTGGAACGGTTGCAAAAAGCATTGAGCTTGCGCCCGGAAGATGTTGATTTGATCGCATCTAATTTGGTGAAACAGCTATCGCGAATAAAGTCCAGTTTATTAACACTAGTGAGTGCTGGCGCTGTCATCTCGGCTAGTATGGCAGGAATTTATACTCGCCTTTATGAACATCCCAGCTTATCTTTCCTTCCCGATCAACTACAGGTCACACTCGATCAAATCCATGACGAGATGCATAAGACTACTTTGGCTGGGAAGTTTCAACTTCATCAATTGTCAATTTCCCAACTTGACCCATTCCGCATCGCGCTGAGAAAGGCAATCCAGGCAGAAAAATTAATTGATCAGACAGAAAGATTAGGCAAAGAAGCGCAGTCATTAGATGCCTGGAAAGCAACAGCCTCAAATTGGCGAGTGAGTGCCAGTAAGTTGCAGGAAGCAATAAACCTAATGGAAAAGGTTTCTCTTAACGACCTAGACTATCAAGAGGCTTTTACTTACCAACAATATCTCATCACTGCAAAAAACCGTGCAGAGGCTGAAGCTCAATTTGCTCAAGCGATGGGAACCGCAATGCAGGCATCTAAATTAGTGCAGACGGCAAAATCCTCAAACGACTGGAAAAGGGTTGTTGAGCACTGACAGCAAGTGATCGATCAAATTGGTGTAGTTCTTCCAAGCTCATTCAATCGTTCAATAGCTCAGATAAAAGTAAAGGAGTATCTCAAGAATCAGGCATATGCCCGAACAAGGGCGCAATTGAAGCCAAAGCGCAACACAATTGTCGGACGGCACAACGCTTGCAACAGGTCGAAGAGGAAATGCATTTCACGCACACGACAAAAATTAGGTTGATACTCTTTTAGTTCGCTGCAGGTATGGCAAATAGATTGGTTAAAGATAAAGGTTCATAGTGAAATCGAACGTCGTAGGCGATTGCAAACCGATTTAAAGCAGGCTTCCAATCTTTAATCGACAAAGGTCTATCTGCCCTTCCTCCTGCCATCTTTTAACTCGTCGAACTCACGTTAAGCCAATTACCATGTTTCCGGTAGCTATGCTCCCATCTTTGATAGCCCATATGAATAGCCCGAATGTATAAATCCAGGTAGAACGGCTTTAATAGTTTAAGAATACTAATAATTTGATGAAAGATATTGTTTTAATATCTTTGTCTGGTAGTGCCTTTTCGTAAAGGGTAAGGGAAAATGGAGAAAAAGTAGTCTCAAGTT
>QBMH01000405.1 GCA_003249025.1 Leptolyngbya sp. | reverse complement strand
GCTGCCAAAACCTAAGCTCTGTCGGCTTTCTGCCGAGTTTTGCCTAATGGATAGCCCTTCACGCAGAGGTGAACGAGTACAGCAAGCATTGGTTCAGGAAAGCATTCCCACCTTCACTCAGACAATCCAGCGACGTGATTGTTATCTAGATGCAGAATTGTCAGGCTGTACTGTGCCTATGTTGTCTGGCAAAGCGGCGGTTGGCGCTGCTGCGGAGTGGGAAGCGGTTGGCGCTGAATTGTGGAAACTTACAAAATCATTCAGGTAGCCATGAGTCTTAATGACCTGATCAAAACTGCTCAAAGCAATACCAAGCGCGGTATTGTTGCGCCTAGTAATAATGCCGTGATGTCTCTGGAGGCAATCAAACCACGAGACGCTGATACCCGTCCCCTCAATTCGGCTCACGTTGAAGCTTTAGCTGAGTCGATCGTAGCGTTAGGACTGATCGAACCGTTGGCAGTAGATAAGCAAGGTCGGTTGCTGGCAGGTGGACATCGGTTAGCCGCAATCTTCCAATTGAAGGAGGCGGACTTAGAAACCTTCAATCAACACTTTGCCACTGGAGTCCCTGTGCGAGTCATGGAATTCGACGCAGAAGCGGAACCATCTCGCGCTTTAGAAGTTGAAATTGCAGAAAATGAACAGCGGCGCGACTACACCCCTGCTGAAGTCAGAGCGATCGCAGATCGACTGAAGAAAGCTGGGTACAAAGATGGAAAAGGCAGACCCAAAGCAGGTGAAAAAGCACTGGCTCCCGCTCTCCAAACAATTATTGGTAAAAGTCGCCGAACGGTGATGAGTTATCTGGCAGGAGAAGAGCCACCGAAAAATGTGCAGAGTTGCACATTTATTAAAAAGGCATTGAAAGAGTTGGAGCGATGGGAAGTGGCTGCTCCAAATTCACCGGGGGCACAAACGCTCATTGAACAACTGCCAAAATTCAAACAACTGTTGCATGACGTAATTAATGAATCGATTAAGTTTGATTAATACACAGAGGTATATTTTCCATTCATCCACATGACAAGTCAGCTACTCAAACTCACCTCAACCACTCCTATTTCGGAAGATACGGCAGTGGGTTAGCAGAGGTAGCCTTTGCATCACTATTGTCTGTATTGTCTGTAGATCAGAATGCTGTATCAAAATTCATGGACGTGCCCTTTTTTGAGACTTTGATTGTGAAACAGTTTTTGAGACACCCTAAGTCCGATTCTACCGTTCGTGGGCGATCGCTCTCCTGAATGTCTCTTTTGGGGTCGTTTGATTGACAGCTTAGATTGAAGTAACAAAGGCGTTTCACCTTTGCCACTCCACTGATAGCGATTCTCTACACATCGCAGGTTCTTCACCAATTTGGAGACAACCATCGCTATTGGGCAGAATTTTGGTCGGGCGATCGTAAACAATACAGACATCCTCAAACGCAAAATGCCAGGGACAATTTTCTATTAATGCTAGTAGGGTGTGCCACTGCTGTGCAAAATCATGATTACACCCTAATGTCGCCGTGAGAAAGTCTAATATTGCAACATCACCAGCGGCTTTAGCGATCGCTCTAATTTGTTCCTGTGTTTCCACGATGAGTGGACATTTTAACTGAGCTTCAAGTGCAGCAATGATAGAGGTATGAAGTGAAAAGGACAGTTTAGCACCGAGTACATAGCTTTGCCGTCGCCATAGCCGAGTCCATAGAAGAGGGGTAACTTGCTTCCTTAATTGCTCGTGCATACCACTGGCAACTGCAAACAGGTTACACGGAGGCGTACTTGAAGGAGGATCACCAAACTGTTGCAACACTTGGAGAGGACTGTTACAGAAAAGGATGCTGGGTTCCTCAAACCCCATAAGCTGATATGCAGATTTGATAGTATTTGCTGCCTGCTCATGCTGCAGCTTATCCGTTGATAAGGCTATCGATTTCCATTTCTTCCAACAATTCAGGACTAAAGACCGCTGCTCTGGCGTTAATTCAGTAATCATTGAAATGCTCTCACTATGAACAATAAAAGTGACCTGTTAAACTGGCACTGAACTGTAAAAAAAGACCGCCTCATAGCTAAAACTTTCACAATCTCCGTTCCTTTAATCATGCTTCAACACTTCAACACTTCAACCCTTGTACGGTTAATCATGGCAACCAGCAGCTTCACCACCGACTGTGGGTTTGCTCAAACCCCAGGTTTGCCCCGTTGCCATTACTAGCCGTTACCGTTTTTTGCTCGCACCAAGCTACCGGATGTCCTCAGCCAATTTTTGCTAGTGGCTTTCCAATTATTAGATGATGGGTGAGGAGGATAAGATAGAAGGAGATCGCGTTACCTAGTGGAATGACCAAAAAATATATTGTTGATCTGACTTTAGAAGAGCGTGAATATCTCGAAGAATTTACCACGACTGGACGACATGCAGCTTATCAAATCACCCGTGCTCGGATCTTACTGAAAGCCGACCGGAATCAACCAGGCGGTAGTTGGTGTGATGCAGAAATCCAAGCAGCCCTAGACGTGGGA
>QBMH01000404.1 GCA_003249025.1 Leptolyngbya sp. | reverse complement strand
CGCCGTTGGGTCGTCGAAGTGGCGCATTCCTGGTTTAATCGCTTTCGAGGAGTGTTGATTCGCTGGGCTAAGTTATCTCACTCTTACTTAGGATTTGTTCAGATTGCCGCTTGTTTGATTGTCGGTCGTAAGCTCCTAACATTTTCCGGATAGGCTCTAAGGGGGTATTGCTCTCGGTCATGAGGTGCCAAAGATGGCGGCGAACTGGCTCAGAGGCGATGAGGCGACAGTGAATGGTGATGATACTCATGACTGAGGATGTTGAAAAAGGGGAAGCTGTTCAGAAATAGTTCTTAAGTACTGTTATTCTATGGAATATCATACCTGAAATACTGTCAGCGTGACAATCTAATTGACATGACCCTTGCCCCCCGAATCCCATCTCATACACACTGGAGTGCGTTACGGCATTATCTGCAACTAACGCACAACGAATTGATGGATCTTGAGGAGTTTCTACGGGTGTGGGATGTGTCGCGGGAGGAACTGGCCCTCATCTGCGACTGCTCGGTGACAACGGTTAACCACTGGTTTTCTCAGGGGGAGCATCGCAGAATTCCTACAGATAAGCACAAGCAGCGATTGGCACTGGCACACCATATCTGGGTAACGATCGAGTCTGAACCGGAGTATTTACAGACATTGCGGGAGATGTATCGCAAGAAAACTAGACGAAAGCAATAATTTGAGGGGTTGCCAAATGGCAAGTTTTTCTTGTCACACCAATAATTCAGATGTACTATCTTGCTGAATTCTGTTTTGAGAAGGAAGGGGCGATCGCTCTCCATCTCATCGTTCTCAAAAATCAGTAGATTGGGGGTACGTAATGGCTGGGGAACCGAAACCATTTCCGTCTATTTGGGTGACATGGCTGGCTCGATTGATGGCGGATGAGATTCAATGTCAGTGGGCGGTTTGGTTCCGCACTCACTACAAGTACGAGAAGCTGAGTTCTAATTTTGATTCGGCTAAATGGAATGCCACTCATAAGGCTTTGTTTAGGAGCCGAGTTTAGAACCTGGAAATGGAGGGGTACAGAGTGTTTGTAGAGGGAGAGAACTGGTTTGAGATTACGGGGAGGAGTTTTTCGGTTAAGGTGTCTGAAAAGCCGGATATTGTTGCGATCGCAAACCATCAAGGGTTCGTAGAAGACTGTAAAACCGGACGGAAGAAGAACTCCGACCTCTATCAGGTGCTCATTTACCTCTTGCTTGTGCCCATAAGTATTCAGCGGTGCAGAGGGTTAGATTTGCAGGGGCGGTTAGTCTACCCAGATGGGGTGATGGAGATTCAAGCCGATCAGGTGGATGAGGGGTTTAAGGAGCAATTTCGAGGGGCGATCGCCACACTCAGCAATTCTACTCCAGCCCGCAAGGTTCCAAGCTATCAAGAGTGTCGTTATTGTGATATTTCAGCCCAATATTGTTCTGAGCGAGTTGATGCGAAACCCGATCAAGACTTGGAAAAGCATGATCTCTTTTAGAGGGAGCGCTAAAAGTAATTGGGCAGGCACAAGCAAAGGCTAGCTGCGGTTTCAACTATTTGTATCCTTTCGTACCGTTACTTCAAAGTCGTCACACAGTTTATTCACTAAGTCTTCCATTTCTTTGAAAAAATAATCCCCAACAGTCTTTCGATTTAGGATTTTGTACTTTCGATAAATTTTGGCAAAGTCTTCGTAGATCTCATCTTCTGGAACATTAGATCTGATCTTTACTATGAGCCGCTTGCCATCATCAAAGTCTCGAATGTAAGCAAAGAACTCAGTAATTTTTGCTTCAAACTCACGAATTCTTTCCCCTTTCAAATCTTCTTGCTCGTTCCGGGCTTCGAGAATCGCAAGAATGTCAAACTGGTGAACTGTTGTACCAGTTTTTTTGCCTTCAGCAACCTTAGTTTCTCTTTTTTTCTTTGGCTCTAGCTCTTGGGTTTCAACTTCGATAATGCCAATTTGATTATCGAAATAGACCTCAATCGCGTCTTTCACATCGTCAATGCGATACAACCTGTTATAGATGGTGTTGAACAGCCGTAGAAATTCTAGAAAGGCAGGTTCGCTGTATTTTTCATCTAGTGTAATAACGTATTCTATACGGTTGAGAATCGTGAAATATTGAGCCGCCTTAGCTTTAGAATCAGCGGTGTGCTTGGGATTGGCACCAATGTATTTTTCAATGCTGCTTTCTAGGTCGAGATAGCTTTCAGGAGCATTTCGCTTTGCATCATTGTTAAAAATGGTGAGAAAAGTCGTAAAAAATTCTTCGTAAACTCCGGATTTTTTAAGCTCAGTGAATAGGATGTCTAGAACTCGTTTGTCGCTAAAGGGGTCAAAGTCGCTGACGACGACATCAGAGAAATGCTCGAAAGCATCTTTGATGTTTTGGACGTTGACGTTGTTATAGGAAAAGTCAACGATTTTACAGTCGTTTTTATATTTG
This sequence comes from Leptolyngbya sp., assembly GCA_003249025.1. GTDB lineage: Bacteria > Cyanobacteriota > Cyanobacteriia > Leptolyngbyales > Leptolyngbyaceae > ULC077BIN1. The sequence goes on along the minus strand of QBMH01000404.1, from coordinate 112 downwards.
GTGGTGCGGTTAACTCGTCAGGGCTATTTCATTCTAAATAAGTCCATGAGTGTGTTAATACCAAAGCCAGCGAGACGTTGAGCTTGAGCCATATTCTGGAAGCCATTGTCGC
>QBMH01000403.1 GCA_003249025.1 Leptolyngbya sp. | reverse complement strand
CTAATCTCTCACTTCTGCCTCGTTCCCATACTCAAATTAGATGCGATTGCCCTAAGGGAGCGATCAGTACTCAAAATTGCGGCACTCCAATCGACTAGCATCCATTCAGACAGACTGCGACGAAGAATATTTTCGGGTTTGAGATCGCGGTGAATCAGACCATGAGTATGAATCCAGAGCAAAATCGGCAGCACAGATTCCAAGATCTCCCACACCGCCGTCGTCGTGAAGCGCCCTTGAGTGGCGATCTCTGTCGCTAAGTTTTCGCCCTCAACATATTCCTGCACCAGATAGTAAATGCCATTTTGCTCGAAATCATCCAGTAGGGTTGGCAGTTGGGGATGCTGACCCACTGTTCGCAGTTTGGTAACTAAGACAGCATCTGGGCGATCGCTCCAGTACTGTTGGATGACACACTGGGTCGAGTTGGCTTGATCGACTGCCAAAAACGTGCGGCTAAATTTCCCTTGACCCAGCAGCTTGATGGCGCAGTAGCGGTTTTGCAATTGCAGCAAAGTACCACACTGCTGACAGATTGCCGTCAGGGAGTCGCGTGGCGCTTTGCAATTGCAACTAAAGCAATAGAGGGTAAAATCAGATGTCATTCTCCGTTGGGGTTGCGATCTCCTCTGACACAGTATCGCCAGATCCCTTGCCGTTGCGCTTGGGCAGGGTCGGCAGATTGGCATTACCGTTAGACTGATTCCACACCATCATGCCCATTAAGCCATCCAACAAGCCAGAACCGCCGCTACCGCTCACCGATACATCGGGCACCACACGCACCTTGCGATCGCCGATCACCTGCATCAGTTGCAGCGCGGTGTAAGCCTGCGCCCCTAGCGAATTGACACCCGCTTGATAGGCATCGGCTTTAGCTTGTCCGGTAACGCGAATCGCTTCGGCTTCACCGTTTGCCTGTTTCACCGAGGCGGAGGCTTGCAGTTGGGCGATCGTCACGCCTTCTTGTGCGGTAATGATTTGCCCCTGAATGTCTGCCAGCGCGGTTTCCCGCACTAGTTCTTGCCGTTGAGTTTGAGCAACGCGCTGAACCTCATAAGTTTTCTGTTGCTCCTCGGCAATTTTGCGATCGGTCAAGGTTTGCATCAGTTCGGGTGGCGGCGTAATCAGCCCAATCAGCGTATCCACCGCCTGAACATCATAGGCGCGGAGTGCCTGCCGCACATATTCAGCCGCTTCTGCTTGCCGTTCGCTCCGACCCGTCAGGAAATCTAGAATGGTATATTCCTGAGCAGAGTTGCGGAAATAGTTGCCGACGATCGGACGCAGGACGTGATCAACCAGGTTTTGCATCGATCCCAACCGCGAAATTACCTTTGGCGCATCAGCCGCACCCACATGAATAATCTGAAACACTTCTAGCTCGAACTCGAAGCCATCAAACGACAGCAGTTTCAGCGCCACTAGGTTAGAGTCATAGCCATGCTCCCCACTAAAGCGGCTGGTGAAGTTCAGCACAATGTTGGTGGTCGGCACCGGTTCCACCTTCATGATCTGGGTGTTCAGCGGATGCTTACCGGGATAGAGCGGCTCAATCCACACGCCCTTATCGCCTTTGTTGACCAGGTTGCCATGTGTAAACGCGTCACCGCTGACATCCTGGTGAGATTGACCCACAAACGAAATCACTACACCGACATAGCCAATTGGCACCTGGGTCATCGGCACCTGTTCAGTTTGCACAAACCAGGGGTTCAAGTTCCATGAGCCGGAGAGCATGACTTGTTCCTGCAAACCGCGCCGTCCACCATCCTGCACAAACCGATCGGCTCTCTGAAAGTTGTCGTGGTCAGCGATGATTGGTCCAGCGATTTCGCCCGCATCGATCGGTGAACCATCCAGCGTGGTGACGATGCCCACACCATCCGGGGCGATCGTGTAGATCCGCAGTTGAGTGGGCTTCATCTCGTGACTCGCTGCATTCGCTGCTGTGATCACTTCAAACAACGCCGTGTTGATGCGGTAGGTTCCTGTCGTTAAGATGGCAAGCTGTCGTCCTTTTTCGCCACCACTGCCAAAAAATTTGCGCGCATCCTGGAAGTTGTCACAATCAACTACTTTGCCGAGAATGCGATCAGGCGGCAGAGTTGCACCATCGTTCGCCACCAGCAGTCCAATCTCGCCCTGCGGAATTGCAATGACAGGAGTGCGGCTAACATTATACTGCCAAGGAAAATAGCCAAAATGCCAGCCAGGAGGAAGGGTATCCGCTTGCAATCCGGCTTCTCCGTTGGTGGCAATTAAGCGATTGGGCGGCAGGCTCTTCGATGAGAATTTTTTGGTAACAATGCCCACTTCTCGCTCACCAATCACAATCAAGCCTGCAATCCAGCCGATTCTCGGCAGAAAGATTAGCAGCAGAATCACGCCACCGACCGGATAAATCCAGATCGGTATACTGAATCCTGAAAGCTGCATCGACTGCAATTCCTGCGGCTCAACGCTCTGAGTTTCTGAGGGCTGAGCCAGGTCTAAAGGGGCAGGGCTGATTTATCGCTGGTAGAAAAAGTAAGGTAGGAGGGTTCTCTATTT
>QBMH01000402.1 GCA_003249025.1 Leptolyngbya sp. | reverse complement strand
GGGAAAAAAACTCGTGGTCTTCTCCAGGCATGAGAATTTCTATCGTCCCTTGGTAGTAAGACAATTTGGCACCAGGGGTTGCTTCAAAACCCTGCTGGATGAGTTTGAAGTGATCCCATGTTCCTTGGACGACAATGCGCTGGTCAGTGGATTGTTGAAGCAGTTGTTTCATCGAGATCGCCCCTTACTTGCTCTTTCCAGTCTGTGCCTGCTTTCTAGCTTCAATTGCCTGCTTGAGAATTACTAGGGGTCAACTCAGAATTTGGAAAAAATTGTACGTTAAGGCTGTAAGCATTGATATGCAGAGGTTTCAGGGATCAACTTTGAGATGTATTAATTTCACATTAGATTGCTCACCATAGGCGGTTTGAACGAAAAATCAGGGGTTTCAGAGTTTAATTATTACAAGAAGGTTCTTAATACTGGCAAAAGCAAGGCATTAGAGTACGATTTTTTCCGAATTCTGAAGTGACCCCTACTATAAAGTGCGCTGTTTTATGATTGAATTTTACTCCATCCATTTGAGGATTAGCAGGTAAAAATAGACGAATTCTGTCTAAAAACAAAAAAAAGTTAAAACATATCGAATTTCTTATCTATTTATACACGCAATCAGATTAAAAAGTCGTTTTTCCTAATAGCAAATAATAACGTAGTCTATGCTCCGTATAATCTTGGTGCTAAGTTGATAAATTATCTTTTCCGAGTACACCCGGTAATTATTAATTGATTATCGTGTGTATGGTAGACACACATTAGGCAAAAAAAGTCTAATAAAAGCTTGAATTAGCGTTGCAAATGCAACAGCTAAATTGCTCTTAAAAGCCTGTTGCTGATGATGATTCGGCTTGCTAAACTAACAGCTTTTTTCACCCATAGCAAGGGAGATCGCTCTTATGCTGCTTTAAGCCTGCCATAGACGTGACGAATCGCATCTGGGTTGATTGTTGCAGCCAGTTGATCGAGCAGATCTGAAAGCTCGGAACCAAAAGGTTCAACATCAGAATGCTTGAATAGCAGAAGTGCATGAATCTCAATCCCATCGCGAGTAGGGATTTGCACAATTTCAAACCCTAAGCCAGCTTCACGGCTGAAGTCTAATACCGTTGCAGCATCGGCTAGCCCTAGATTGATTGATAGCTGGTGTTCCCCTGATTGGGGGACATTGCGAATTGTGCGTAAGTCTCTAATCGTCGTCGTTGCCATTTTCTGTTATTTCACCTCTAAACCAACAGATAAATCGATAAGTTCCTTCGTAGGGTGTCACTGTCTCCTGACTGACTGACAGAACCTCAGTTAACGGAATACCAGATGAGATCGCTTCACATTTAATTTGAGCATCCTTAAGGCTTGCTGCTCTGACCTCTCTAGCCCACTCTTCAAAAGGATTTTCAGGGTCAGTCAACATTACTGACCTATCCTCTAACTGCCAACATCCGATCAACCGTTTGCGCCTGCTGTTGAGCAAGTGTTACCAGTTGAGCAACGTTTTCAGATTGCGACCGGGCGATCGCGTGTTGCTCTCTGGTATCGGTTGCTAGCGAGTCTACAGTTCGCTCTAAGCGGGTAATGTTGTCTCCTAAAACAGAGACTTGCGCCGCTAAATCGTCAATTTTGCCGCTTAGTGTGGTGCCAAGCTGGTCAATTTTGTCGCCTAACCTATCAACCGTCGCTTCAATGCGATCGCCCATCTGGTCAATGCGATCGCTCAACTGCTGATTAGATTGCTGCATTGATTCTCGCAGGTCACTAATTTGGCGACCCTGCATAGAGGTGATATCAGCAAGCGCTTCAATAGCTCGGTTTATCTCGTTAGCCATCGCGATCGCTCTCCTTACTTGCCCTTGGTAGCAGAATCAGAAATTAGACCTTGCTTTGCAGCATCGTTTACTGCTCTTTCGATAAGAACAGCAACCATCTGTGACATGGAACGCCTTTCAACGTCTGCCAAAGCTTTCAAGCCTTCTTTAAGGTCTTCTTCTATAAAGGCTGTAATAGTAACCTTTGACATTTCATCATTGCTCAGTTCTGACATCATCATACGCTCCCAATAAGAAAATGGTGAAAACTCTATCACTTTAAATGGATTCTAACAAAAACTATTGCATTCCTAACAAATCTTGTTAGGATGTTGGAACACCTTAGAAACAGCACTAGAACGCACCCGAAACGAGAGCGACTTGTTTCGACTGTTCCGTGCGTGTTCCAACCGTTCTAACCCAGTGCCCACACCGTTCAGAGGCAACCATGAATACATCACTGACCAAATTTTGCAAAGATTACTCCCTCGCCAAAACGACCGTTTTCAATCGCTGTAAAGAATTGGGCTTCGACACTTCAGAAGGGGTCTGCCCCACTGAGTGAGATCGCCTGCTGCATGAATTCAATCTCATCTCCACTGACCCAGAACCAGACACCGCCCTGGTGGTTGAAGTGCAAACTGTCAACCACCAGATCCTTTATCTCTACTAGAAATGCCCGTCCGTTGCTACAACTTCGACTCTAAACAGCCTATGCCAGATCCCCTTCTACTTCCCGCCATCGCCCTACCAC
>QBMH01000401.1 GCA_003249025.1 Leptolyngbya sp. | reverse complement strand
AATCGCTCATCGGTTTGTCCTCTTCAGCTAAACTGACCGATATAATCCCACAACTGCTCCCCAAAACTCAAGCCCAGTCATGTTTCTATATACTTCTGCCTAACGGATAGGCGTGAAGGGCGAGGGGGCACTAAGGACAAAAGCACCCGGTAGCGATCGGGCGTGAGTTCGTTGAACTGGGTCAAAGTTTGAATCGTTGCTTCGATCGCTGCGGGGGAACAGGAGGTGGGAATAATTAAAAAGTCTGCGGCATTGGCAAGCTGAGTCAGTTCGTCTTCATTGGGGTTTCCCGGCGTATCGATCACCAAGTCAGTAAAGCCATCGGGCGGTTGCTCGTCACCATCGAAAACAGTGAAGCCAACCTTGTGATTAGCGGCAAGACCCCGCTTATACCAATTTAGGGCAGTGCGGATTGCGTCGCCATCGCCTAGTACTACTTTTCGTCCTCGATGCTTACTTAATGACTCAGCAACGTGAATGGCTGTAATCGTTTTAGCCACGCCACCCTTAAAACTTAGGACAACAATGATCATCCAACCAGCCTCATAACTTTATGCCCTAGCCCTAATCATGCGGCGTTCGTGTATCACCATCAATCTTGCCATTTTGCCAGCTATTGAAACGCTTGCGAACAATTTTGCTGCAACAATTTCAAACTGTCTCAGCAAATCTTTGCAAACGCTGTTTGCAAAGACAACGAATTTAGAAAAACTTATCAATCGACGTAAGTATAGGGGTTTCAGCCGTTGACGAGATGAAGTGACTGATAAGCTCTGCTTAACTATCCTTTTCGAGATCATGAATGCGCTGTTAAGTTTGGCTTTTCTACTTGGTATTCTGTTGGAATACCAAGTAAGGATTAAACGCTAATTGGTTAAGCAACTCCTAAACCGATAAATGTGCAATCCTGCACATTTATTCAAAAACGAGGTTATTTAATTGAGCAATGCCAAAAGTTAGTAGGAATGGTCAAGCAGCAGTTTTGAGTCCCGAACAGCTAGACGAATTGTGGAGTGAGTTGGAGCAACCTCATAGGCTAATTACTCAAATTTGTTACTACACTGCCTCACGACTGGGTGAGGTGTGCGCGTTACAGGTAGAAGATGTGGTGAATGGTGAAATTGTGTTTCGAGCAAAGAATACCAAAACGGATGTGACTCGCACGATCGCGATCGCGTCTCCACTTGCAAAAGCATTAACAATCACTGTTCTGCCTGCCACTGGCTATTTATTCCCTGGCAAGTTCAAAGGACACCTCACGACGCAGGCAGTTGATTTGGCGCTGAGAAGTGCTTGTGATTACTTGGGATTTAGGGGCGTGAGTACCCACAGCTTCCGTCGATCGCTGCTGACGCATCTCTATCGGGCGGGGCACTCACTCCGAACCTTACAGCAAATTTCGGGACATCAGGATATTGGCAACTTAGCCCGTTACCTGGACATCGATCGAGATGAGGCAACGAAGGCGCTGATGGGCTTCTTTTCAGGTTGAGGTCTCTTTGCTCTATCGCTTTGGTTGGTTGAAAATGCTTTCTTAAGGTCGCTGTTCTACAAGTAGAGTCAGCAGGTTTAGAACCTGATTCATGTCGCCCCTAAGAAGTAGAAGTTCTTGCTCGATCGCCGCTAGTCGTTGAACCACAGAATCTTGAGCGTTGGCAGCTTTTGGGGAGGAGTCTATAGAGGCTTCGTTGAGTTTGGCAGCGAGAGCATCCCAGCTATTGGCTTTTAGATTGAAGTGGGCTTTAGCATCCTTGAGTGATTTGAACTGTTGCTTGAGTTGTTCGCCTGTGTGAGGTGTAGACGGTTGCAGTTGGGTTTGCTGGTCAAGGTCTGCTTCCACCATATCAACCACCTGGTCGATCAGGCGATCGTGGTTCACGGCAATTTGGGCAGCAGCCCCCAGAATTCGGGAGGTGGCTTTAATCTGGACATCGCGTTCTTGCCGGAGTTGGCTGGTGAGATTGCGAATACGATCGCCCAAAGCCGAAGTGACAACGGTGGGGCGGATAGTATCTGAATCATTGCTCATGGTGCTGCTCTACTCTGCAAGAATATCTTTGACGGTCTGCCAGATGCGTTTGAATTTTTGCAGTAATCCTAGTGGATTATCGGCGGGTTCTTCGTCAACCGAGTTGATGAGAGACTGAATGCGATCCATGCGGGTAGCGATCGCGTCTAGGTTGGTCAATGCGCCTTCTTCTCGGTGCATCGAGTCGCGGAGCATCAGGCTCATTTCGCCGATTTCTTGCTTTAGGCGTTCGTTTTCTCGCTTGCGGCGAGTTTCCCAGCCTTTGATGCCAGCTTTCGAGCGGCGTTCAAATTTGAGGTCGTCTTGAACCTGAGTATAGAGGGTGAGGTAATGCTGGCGTTCTGCGTCAGCCGTCTCATATTTTGCTGATAGCTCGATCGTTCGGGATTGCTCTTGGTTGTGGAGGGTGAGGTAAGTCTGTGCCTGAGTGTGGGCTTCCTGATACAGGGTGAGAGTGGAGCGATATCGGTGCTGTTCTTCCTGATATAGCGGTTTGTTGCTGAATGAGGTGTATTCTATAAGATGATTTTGCGACTATGGAGGGTGCCAATGAAAGCCTATTCGCTGG
>QBMH01000400.1 GCA_003249025.1 Leptolyngbya sp. | reverse complement strand
GTCGGCAAGCGGCAGAGGCACGAGGATATATTCCTCATATCCCTGACAAAGATGCACCCCTGCCAGCTCCAACTGACCCCAACCGCCATCCGCCCCGCCGTTGGGTCGTCGAAGTGGCGCATTCCTGGTTTAATCGCTTTCGAGGAGTGTTGATTCGCTGGGCTAAGTTATCTCACTCTTACTTAGGATTTGTTCAGATTGCCGCTTGTTTGATTGTCGGTCGTAAGCTCCTAACATTTTCCGGATAGGCTCTAAGACGACTAACTCACAATTGCAGGCAACCATCGGAAAGCCAGGATGGGGTCCAAAGCTGCCTTCGCTGGCGATCGCCAGACTTTCGCCCGTAAGTTCCAGTGCGCTTTCAGCCTTTAAGCGTGCGGTTGATCTTTGATCACCTGAACGGTCGCGATCGCGAGTAAAGGTGCCAAATCGATCCGTATTAAAGTTTTCGGGAAGCTGAAGCTTGATGCCTAACGCCTGTTCCAAAATGGGTGCAATAACTTTTTCTTTACGGTGCATCGTGGCTAGTACGCCAACCCGATTTGCAAAGAAGGTATGGGTCATCCGCGCGCTCCTAACCAATCGTTCATTTCACGCAAACTTGATTTGAACTGCGGTCTTCTCGACCAATCAAGCACCCTAATGCGTCGGTTGAGCGGCTACAGACAACTTTTGTATCATAACCCGATCAACTTTTGGCGATCGATGCGCATGGGCGTTGTTGGACTGCAACCTCTGCACATCCTTGAAGATAGCGGCTTGAAACTCGTAACGGAGAAACTGTCTCAGGTTTAGGCGGGCTTGCTCTAGAAAGGTGGGCGACCTCTGCTGAACTGAGTTTTCTCATGGTCGGACAAAATTTGGCTTGTAATTTCCTATGATGGAAGCAGTATTTTCTGGTTTAGCATGACCCCATCGCCCGACCGCACGTTATTGATCCGCAACGCCAGGGTTTTACTCCCCGATGGACACTTTCAATCGGCTGACGTGTGGGTTGAGGGAGGCTTGATTGGGCAGATTGGCTCAAACCTTGACCAAGCGGCTGATACCATCATTGAGGCTAACCATCTCACCCTGCTACCCGGCGTCATTGACCCCCAAGTGCATTTCCGTGAACCGGGATTAGAGCATAAAGAAGATCTGACCACAGCATCCCGTGCCTGTGCTCGTGGTGGCGTGACCTCCTTTTTAGAAATGCCCAATACAAAACCGCTGACCATTAATCAGGCGGCTCTAAACGATAAGCTGATACGAGCCGCCCAAAAGTCTTTTGTGAACTTTGGCTTTTTTATCGGAGCCACGGCAGAAAACTTACCTGACCTGCAAACAGCAACTCCAACTCCCGGCATCAAGATTTTTATGGGGTCGATGCATGGCGATCTGCTGGTGGATCAAGAAGGCGCGTTAGATCGCATTTTTGCCACCGGCACCCGCCTGATCGCCGTTCATGCCGAAGATCAGGCGCGGATTGCCCAACGGCGGCAAGAATTTGCAGGCATTACCGATCCGGCCATTCATTCCGTGATTCAAGATAATCAAGCGGCGCTCAACGCCACGCAACTGGCGCTCAAACTGTCTAAAAAATATCAGCGAAGGCTGCATATTCTGCACCTTTCCACAGCGGAAGAAGCCGAACTGCTGCGTCAGGAGAAGCCAGCGTGGGTGACAGCGGAAGTCACGCCCCAGCATCTACTGCTGAATACGGGCGACTATGAAAAACTGGGGTCACTGATTCAGATGAACCCGCCAATTCGGAGTGTCCACGACAATGAGGTGCTGTGGCAAGCACTTCAGGATGGAGTGATTGATTTTATTGCGACCGATCATGCCCCCCATACGCTGGCAGAAAAAGGTCGGGCGACTCCCACAAATCAAGCGGATGAGGAAGCATCTGCGACGACCGTTTTTCTGGAGCCTGCCAAGGTGCCGTCAGGAATGCCTGGAGTAGAAACCTCTTTGCCGTTGATGCTAACCCAGGCAATGCAGGGGCGATGTAGCGTGGCTCAAGTGTCTCACTGGATGTCTACAGCAGTGGCAAAGGCCTATGGGATTGTCGGGAAGGGGTCGATCGCCCCTGGTTACGATGCAGACTTAGTGCTGGTAGATTTAGACACGTACCATCCTGTCCTGCGCGCAGAACTTCAGACGAAGTGTGGTTGGAGTCCATTTGAAGGATGGAATTTGACTGGCTGGCCTGTGATCACGATCGTGGGGGGGCAAGTGGTATATGAACGTGGCAAATTTAATGAGCAGGTTCGCGGTCGAGCATTGGCTTTTAACCCCTAGTCCAACGGTGAGAACTCAAACACCTGAGTGTTGATTGATCTTACGATCGCAAGGTAATGTTATAAACTTGTTGTTTTGCCCTAAATAGATAAGCCGAACTCATAGCGATTAATAAACAACCCAATGACCACATCATGCATCAGCACTGACTTGGAAAAGCAAATGGTTTTGCGAGCCAGTCGTTTAATCCGAGTCCGTAAGGTTAAATGCTTGCGTTCAATCTTCTGAGTATTGCGTTTACTCACCGTGTGCAGACTTGGGTCGAGATGTCTTTCATAAGCTCCCCAACCATCTGTGTAAAACTGCATAATGCCAAA
>QBMH01000003.1 GCA_003249025.1 Leptolyngbya sp. | reverse complement strand
GTAGAAGTCAGTGTGTTCTATTCCGCTTATGCGTTCATGAAAGTCGTAGAACATGCAAACAGCAGTGAGAATAGTGTTGACCGTTACTTCGGTTCGTTTAGCTGTTTGCTCTTGGATTGAAATAACGTTGGCTTGTGGATTTCTGAGCCATGCAACAAAAGCGGCTAACTCAGTGTTTCCGATGAATTGCCAGTCCAGTCGGCTATCTTGTAAATACTCCCAGTAAAGTTTGAGATGACAGGCGTAAGCTCTAACGGTATTTGGTGAGCGCTCTAAGTTTCGTAAATACGTTAGATATTCTGTGACTGGTTGAACGGGCAGGTAGTCATCACCTAGCAAGACCCAAGTGATGTCCTGAGACTCTGAAAGCTGAACTCGCTGAACCTTCATTGCGTATTAGAACTAATATACTGCTTGCATTAGTCATTGTCTACTACTATTTCTTTGTAGAAACGCTAAAGTTTAGAATTCTACAAAGAGGAATATGAAGGGTAATTTGTTGTTGTTTACTTCAAAGAATAAGAAAAAGAGGCTGTTGTTAAAAGCTCAAGGGCGGCAAGATAGAGGGCAAGCGTCTCGCCAGCATGGTTTTGCCGCTGCCGGGAGGTCCCACAAACACAAGGTTGTGTCCCCCTGCTGCGGCAATTTCTAAGGCACGGCGGGCATGGGATTGTCCTTTGACATCATGCAGATCGGCACCACAAAAGCGATCGCGCTCCAGTTCTGCCAACCCATCCACTTCAGCCGCTAGATAGCGATCGGGATTGTTGAGAAAATCGCCAATTTCCGATAGGTGCTTGAAGCCAAACACCGACACGCCCTTCACGACAGCGGCTTCGCGCACATTATCTGCCGGAATCACCAAGCCTTTGATGCCCATCCGCTTGGCTGCTGCCGCGATCGCTAAAACACCACTAACCGCGCGAATGCTGCCATCTAAAGACAATTCGCCAACGAATAAGTAATCATCTAGCAAGGTAGTTTTTACCTGTTCTGCCGCTGCTAAAATCCCCACACTAATCGGCAAATCAAAACTAGGACCTTCTTTTCGCAAATCTGCCGGAGTTAAGTTCACCACAATCTTTCGCATGGGAAAGGCAAAACCAGCATTCTTAACTGCCGTCCGCACCCGTTCCTTCGATTCCTGCACTGCTGCATCGGGTAAGCCAACCACGACAATACCTGGCAGTCCCCCGGCGATATCCACCTCAACTCCCACTTTGACGGCATCAACGCCAATTAGCGATGCACTCCAAACCCTTGCAAGCATGACATTCCTGACTATTGCCAATAACCAACAGAGTACCCATAATCAGCAGCGGGTGAACGCGCTATTGAATTGACAGTTTGAAAGGGATTGGTTGGCTAAAGCCAACTGCCGACTAAAATGTAAGCTGCCCAGAAGCGGGGATGGCTATAGTCGGTTTCGGTTGATTGCAAAAGCGCTAACTGAGCCAGTCTGAGCGCTTCAGATCGGCTGATATTCGGTTTACCCAAATGTTTGTAAAATTCCTGGACAAAGAGAACACTGGGCGCGTCTGCCAAGCTCCACAAACTGGCGAGCGCGCTCTTTGCTCCTGCCCGCACGGCGGTTCCGGCAATGCCTAGCACTGCCCGATTATTGCCTGCTGCGGTTTTACAAGCGCTCAAAATCAACAATTCGATCGCACCCGTTCTACTTTGGTCTTGAGTCCGGAACACCTCACCGAGTTGATCCACATACATCGCTCCACTGGCAGTCAAGATATAGGTACTTTCGCGAGTTGCCCCGAATTGACCATGAGTTGCCAAATGCACGACCTTGAAGTTGTCTGCTTTGATTGATTGACTCAGTTTTTCTTGAGTAAATGCCTCGTCACGAATAAAGATTCCTGGAAGTCCTTGTTTTTTAATCTGGTCTAACTCAGGATTGACGTTATCTAAACGGCTGTAGCGTTTCTCAAAGCCTTTGGGTGGGTCTGTGAGACTTGCCGCTAGCACTTTCAACGTTTGGCGCTGAATGGGTTCTGGCTCCCGCACTTCCAACCCTAAAACCAGAGACGTGGCGTACTTTTCAACTAAATAGCGCTCTCCGTCGTACAAAACCGACATGGGAATTCTCCGAAAAGGCGCATCAAGGGCAAAAATTAGGGTTTTGATACCGCTGGCTTCTAGTTGAGCAGTAGCAGGAGCAATTAGCCAGTTATAGATGGTTTGAGCGTCTTGTTGAACTTCTGCAAAGGCAGACTCATCTTGCAAATTGGTTTGTAACTTGCTGATCGTATTGATGACGGTTTGTTTAGGGATGTATTTAGAAGGATAGCGATACAAATCTGCTTTGCCTGGAAGTTTCAGAATCACTTCTAGGCGATCGCCCAAAATAATCGGATAAATTACGGCAGCAGTGGGATCAGATTGGTCGATAATTTTATCAATTTGCAGTTTGGTTTCTTGGCATCCGGTTTGCAAAAAGTTTTCCAAATCTGCCACCTGGAGCGCCTCCAAAATACTCCGAGCCTGCTGAAGATTTTTCTGGCTAGGTTCGCCTGCTTTATCCTGCAACAGCAAGTCAATCAGTTCGCGATAAATAGGTTCGATACTTTCTTGCAACGAAAACTGAACATCGGCATTCACCGCTATCAGATCCCGACGTAAGGATTGCAAGGAGGTGAAAGATTCTGTATAGGCAGCGATCGCATCTTTGACTCGCTCAGGGAGACAGGGCAGTGTTCCTTGGCATAATACCCGCCCTAGTTGCCGTTGCCACTGATAGGAAACATCCACTGCGTTGACGGATTGAGCCAACAGCAATGCTTGCTGAGTCAAAGACTGAGCCTCAGTCCATTGGGCATTTTTTTCATAGACACTGCCCAAACCGCCCAAAGCCTGGGAAAGAGTCCGTGAATCGTTTAAGGGGGTGGCTTGTTGCACTGCACTTTCAAACAGTTGGGCAATTTCGTTCGAGGTGGGAGCCGTTGCAGAATTTACCTGCCGCCATTGCACTAAGCGCTGTCCTAAACCTACCTTTAAGGCAATGGTGGTGCGATCGGGCGGCAGTTTAGGCAGCAATGCTTGTAGCTGTGCATAGCGGGTAGTCGCTTCTGACCAGCGATCAAGCTTTGGCAAAATGTTTGCTGGCGTGGTGATGAGTAGAGACAGTTGATTTAAGAGTGCCTGAGCTTGGGAGAGGGGTGCTGCCGTTTCAGCCGCCTGGTAATACTCCAATGCGAGTTTAGTTGCCCGTTGAGCCAATTTGGTTTTGCCGTAGGCGGCATTGGTTTTACTGCTGGCGATCGCTAGATTGCCCAGGCTCAAGTTGGCGGCAGCGATAATATCTGGCGATCGCAGTCGTTTGCCAGTATCTAAACTTTGTTGGGTGGCTTTCTCTGCCTCTTCTAAACTGCCTGCCACGTGCAAAGCATCTCCCAAACTTCGCAAGCTAGCGGCTTTAGTAGGGGAATCTGGCTGGCTTTGCAACGTCGGTTGCAGGGTTTGTAGCAGGGCGATCGCGCGGCGAAACAAGCCCATCGCCATTAATGCATGGGCTTGGTTGACTTGACTAAGGGTCGCCCGGTTCACATCGCCCATCTGCCGATGGAGTGCCGCAGCCTGCTGCCAGGACTGCTGCGCCTGCTCTGGGTTACCCCGCGCCAGTGCTACGCTGCCCTGCACATCCCACACCTGAGCGAGAACCCCGCTATCGGTTTTAGTTTGGGGCTGCTTGAATAATCCCAGAGCGGTATCAATTGCCTGAGTTGCCGCGTCCCAATTTCCTAGCTGCTGCTGGTTGAGCGCCAAGTTGCTAAGAGCGATCGCCTGTCCAGCGAGATCGCCCTGTTGCTGCTGCTGTTGAGCCTGTTGCAAAACGGCGATCGCCTCTGTGTATTGTCCAGCTTCGTACAAACGCTGTGCTTGTTGCTCTAGAGATTCAGATTGCGAGATGGGACTGAGTGCTGGGGGCGGAGTGCCAGGTGTGGAAGCATGGAAAGCGGGTTGTGCGGCGATGGCAGGAAGGGCGATCGCGCTCAGCAATGCAGTGAGGAAAATGATCAGGTAGGAGAGTAGCTTCCTTGCCATGGGTGCCTTTAAATGAGGGAACAGAATTATTTAGATTCAGGGCAAGTCAAGCTTGGAAAGCCCGATGGATGGGGAATGGTTGTGGTCGCATTGGCAGTCAGATAAAGTTGCCCATTGGCAGCGATCGCGATTCCTTGAGCTTCCACGATCGCCGCTGTGGGTGTGCTGTTGGGTGCAATAGTTTTGCCAATGTCGTTCGCTGGAGCAATACTGCGGCTGACCCAGGGAATCGGCACGACTCCACGCATTTGAGAATCCGTGGGCTTGGGTGGCACGCCTCCCCGCCCAGTCACCACAAAACTACTTTGGCTTTTGGCGATGGTTCCCCCTGATCCACAGCCTTGAGCAATTAGGTTCGCTGGATCAACCAGATCAACCTCAAGCTCATCTAAGCCAGAGGAGGGATCGATCGCCAGAGAATCAATCGAAATCTGCCCGTCTGACCCAATGTCGGAACTGGCGCTGATGTCGCTGATACCATTACTCCGTATATTTTGCAGTTCGGTTGGAGAGAGGCGCGATCGTTGCTTAAACCCAATGATCCGAGTGGCGCTAATCTGAATCGTGCCGCCTTTGCCGCCAAATGCATTGGCAACAATATCACTGTTTTCGTTCAGTGCTGCGACAACAAAGCCTTTTTTTGCATTGATGGTAATGTTTCCACCATTGCCACCGTTCCCAGGTGATCCGGCTGTGGTGGAAATGGCGCTGTTTCGGCGCAGCAGCAGCAAATCCCGCACTGTTAGCTGAATGTCTCCACCGCCACCGCTTGCTGTTTCGGCAGTGATGGCTGAGTTGTCTAGCGTTAGGCGAGTTGCCTGGAGGTTAATGTTTCCCGCCAGATTTGGCTGACTGGCATTAGTACGGGTGGCATTACTATTAACCGTGATGCTTGATCCATTTTGTAGGGTGATTTCGGGAGCCGCGATCTCGATATTGCCTCCCTTGCCCACTCCGGTTACTTCAACTGAATTACGAATCTGGCTGTTGCGATCGAGCAGAACGCGATCGCGGACGAGGAGGCTAATGCTGCCTGCATCCCCAATTCCAGCCGAACTAGTTTCTAACAAGCCACCATCTATAGCGGTAAATGACCCCGTGGTGATATTCACGTTACCCCCTTCTCCCTGTGCCCCCTTTCGTATCGCGCTGGCAATGCTGCCTCCCCGTTCTAGAGTGATGTCTTGAGCCGTAATATTAACGACTCCCGCATTACCTTGTCCCAGAGAACTGGTTGAGATGAATGACCCATTATCAGCTAACCGTAGCGTTCCAGTATCGATCGTCACAGTTCCACTATTACCAATGCCCGTTTCGCGAACCGTACTCACGATTTGACTCTGCTGCTGCGCGGTAATATCGCGGGCTGTAATGCGAATGTTACCTCCATTGCCCTTGCCAAACGTACGCGTTGACAATTCGGCACCATCAGTTAGGACCAGTGAACCAGTCCGCAGAGTCAGGTTACCGCTGTTGCCGACTGCACCTCTGTTTATCTCACTTTTAATTACGCTAGAATCTCCAGTGCTACTTCTGCCAGACAACAGTGTGGTTCCTGTAACGTTAACCTCAACATTTCCGGCGTTACCTTGCCCTGCCACAACGGAGGAAAAAATGCTGCTACCGCCTGTGATGGATAGCTGATCCGCACGAATCGTTACATTTCCAGCGTTGCCGCTTCCTGAAACGAGTTGACCACTCTCCTGATCTTTATAACCAACGCTAGTGTCTAGGCGCGAATTATTTCTCAACTCCAAAGTGCTGGTGGAAATTGCGATGCTTCCCCCGTTGCCTTTTCCACCACCGACATTGCTAAATGCGGCAGAGCTATCAAACAGGACACGATCGCGGGTCGTAATCTGAATATTACCAGCATCGCCATTACCGAAAGAGGAAGCATCCAATCTTGACCCATTGGCTAACAGCGATCGGGCTGAGATAATGATGCTTCCTCCCCGACTGTTACCGCTTGTGCTGCTATTCAGCAGGGCTTGATCTAAAACAACCTCTCCCTGCGCCAAAATCCGAATATTACCACCATCCCCAATGACAGTACTCGTGTCTATTGCCCCACCAGCTAGAGTAAAGTTACCGCGCGAGTCAATTCTGACAGGTCCGCTGTCAGCGGGAGCTGTTAAAACATTGCGTGTCACAATGTTTCCAGGAGCGGAGGTTGGCTGAAACTGGTTCGTCAGCAGGACAATTCCATTGGGTATTGTATTAAAGATAGTGCCACTCACCGTAATGTTGGCGCTGGTGGCGGGGGCTGTGGTTGGCGTGACTGCGCCGAGTACAGTCGGGTTAGGAGTCGGGAGACCACCCAAGGCTGCCCAATTCACTCCTGCTCGGACATCTAGGGTGGCGATCGCGTTTCCTTGAATCGTAATCGGCGTACCATCCGACAGGCTGAAGCTGGCAAGAGAGCCAAGGGTCTGACTGCCATTAAACAGAGTTGGGTTGCCGGGATAAATTGAATTTGCGGCATCCGTTCCGTTAATCGTCACGTTGCCCAAGGTGACACTGCCGCCTGCCAGAATGTGCAGCGATGCGCCCACGTAATCTCCCAGAGTGACATCGCCACTTGCCAGAATAATCGGGTCGTGGGGGCTGGAAAGATTGCCGGGGCTGCCATTCAGTTGCTCTGTCCGAAAGTTGCCGCCTGCTCGGTAGTGGGCATCGCCGCCAATGGTATTGGTAGAGCGCAAGATTAAGTCGCCCCCCGAAAACAGACCACTATTGGGGTGATTCAGGGCAAAGATATCCACCTGCTGGTTTCCTTGTACCAACAAAGTGCCACCCGCGCTAGCAATAAACGGTGTGGTAGCGCTGTCTCGAATCTTGACCGTATTCTGCGCTTGCAGCGTCAGGTTGCCGCCTGCTTGCAGTTGTCCTTGCAGGTCTAAATTGTCTGCGGCTAGGGTGAGATCCTGTCCGGCGGTTAAATTACCTTGATTGCGAATTGTGGCATTGCTCCCAGTTCCATACTGCAAGCCAATAGGAACATTCACCGCTAAAAGCGGTGGCGCTTGCGGATTCGTTGCGCTAAATTCACCCCCGTCAGGAAACTTGAAACTGTTGGCGGTGGTGGCAAAAAAGGAACCGCCGAGTTGCAGTCGGGCATTCTGCCCAAAACTAATGCCGTTGGGATTGAGCAGAAATAGGTTGGCAGTGCCGTTGGCGCGAATTAAGCCATCAATATTGGAGATCGAGTTTCCGGTAACTCGCGTCAGGATGTTTTGGATGCCAGCCCCATTGTTGAAATGAGCTTCGCCGCCTGTAGGAATTGAGAATTGCTGGAAGCTATGAAACAGGTTCACACCCCGCACCGTACCACCGTTGATCAAACAATTTGTGCAGCCAGGAATCACGCTGGAATTGATTGGCAGTGTGGCATCGGGCACAATTTGAGAGTTTACCGCAGGGCTGAGCAGGGCTTCACCTATGCTGATCGCGAACGCTATCTGGAATGCTATCGGCAGCGATCGCCCAATCCACGTTTTTTTCTGCTTCACCATTACTTTTGACGCATTCCTTTTAAATTCCATGCAGCGTTCAACTTCAACCCCAAGCATCTCCCGCAGAAGCGCTTTAAAACACTACAATTACTTCGTTGCGGATTTGAGTTCTGAAACAGGTTGTCCTGCAAGCTCTTGCAATCCAAACGATTTCAAGAGATCACTCCAAGCGGCAGGATTTTGAGTTCGAGTAGTCGCCACCTGATTCAGATACTCAAGCCAAAAATCACTTTTAGCCACTGCTTGAGGCTGGGTCGTCTTTGTCTGTTTTGCTGGCTTGGTATTTGTCGGAACGCGAGTCAGCCAACCAGAGATGGTGGGATTGGAAGAAGGTTGCTCGGCATCGCAAACGATGGAGAAAAACCACTGGTAATCTTTGCCAGCTTGCAGCGCTTTTTCGGTTTTGGGTAAGGTGAGCTTTACAATGCCTTCCTTGTCGGGTAACAGGAGGATGAGGGGCTGTTTCAGGACTGGTTTGCGATCTTCATCTAACAACACAAATTTGGCAGAAGCCACAGTCACTTCTGATTCACCACTGGGCGTAAAGGTGGTCTTGCCAAACGGCAAATAAAACCAAAAGGTGGGATATGCCTGGGTGGTTTGCCCGATATCTTTTGCTGGAATGAGCGCCATTAAGGATTTTTTGCCAACGGGACATTCTCCCCGTACCGCGCCCCCTTGAAAATTGTTGGACGCATTTTTAGGACGCTTTGCCATCAGAGTGGGCGTTCTAGAAAACCCTTGAGCGGATGATGACTGTGGGTCTACCAGGAAGGCTGTAGACAGGAAAAACCCAGCCGATCCCATTATGAAAACTTTTTGGAACATCGATCGCAGCGTCACCATGGGTCTTAATTTCCTATTAAACGTGTAGAGTCTGGGTCAAAATTAGCGGCGCAGGCGATAGTTGAGTAAATAAACTCCACTCCCTGCTGCAAAATAGGCAATTAACGCAGGAGCTAAGGGCAACCAGCCGCTATGGGACACGAGTACCCAGTAACAGACTCCATAGAGAATGACTAGAGAAAGTGCTCCTGCCGCTGCTAGCGATCGCGTTTGGCGGAACCACCAGAAAACCATGCCGCCTGCCAATGACCAGCAGCCAATCCAAATCGTTTCCACCCACAGCGGCATCCACCAAATTAACGGTCGTCCATTTAAGGTAGCGTTGATCAGTTGGCTTGCCATTTGACCGTGGATCATCACCCCTGAAACTTGACCATAGGGCGTAGCCCAAAAGTCTGCTTGCCGTTCTGCCCGATCCACATAGCCAATCAACACAATGCGATCGCGAATCAGGTCTGCTGAAATCCGATTTTCCAGGACATCTTTGACACTGACCATAGGTGCAAAGTTGCCTGGGTCACCCTTATGAGCGCGAAAGTTAATTAACGTCTGATAGCCTCCCAATTGCGACCCAATATCCCGGTAGCCACCACCATCGCCCCAGAGCGGCGGCACCACGGTATTGCCAAACTGCATCGATGGCACATAATCATCTTCTTTGGGGTCATAGGGTGACAGATAAGCTTTGCCTTCTTTTTTCAAATATTGCTGGGCAAGCACCAAGCTAAAGGCATCCGTGGTGGGGCAGGAGTCTGGATCGGCACTTGTCATCAGAGTCAGCCGACGCACAAATCTACTGCTGTCATCCGTCAGAACATTGTTGTGACCAACCCGTTCCATGGGCACTCCCGCAGGCGGCTTGTTTCCTTTCGTGGGTTTGCCTCGGTCATCCATTTGACTCCCCAAACAAATTGCAGTCAGGTTAGGCGTTTGCTGAAAGGTTTGAATTAATTCTGGGAGCGCCCTGATATCCCGGTAAAAGTCTAACCCAATTAGTCGGGGTTGTTTCTCGTTGATTTTTTTCAACAGATCAGAGAGTGCCAAATCGGGCAAGGTGCCGCGACCAAAGCGATAGCGATCGCTTTGGTCAATATAGTTAACGGCTGCTTCATCCACGCCCACAACCAAAAATCGATTGTCCTGTGCCTCACTCGGACGTAAGCGCAGCAAATGATCATATGCCGCCAATTCAACGGGTTGCAGCACACCAAAGGAACGCGCTGCAAACACCAACGCAGTCACCGCCAAGCTGACCAAGCCCACACTGCGCCGCCGAATTCGACGATGGGGCAGGGCTTGGCTTGCCTCTAAATATTGCACTTGCAGATCGGTTGGGGTCGGCTCTTGGGTTTTAGATTGTTGAAACCATAGCTCTGATGCCTCTAAATCTTTGCCGCGCAGCAAAAAGCTATCATCTCGTCCTTCCTGCTCCCATTCCATCCCTCTCAAAAGCACTCTGGTATGCGATCGCAGATACTCTGGATCAACATCCAAAGTGCGGATCAAATCACCAAAATTAATAAAGAAGTCCCCATTATTTCGTCTGAAATCAATCGATTGTAAACTCGCAAGCGCAGCAGGTAAATCACTTGGCTCAACCGCTTGAAACAAAACTGTAACAATGCGTTTATTCAGCTTCAGCGCATACTCTAGTTGTTCGAGGCATTGAGGAGAAGCCACTGAACTGGGCGAGATAATAAATAAATAGTTATTGCTTCGTTCAATACCACCATAGCTTTCTTGTTGAAGGTTAACTCCAGAGGCAATGCTCTCTTGATCAAACCAGGTAGTTTTGCCCTGAACTTGCAGCCCATCATTGAGCTTGCGAACAAAATCAGAATCAACCCGCGAGTAAGAAATAAACACGTCCAGTGTCGATTCAGGCGGTTGATTCAAGCTCTCAGCAATGAATTTTTTTTGCAGGTCAGTGGGGGGGTGCTGGGCGTGTTCATCCGCTGTTCTCAACCAGGCTGCGGCTTGCCGCAAATTGTAGTTGCGTAGCAAGATGCTGGAATTGTATTTTTGGCGTTCCCATTTAAGCGCTTTTGTCAGCAGAAGTTTGTGCTGCTTGTAGTAGGCTTCATCTTCCCGCACCGCTCGAATTAGGTTGTCAGCATTTACTTGATAGGCGGCTTCATCTGCATGGTCGGTCATGTTGATGAATTGAATCGATCGCAACTCGGCGGGTAGTAGTGCCGGATCAGTATCAGTAATTAAGAGGGGAATAATTCGTTTGTTGTGATAACGGGCGTGGATCAGTTCTTTTTGGCAATACTCTGATTCCAGCGAACTGGGAGACATCAGATAAACAATCGTGTCTGCCTCTTCAATGCCGCGATCGAGCATTTCCTCAAACTCAACGCCTGTTTTAATATCAGTTTTGTTTGTCCAGACCGTCAGCCCTTCTCTCATCAGTGTCAGTGCCACTTTCTCCATCACAGGGCGTTCCCGCTCGGAGTAGGACAGAAACACATCTGTCATCAAGTTATTGGCGTTCTTGATGCTGTCGCAGATGAATTGGCAATGCAAATCTGTTGGAAAACAGGGAGGCTGTTCCTGAGTAAACCGAGTTTTCAACCAGGTTTCCGCAGCTTTGCGGTCTTCACTAACCAGCAGGTAGGGGGATTGCTTCTGATTTCGCTCCCACTCTAATGCTTTTGCAAGAAAGTAGGTATGTTGATGAACATAATTTCGATGGCGATCGAAGATTTCTAACAGTCCAGAAAATGATTTCTCAAAATCATCAATTCCCTCACGAAAATAGACCCAGTTGATCTTACCGATCGCTGGATGCATATTAGGAAAACTGGAGTGTAAACCTTTCGCCTGATACTCTTCCCAATCAGTTAAGTTTCGAGTAGGATTTCGCTGCTGCCAAATTTCCTGAGTAATTTGCTCAATATGTAATAGTGGAATAATTCGTTTATTTCGTTGAAGTGCTAAATCAATTTCTTTGCCACAATAAATGGAATTGATTGAATGAGGCGCGATGATATAGATGAAATTATCCGACTTTTCCAAGCCATCATCAATTTGATTTTGAAAGTCAACGCCTAAGGGAATATCATTTTGGTCAAACCAGATTCTGAACCCCTGCTCAACCAATCGACCATATAGCTTGGTTGCAAATGCCTTACTATCTGCCCGTCCATAGGAAATAAATGCATCTTGAAACCGGCTCCCACTGTTGGCGGTTGAGTCTAATGCAAAATCTGTGTGATCAGGGGAAGCGGATACATCTTCAGAGATTGTCATGATTATCAAGCAGTAAAGTGGGATATAGACGGGGGTTTAGACCACCAACTAAATAAATTAAGCGACAAACTTTAAATCATTCCAGCGAAGTTCTTTAATGCATCTTTTAGCACCAGTCCGGACAATTTTAAATCGCTAACGGTAGAATGCGGGTTTTAGCCTCCTCAGGGAGGTCAAATGCCAACGGCAGAATGGGGGTTTCAGCCTCTGTCTCAAAAACTGTCCGGAGTATTGTTTTAGAGATACTCGCTGATTACTTAGGAACGCGTTACAGAATTGTATATGGGTCTTACAGCGATCGCTGTAAGACCTTTTTCTCACTCTAAGAGGGTGTCTTCATAGCAGCAGGTTCTCTGCGATTGCTCGCCTCACTGCTGATTGGAGTGTTAGTGATTGCGACACTGTTGCTGTTCTCCTTGGGCTCGGTATCTTTCTTTGGCTGAGTGACTTGAGTCGCATACACTTCAACGTCTTGCTGAAGAATTGACTCTACTTGCCCCGCAAACGTATGAAAAGCTTCGTCATGAGTTTTATAAGTTTGATAAGGACCACCCAACTCAAAAAACTGCCAGCCTTGAGTTTTGAGGGATTCCACACCGCGTCGATAGTGTCGCCAGCGCTCACCATAGTTAAAAAATTGCTCTGTTGCTGCACTCACCGCCACAATTTGGCTAAGGGCAAAAGTAGACACTCCCAAAAACTGCTTCAGCCGCTCATTGTTAGCATCCATAAAATTGAGGCTCACTAAGGCTGGAATTAGCACGCCTCCAATGATGGTCGTCAGTCGCAAGCGGTAATGGAAATCTCGTGCCTTACCAGCCCGTCCTTCCATCCACAGTACTTGGTCTAACCAACGCGATCGCAGATAGTGCTTTTGTGTGTCTTTAAGGTCAAGAGTTTCAAACAAGTTCGTAAACTCTTGCTTCAAACCCTCGCGATAATCATCTTTCTTCGGTGCCATAGGTTTTTGGGAGGATTGCTTAACTAATTTTTGTTCGCTCGGCTGCTTTTCATCAATAGCAGTGGACGGCAATGAGCCAATGACAGCAGGAGCCGACGCACTAACACTGGAAACGGGAAGGGACGGATTTGTCGCAACAACCGTCAGCTTTACAGGGACAGAAATTGATGGTGGTTCAGGCGTGGAAGAAGTTACCGCTGAAATGGGTTGAACACGATGAGAGGAGGTCTGTGCATTCTCGTTGGGCGGTCTATTATTTTGTAGCCAAATTTTAGCAGCCTCTATACGCTGTCGTATTCGTTCGCGATGACGATCCAGAGAACGGTCTCGCGGATAATCCTCTGCTTTTGGTGAATTGGAAGCATTTGTATCAACCCAGCGCCTAAGATCGTCTATCTGGCGATCGCCAGTTTCCGTCTCTTTTTTAGCGGGTGGAAGATCATCCCGTTTTAACCACTCCCACTCGTGATGCTCCACCATAACTTTTCATCTCAGCTAGTTTAATACAAAATTGGGCAGCGACTTCAAAAATAACCCCTCGCTTTTTAACGTGAATCCTAACTAGTTTGATTCTGTAGAAAAGACGGCAGGGAAGTATGAGTTGTGAATTTTGGATTCTCCAGCTAAATAGACGGTGATTCGGTGGCGAAGAAACTCTCTTGCTTCTTGAATTCGCTTGCGGGCTGTGCCTTGAGTAATGGAGAGATGATCTGCGATCGCGGCATAGGAGCAATCTTGAAAAAAACGTAATTGAAACGGTTGAAGTAGGCGATCGGGGAGTTCTTCAATGGATCGATGAATGATTAACAGCAACTCACGATTGAGTAAGCAGCTTTCTGGAGTGCCAATGGGTGAGGCAAGAAAAATTTGTCCTTGGCTGATGCTCTCTTGAGGGTCGTGGATAATCACTTCTTTGCGTCGTTTTCGCCAAACATCCATACAAAGGTTGTGGGTGAGGCGTGTCAACCAAGCTTTAAGGTTGGTAATCGTGTTTGCGTATTGCTGCAATTTAGTCCAAGCTAGGAGCTTTGCCTGACTCAAAACATCCTCAGCATCAGCAGAATTGTTTTCCATCCAGCGCAAGCAATGTTTGTATAAATCAGCTTGATACTGTACCCATAAATTCCAAAAGCAAGAATAGTTACCTAAAGAAATCTGTTTCAGCCAAGAGTTGACAGCGGTTGAGCTTAATTTAATTTTTTTATTTTTTGAACCATTTAAGTGTCCAACAATAGGCTCATAGTTGAGCAATGCTTGTGTTTGCATAGTAGATGACCTTCATTTGGGGGTAGATGCGATAGCCAAACCTAAGGTTTTGCCCTGAAGTTTTTGTAACTTGATCTAGGAAAATCAGAAGGAGATGCACACCTTTGTCGCGATTGAATCATTTCTTAAAAACTTACATTTCAACCCACTTAAAGGATGATCTGAGAAATCGGTGGCTAATAAGGACAACCAGAAAATCTCACTGGTGAGTAGATTAACTGATTTGGCATCCCCCTTAAGGCAGAGATTCTGATTATTTTACAGAGTCTTTACTTAGAACTTGTTATGACCACATAAACTCTTTAATCTTTAGGAACAGGATATTACGTGGTTCTACGCACAGCCTTTTCTTAACCTAGTAACTTTATTCTCCTTACCTTCAATATTGCTGAGTGGGAGTTTGGGCGATCTCTCTCTAATGGGAGCGAGCAAGATATTTTTCATTCGGCGTACTAGCAACCAGGACAAATGGCGACTCTTAATAACAAGGCGTTGCTTTAGTCAGTCTTCTTTAGCACCGCAGTATGAACTGTTAGTCGCCATTTGACTCATAGTTTTCCCCAGCGCGGAGAAACTCTAACATCAACACAAGGGACTTCTCAAAGAGCATCTAGAAATTTTTTCAAGGAAGCAAATATTTTACTTTTCTAGATCAAATTAATTCACACACGCTTTCCTCGACCGTCTTTTTTATAACGCTCAAAGCTATGGCTTCATTCAAGCTAGATAAACACAATTAAGTGTTGATTTTTGATGCGCCATCGCTTTACGAGATTCTTTTTCACTTATGGAGAAGCGGATGCAAACTATCACTGCCACACTTGAAACCAAGCTAAAGAAAAAGCCTGTATGCTCTTCGGAACTGCAACCCACTGAAATGATTGCTGTTCCTATTGGCAAATGCTATGGCATAGATGAGATTGAACCTGCTGATGGTGGACATAGCAAAATTACTTTAGCTGCAAACAGCGGCACCTTTTATATCTTCAATCAGCATTGGGATGGGCTATACACAATCTCCAAGCAGCAAGCAGATGCTATTTTTGGCAGCGACATTTCTAGCGATCTGTTAAAAGATTTGAACCAGTGCTTAATTCGATACCAAATCAATACACCTGCTAGAATGCGGCACTTTTTAAGCCAAATCGCTCATGAATCAGGTGGGCTACAGTGGCTACGAGAGCTAGATGATGGCAGCTACCTAGAAGGACGGGATGATTTGGGTAATATCAACCCCGGCGATGGTCCTCGGTTTAAAGGTGCTGGAGTAATCCAGTTGACAGGGCGATCCAATTATGAAGCGTTGTCTAAATTGCTTGCCGATCCACGGGTGATGGAAGGCTGCGACTATGTTGCGACAACCTACCCCTTTACCAGTGCTGGTTTTTGGTGGCACAACAATGATATGAATTCATACTGTGATGAAGGGGCAACCGTCGAGCAGGTGACCAAGTGCGTCAATGGTGGTTACAACGGCTTGGATGATCGCCAGCATTACTACAACAAAGCTTGTGAGGTTCTTAGGTAAGCGATCGATTTAGCATAGAAATGTCAATGTAAAGAAGTTGTCTGGGAAACCGCTAGGCAACTTCTTTGCTGTAAATAGGCTTGCCAAACAGCAGGGAGCGCTAGTCTTTTAGTAGATGAGTTTAAAGAGAAGACCCATGAGCAGCGAAGTGAGTGAGACAATTTTTAGCAAGATTATTCGCAAGGAAATTCCGGCAGATATTGTGTATGAGGATAATTTGGCGATCGCCTTTCGAGATGTGAACCCGCAAGCGCCCATCCATATTTTGGTAATTCCGAAGGAGGCGATCGCCATGCTTTCGGATGCCGAAGCCAAGGATCATGCCCTGATGGGACATTTACTACTCACCGTCAAGCGCGTCGCCGCGCAGGAAGGGTTAACGAATGGCTATCGCGTCGTGATTAACAATGGCGATGATGGCGGACAAACAGTTCATCACCTGCATCTGCACATTTTGGGTGGACGGCAGATGGCGTGGCCACCGGGTTAGGAGAGTTTTGGTAGGGGTTCGGCATACCCTGTGGGCAGCGAGCTACGGGCAATGATCGCCGCAATTTATCCAAGAATAATGTTCCGAATGCCAAACCTTACAACTGGTTAGCGTTTCACCGTAAGTTGTCGTTCTAGGAAGCCAATGCCATAGTCGGCAATCAGGGCGATCGCGGCGGCGGGAACGGCTCCTGCCAAAATCAATTGGTTGTTGACCACGGCGATCCCGCGAAAAATAAACACGCCCAAACCGCCTGCCCCGATCGCGGCTGCAATGGTCGCAATGCCCACGGCAATCACGACGGCGACCCGCACTCCTGCCAAAATCACGCCCAATGCCAGCGGCAGTTCCACACGAGACAGCAGTTGCCAATCGGTCATGCCCATACCCCGTCCCGCTTCGCGCACGGCGGGATCAACATTCATAATGCCTGTGTAGGTGTTGCGGATGATCGGCAGGAAGGAATAAACCGTCAGGGCAATAATGGCGGGAACTGCGCCAATGCCGACCAGGGGAATCAACAAGCCAAACAGCGCCAAGCTAGGAATGGTTTGCAGAATGTTGGCGATCGCGAGTACCGGCTGGCGCAGTGATTTTTTGCGCGTGATCAACACACCCAGGGGAATACTAATCAGAATGGCGATCGCGACGGCAACGCCTACCAGTAGCAGGTGTTCGCCCGTGCGCTGCACAATCTCGGAGCCATAGCGAATCAAAAAGAAATCTTGCATGGGTTAAGCTCCCACTACAAATTCAGGAACCGATCTCAGCGTGTTAAGAAAGGTTTGGGCTTCGGGATGGGGCGATCGCGCAAATGCTTCCGGGGTGGCTAGTTCCACCAAGCGTCCATTTTCCAGCAAGCCGATCCGGGATGCCAAAATGAAGGCTTCTTGAATGTCGTGGGTGACAAACACGACAGTTTTATTGAGATCCTGCTGCAATCGGCGAAACTCCTGTTGCAATTCCATACGAGTGATCGGATCGAGCGCGCCAAACGGTTCATCCATCAGCAAAATTGGCGGGTCAGCAGCCAGCGATCGCGCCACGCCTACCCGCTGCCGTTGTCCCCCCGACAGTTGATGCGGATAGCGACTGGCAAATTCAGCCGGATCAAGCCCCACCTTGTGCAGCAATTCATGGGCACGCGCTTTCACCCGCTGGGGTTTCTCCCCTTGTAACGTGGGCACCACTCCCACATTTTGCTCAATCGTAAAATGGGGAAACAGCCCGGTTTCTTGAATCACATAGCCAATTTGCCGCCGCAGTTGAATTTCATCCCAGTCCGTGGTTGCTTTTCCTTGAACCAGCACTTGTCCAGAGGTGGGCGTGAGTAAGCGATTGATCAATTTCATGGTGGTGGTTTTGCCAGAGCCGCTGCGCCCCAAAAGCACCAAAAGCTCGCCTTTTTGAATCGTGAAGCTTAAATCAGACAGGAGGGTTCGCCCATTTGCCTCCACCCCAACCTGCTGAAATTGCACAATTGGCTCGGCTGCTGCGATGCGGCTTGATTCATTCCACTCCATGCTTTCTCCATTTCAACCTACGAGCTTCCATGTCTTCTAACCCTACCATTTGGCAAATCGTTATTGCGAATCCCTCAAGGCAGTGCGAGAATGCCAGGACGAATTACCCTTTTACCCGATAAATATTCAGCGGTTTGGACTGTCCTTTAACCGGATGAGGCGGCAGAGCTTCCGTTAAAAAGCTTGCTGGTAGTGCTTGTTGGGTTGCATCTGTCAGCAAAATCGGCTCTCCCACCTCCTTAGTCAGCGATTCCACCCGTGAGGCAATGTTGATCGTGTTGCCGATCGCCGTATATTCCAACCGCCGACTGGAGCCAATGCTACCCACCACCGCAATTCCAGTGTGAATGCCCACCCCCATGGCTAAAGGAGCCAATCCCTGCTGTTCCAGGTAACGATTGATGCCTTGCAAACTCACCAACATCTCTTGAGCGGCGGTCACGGCTTGTTCTGCGTGGTCAGGCAGGTTTTCGCCCACCCCAAACAGCGCCATAAAGCCATCGCCCAAAAACTTGTTGACCATACCACCGTGGCGTTGCTCCACAATCTCCACCATCTCGGTGAGAAACAGATTGAGCAGCGTCACAATGTTTTGTGGCGATTCGGTGGAGCAACGACGGGTAAAGTTTCGCAAATCGGCAAATACGACGGTTAGTTCTTGTTCAATGCCGCCCAAGTTGGGGTTACGGCGCAAAAGTTGACTGGCGGCTTGTTCGCCTACATGCTGCCCAAAGGTTTCTCGCAGATGTTGCTTTTCTTGAAGTTCTTCAATTAGATGGTTGACTTCATCAATCAGTGGACCAAATTCATCGGCGCGTAAGGACGTAATCCGGGCTTTTAGGTTGCCGTTCGCCACTTCAGTTGCCACGCGCTGGAGTTCTTTAATCGGTTCAGTCACCAGTTGGCTGACCATCCAGGCGCTTGTCAGGCTGAAAACAATGCCCAAGGTGCCCACCGCGATCGCAAACCAGGCATCTTTTTGTTCACAGGTATGGGGCGCAACGACCAGCAACAACAGCGAGGCGATCGGGCAAATGCTGCCGCAAAATGCCAAAAACACCCAGCGCCAGCGCAAATTGAGGGGAAAAGTGCCGGGGGTCTGGGCGGGGTGAGCATCTTGAAACAAAATCGGATAGAGCAACTGCTGAGTCAACAGTTCGATGGAGAAAAAGCCGTGAGTGGTGGCAATCAGGGTTGCCACGATGAACGAGATGGGCAAATCAAACCAGATGCGGGGGTTAAGCGTACCCGGAGCCAAGGAGAGCGTCAATAAAAAAACTGGAATGCAAAACAGCCAGAGACTACCCGATATCGCCATGCCCCACCAAGGCAAATTGATCACGCGCTGTCGGGCTTTGAGCAGGCGATCGGCTGAAATCGGTTGATTGTGCAGCAGCTTTTGACAAGGGCGATGCAGAACCAAGACTGTCCAAATCCATAATGCCGCACCCACAGGGTAAACCACCGCATTAAACACCACCACGGTGCCTAAAAACACCGACAGTTGCTCAGCGTTCAACAACGGGCGAATGTAGGTGAAGTTGTACCAAATGTTAAAGGCACTGCCCAGTAACTGAGCCATGCTGGGCGCGCCGATCACCAAGGCTAACCGCCGCCCCAAGGGATTGTACCAAGTGGCTTGAGGTGTGCTTCCCGTGAGGGATCTGCTTTGCGCGATCGCTGGCTCAATTCCCATGTCATCTCCCACCGTATGCCTTCCTCAAGCTAATCAGAGAATTTCAGCCTGTTTCAGGAAATTTCCTGATTCATCTACACCCTAACTTCTCCAATCCATCACCTGCTATAGGTAAGGTAAGTTGATATGAACTGTGTCAACCCATTGTTTGGAGAGAAAGGAGCGATCGAGATGCAGCTAAAACACGCGATCAATTGGCATAAGGGCTTGACTACCCCATTCGTATTTGGGCTAATGGTGGCGTATCAAAATTTCACGTTGGGTGCGTGGGTCTATCTAGCGCTGCATGGTACTTATGGCATTCTTTGGCTAGTCAAAGATCGAATTTATCCCGACAGACAGTGGGAACAGAAAACAACTCTGGGAATGGGAATTATTACCTTTTTGATGTTGGGGCTGTATTGGGTTGCGCCTTTTCTATTGATTCGCTCCGGGGTGGTGCCGCCTTTGTCGTTGGTTGCTGGGGCGATCGCCTGTAACATTGTGGGAGTCTTCTTGCATTACACTAGCGATGCTCAAAAATACTACACCTTGAAATATAAGCCTGGATTGATTACGGAAGGTTTTTTTGCAAAGTGTCGCAATACCAACTACCTGGGCGAAATTTTGATCTACAGTTCGTTTGCGTTGCTAGCCTGCCATTGGGTGCCATGGCTAATTCTGGCAGCGTTTGTCAGCATTGTTTTTGTGCCCAATATGCGAAAGAAAGATCAATCCCTGGCGCGGTATCCAGAGTTTGCGACCTATCAGGCGCAGTCTGGATTAATTCTGCCAAAGCTTTTTGGTTTAGGTGTGTCGTCTAATTCAACCAGGGTAGAGGCTCAGTCTTCGTCAGAACTTTAATCTAGTCTTTTCGTCTCACTGCTTTTATCTCTATACTTTCGCCAAATATTGCTGATTTTTAATGTGATTTTAGAGTCACATCAATAAAACCTTCGTTGTCCTCTATCCTGCTACTAACAACACTGGATAATTCAACCGTTATTTAGGATTGATTTGTGCTGCACCCTTTGAAATCGAGCGCTGAACGAATTCGCTTTCCTCTTTGGCTCAAATGGCTGCTGGTCGGCTTGATGGCTCTTGGAGTGGTGTTTCGCTTCGTTAATTTGAACCACAAAGTCTACTGGCATGATGAAACTTACACCTCCCTAAGGGCAGCAGGCTATACACGGGGCGAAATCGATGAGGAGTTATTTCAAAATCGGGTGATTGCGACTAGCGAGTTGCAAAAGTTTCAGCGGATTAAGCCAGGAAGTACGCCGCTCGATACGCTGAGATCGCTGGCAGTGGAAGATCCTCAACATCCACCGCTCTATTTTTTGATGACGCGGTTTTGGATGCAAGCCTTGGGAGCGCCCCTAGAGTGGATATTTCACAGCCCGTTAACCGTAACGCGATCGCTACCAGCGTTGATTAGCCTGCTGGCACTGCCTGCCATGTATGCCCTTGCCTGGGAACTGTTTGCTTCTCATGAGATTGCATTGCTGGCAACAACCTTATTAGCGCTGTCTCCCTTTGATGTGTTGTTTGCTCAAACAGCGCGACAATATAGCTTACTCACAGTCATGGTCGTGGTCAGCAGCTATTTATTATTACGGGCATTGCGTTTGACGAATGCCCCACCGCCCCAACGTTCTCATCACTATCGTAAGCCGCCACCGCTCTGGCATTGCTGGGCACTCTATGGCTTCTCTGTCGCGATTGGGCTATACACCCATCCATTTTTTGCCTTAACCCTAGCAGGACACGCTGCTTATGTAGGTCTGGATGCATGGGTGTTTCAAAGTACAGGCACACCACTCAAAAACACTCTGATGGGATTTGCAGGCGCGATCTCCGGGGCAATCATTCTCTATCTGCCATGGCTTGGAGTGATGATCGTCAATGCCCAGCGTGCCTTTGCCACCACCGATTGGACACAGTTTTCTCCAGGAATTGACTACCTGCTAAAACTCTGGACACTCAGCTTTACAGCCCTATTTTTCGACCTGGATTTTGGCTTCGATAATCCCTGGAACTACTGGCTCAGGGTGCCCGTGCTGCTCTTGATTCTGGTATCGCTCTATAGCCTCTGCCGAAACACTCGTCCCAGCACTTGGCTGTTTGTGTTGACCTCCATCCTGGTGCCGTTTTTGCTGCTGGCAATCCCAGATTTGGTATTGGGCAATAAACGCTCTGCGGTCAGTCGCTATCTCATTTCCAGCTTTCCGGGAGTACAGCTTGCAGTTGCCTACTTTTTAGCAACCAAGCTATCCATGAAAACGCTTTATAGTGGGCGATCGCAGCAGCCTGCCTCCCCAACTACGCCGCTTGTCCCATTTCTGTGGCGCGGCACCCTAGCTGTTTTGCTAACGGGTTGTCTCATTTCACTGACGGTTAGCGCCCTTTCCACCAGTTGGTGGAACAAAGACTTGAGCTATGCCAATGACAAAACTGCTGATGTGATTAATCAAACGCCTAACCCACTGATCATTAGCGATATTGGAGATGACTATACGAATACGGGCGATCTGCTTTCTCTGAGCTACCGATTGAATAAACCCGTTAACTTTTTATTAGTAAAAGATCCGGAATTTATAACTACGCCTGAGTTTAAAGTAGCCCTTCAAGGAAACACTGCGATCGCGTTTCGCCCGTCTAGAAACCTCAAAGCAACGCTAGAACAAACCTACGGCAAGTTATCGAGTGCGCTTACCCTAGAGAAACTCTGGAAAATACCTCCATCAAACTCTATTTCTGAGAAAGAAGTAGGCAAAAGCAAAAGAAATGTTAAGTAAAACGTTTATGAAAGCTTAGAGAACTTTTCAGATCTAGAAAGTCACCTGCTTGCCAATATTACGATATAGCTACTATGCACTTCTACAAAGACTTTGAAGCCTCAAATATACGAATGATAAGATTGGCTCCTATCCGATGGATTGTCAGCAAAATCACTTTAGAAGTGTAAACAAATGCCTGAATGTGTAAATTTACCTAACGAACCCTTATTTTTATTTGGTAATTCTCTATACTAAATTTCATTAGCCCCCCGGTGTGGGGATCACATTTAGTATTTCAAAAATTCAATTCACTTTATTTTTTAGGAGGAAGACATGGCTCTCTCTCACAGCCCAAGCCTGGGTAATTTTTATGCATTGTTAATGATCAAAAGTTTTCTAATTTGGACGTTTACATTAGCCGTTTGTTTGCTAATTGCAGGATTTCCTCTGGTTATTTTGATGGTGGTGGTTGGCTCATTGCTAGCAGTCATCTTGCAATCTGTAATTCCGATGAGTTCTGTATTACTGGTAGCGGGTGGAATTATTGGTCTCAATATTTTTGGGGTCATGTTCGGTGCTGCCATGCTGACACTGCGCGGTGTTCACCCTGATCAAGTGACTTGGTTACGCTGGCTGCAAGGTGAAGAAAACCCTAAAAACAACTCAGTTTATGCGGCTTGCCCTTTGACCTGTGCCACACGCAATTAAATCATGTTTCGTTTGACTATCTGCTGATTCTACTAACTGCTTGAGTTTCCCCTGAAGAACCCGGTACGACCGGGTTTTTTGTTGGGCTGCTATCTCGATCGCGATTCGCTCCTCCCACACCCCCAGCAAGCGTATGATAGGAGTGATCTAAACCTGTTGGCTTTTTCTAAAACCCGCGATCGCAATGCCGCAAGCTCCTATTCCTGTCAGCCTCATTGTTGGCACCCGCCCCGAAGCGATTAAGATGGCTCCGGTCATCCAAAAATTTCGCGCCTCTCCAGACTTTGAGGCTCAGGTTGTTTTAACCGGGCAACATCGAGAAATGGTAGATCAGGTGATGCAGTTGTTTAACCTGACTGCCGATCGCGATTTGGCAATTATGCAGCCGAAACAAACCCTGACCGACATCACCTGCTGGAGTTTGCAAGGATTGCAGGACTTGTTTCAGCAATTGCAGCCCCGGCTAGTGCTGGTGCAGGGAGATACGACTACAGCTTTTGCGGCTGCCCTTGCTGCGTTTTACCAAAAAATTCCCGTCGGGCATGTGGAAGCCGGACTGCGTACCGACAATCTCTACAATCCCTATCCCGAAGAAGCCAATCGCCGCCTGATTTCTCAGCTTGCATCGCTGCATTTTGCGCCGACTTCTCTAGCAATGGATCATCTACATCAATCACGGGTGCCCGGAGCCATTCACCAAACCGGAAACACCGTCATTGACGCGCTGTTATCTGTGGCAAGTCGTCAGCCCCAGTGTCAGATCCCCGGTTTAGATTGGAATCAACATCGGCTGATCTTGGCGACCGTTCATCGGCGAGAGAATTGGGGCGCACCGTTGCTCGACATTGCGGCAGGATTTTTGCAGATATTAGAAAAGTTTCCTGATACGGCGCTGCTGTTGCCTCTCCACCGTAATCCTACTGTGCGCGAACCGCTGCAAGCAAAACTAGGCAATCATCCCAGGGTCTTTTTAACCGAACCGTTGGACTATGCCGAATTGGTCGGCGCGATTCAGCGATCGACTTTAGTGCTGACCGATTCTGGCGGATTGCAGGAAGAGGCTCCCAGCCTGGGCAAGCCGGTGCTGGTGCTGCGAGAAACCACGGAGCGCCCGGAAGCGGTGATGGCAGGGACGGCGAAGCTCGTGGGCACGAACCCAGCCAAAATTTTCCAAACAGCATCAGAGCTATTAAGCAATTCTAAAGCCTATGACGCGATGGCAAAAGCGGTCAATCCTTTTGGAGACGGACATGCCAGCGATCGCATTCTCACGATTGTCAAAGATTATTTTGCAGACTCTTAACTGCGGAAGATTAATTCGCCCAGTCGCGATCGCCGATATCATCGAACAAACCCAATTATTTGAGGAATTCTAGAACTCCAGATTGATTGACTTTCCACGCCAACAACAATCCAGCGGGTATTAAAAGCCACCAGAACCAGACCAGCAAAATCATCGATCGACACCAAGCATGGAACAGCCGTTGGCATAGATTCGGGTAGACCTTCTGCTGACTGGGGCGCTTATAGAACGAAAGCACTCCATGAACAATGTGCTTGTGGGCAAAGAGACTCAGCGGCAGCACATCCCACCACAGCCGCTCATGTCCCAAAGTTTTGTAGTGAGTATGGTGCATGTTGTAGCGATGATAGCCACGGCTTGATTTGCCCAGAGGGAGGAACGGCAAGGCTGCACAAGAATTGAACGACTTCAGCCATTTGGGATGTTTGCCAAGCCACTCTTTAGAGCGGATGTACTTGCTGTAGACCTTGGGCTTCATGATCCTTGGTTTCATGAAAATAGTTAAGACTACTCCTTCTATTAAAAAACTTTTCTATTTAAGACCATCCTCGCCATCTTCTGGCAGATCGGGTTTGGGAGGTTTCGCCTGATCGAGCAATTCTTTTTTAGAGCGCTTCACCGTAGCCCATAAATTTTTGATTTGGTGATAAGCCTCTTTTGAGGTAATCTTGCCGCCCGTTTCTAATCCACAAATCAGAGAAACCCGTTGGGCAAATTCTTGCAAATTGGCATTGAAAGCCAGTTGCTCTGGCGTAAACTCGCCCCGATAACGCCCAATGGGATAGAGAAAGTTATCCTTTGCGTTATCTTTTTCGTTGCTATTGACCACGACAAAACACCTGCTTTATTAAAGGATAAAAGGGTCGTTTGAACGCGAAAGCTGTACCTGTCGCTCATCGTTCTCTTAATTTAGAAAACGTAGCTTTTATTACCTACCTTGGTTTAATTTCTTAGTCTACTACCGAAAGAAATAGGTTTGTAGCTCGGCTCATGAGAAGTGCAAATGGTCAGCGATAGCCCATTACAGACGATCGCTGATTTACAGTTGAGCATTCACTGCGGTGCGAATCTCTGCCAAGCGAATAGTTTTACCACCTTCAGTGCCAGGGCATTCAGTGGATACGCGATCACGGTGCCCGCAGATTAGCGGCAAGTTGCGTGTGCCAAAATCCGCCGTTGGGGTGGGCACGGGAGTCACCGTATTCTTAAAGCCATAGCGTTTACAGAGTACGGTGCAAAGTGACACCGCCGCCTGATACTGCTGCTGACTAACGGTATTGACGCTATACACACCATCAAATGCAATACCCAGTCCATCATTCACCAGATCATGAGCGCCGCGCTTACGTTCTGATCGCCCTTCGTAGACCCGTCCACTGGGCATAATAACAAAGTGATAGCCGATATCCGACCAACCATTGCCATTCACGTGCCCATTGTAAACGACCCGCATTCGGGCGACCTCTTGAGCTTGGGTGCCACTGATTGCAGCTTGCCCACTGAGCGCCGTGTGATGCATCGTAATCCGTTTGGGCGTGAGATCGGGCAAGTCTGCTGGCGTTGGGTTGCTCGTCCAGGTATTACGCGACAGCACCCGAAAGGTAGCGACTGGCGGGGCTTGCACCTCAATAATGATCTGTGCCCGATCTTGCTCAGAGCCAATAATTTCAATCAAACGATTTCCAGCTTGACGAAACAAAGTTCGTGCTTGCCATTTGCCGTCAACCACTTGTGGGCGAGCCAATTCTGACTTTTGATCTATCCGTAATACCAGTTGATCGTCGTCATTATAATTTTCTGCGGTTCCTGTCAGAGTAACCACGGTTTCTACCTGCACGCGCTGCGGAGGATTGGTAAAACTAAGGCGCGGCAGACGCGGTGTGGCATCTACCACATCAATTTCAGTTTCTGCTCGAATCGTTCCATCCGTACTTAAAATTTCGATTACTCGCCGACCCGCTTGATTGAACCCGATAGTCGATCGCCATTTGCCTGCCAATACGGTCGGACGCGCCAACTCAAACCTGCGATCGGAACGCAAGATTAATTGAGTTCCCTCCGCAAAATTAACAGCCGTGCCCTCCACCGTGGCAGACTGCAATGCTGGCAGGCGAGCCGGTATCTGCGTAAATCGAAGCTGTTGAGCTTGGGGCAGCGTGGTCACAACCTGCACCACTACCGCTGTGCTGTCATTCCCCAGTTCAATTCTTAGGCGGCGATTGCCAGCCGCTTGAAACAAAAAATCGACCTGCCAAGTGCCATTGGGCTTAATCACTGGTCCATCCGTACGAAATTGGTCGTCCACGACTAACGAAAGCGTCTTGCCTGCATCCGTGATCGACGCGACACCCAAAATCGAAAATCGCTGTTGAGCCAAAACGGGACCTGTTGGAGCTTGGGTAACTTGGAGCATAGTTGAACCTTGGAAAAACTGGAGTGCATATCCTGTAGAACCAGTTTGCTCAAAGCAACCGGAATGGTCAATAGCAAACAATTTACGAAAGGCGAAGGACGATCTCTAACTCTGCACTTAGAACTCTACATTCGGAACTCGGAACCCTGCCCTCGGAACTCTGCCCTCGGAACTTAGACAGGTTCGATACATCCGATACAATAGAGCAAACGCGGGTAGGAGAAACAGAATTGAATGGCAGGTCAACTGTTGTTGGTGGATGATGAACCAGGGTTGCGCGAAGCGGTGCAAGCTTACTTGGAAGATAGTGGGTTTACGGTTGATGTTGCGAGTAATGCGCGTGAGGGACTGGAGTTAGCACGGCAAAAGTTGCCCGATTTGGTCATCACCGATATCATGATGCCCCAAGTAGACGGCTACCAGTTTCTAAAGCAGTTGCGAGAAGAGCCTCAATTTAAGGGGCTGCCTGTGGTTTTTTTGACGGCAAGGGGAATGACCAGCGATCGCATTCAGGGCTATACCGCAGGCTGTGATGCTTATCTGCCAAAGCCTTTTGATCCCGATGAGTTGGTGGCGATCGTCACTAATTTGTTAAAACAAGCCGCTTCACGGGTTGCAACCAGTGATGATGAAGGTCACAATATCGCCGATTTAGCGCGACAGATTGCCGATATCAAAAGTATGTTGACTCAACGAGGCGCGATCGTTCAATCGCCGAGTCCAATCAAACTCGATTTCACCCCCCGCGAACAAAGCGTTTTGGACTTAGTGGTCGATGGCTTAATGAATAAGGAAATTGCCCGTCGTCTGGAAACTAGCGTCCGCAACGTCGAAAAATACGTTAGTCGCCTCTTCGTCAAAACAGGCACCAATAGCCGCACCGAACTCGTGCGTTTTGCCCTAGAAAATGGATTAAATAGTCCAAGCGGATAGGAAGAGGGCAGGTTGAATTCAAAACTCAAACCCTAGAACTCAAAACTCCGTACTTCGTACTCTCGCCTCTGTTTGCGCTAAGACAATTATTCCTTGAACATGAATTCCGTGCTGTCTTAAGGTTTCTGCTGCTGAGACAGCGGTTGCTCCGGTTGTATAAATGTCATCCAGTAGCCACACCGGACGAGAAGGCAGTTTTTGCAAAAAAGGTTTGCCGACACTGAACGCTGCTGATAAGTTTTGCTCCCGTTCTGCACTCGATAGTTTGAATTGGGCTTCTGTAGCGCGATCGCGTTTCAATCCATTGACCGCGATCGGTAGCTGGGTAATGTGGCAAAAATGTTGTGCCAGCAATTCCGCCTGATTAAAGCCACGCTGTCGTTTTTTGCTGGAATGCATGGGAATTGGCACAACGATGCCATCCGTAAATGGATTCGCCGATCGCCATGATTCCGCCATCCACGTTCCCAAAATCTCTGCAAGATGAGGATTCCCTTCATATTTCAGCGCCGCGATCGCCCGTTTCAATGCACCGTTATATTGCCCCCAAGCAAAGACTGGTAATGGTTCCACTTGCCCTGCATCCGCTGATTCACACCGACACCGCTGAACCTGCCGCTGGCAAGAAAAACATAATGCTTGAGCCTGCGATCGCTGACAAAGCGGACAAGGCGACTCTAGAAATAGCCCCAATAGCTTATTCAACTTCCAAGCTGGATTCATGTCGTTCCGTGAATGAACCATCCGCCTTCAGAGTGCCCTTGAGAGAAAGGAAAAGAACAGGAGGAAGTGGGAAGTCCGAAGTCCGAAGTACAAAAAAATCGGTTTTTAAACACTCGTCCCTCGCCATTCGCCCCTCGTCATTCCTCGCCATTCGCCCCTCGTCATTCCTGTTCCCAATCTTCATTTTTTCTACAGAATTAAGTAACCAAATGGGTTCTGTCTTTTACTATCAAGGGATGTGTAACTTTTTTATCTTGTGAATACGCTGTATCGGCTTGACCAGATTGAACTGGATCAGATAGCGCTGGTGGGGCAAAAAGCGTTTTATTTAGGTCAACTCCTGCAAAAAGGGCATCCTGTTGTGCCGGGAGTTGTGATTCCTAGAACAGTTTTCCAGACATTTTTGGCACAGGTAGACTGGTCTGATCCGCTGTTTGCAGACATACCCAACTCGTCGCTGCGGTTGAATATCGAAGATTGGCAGCAGTTGCAGGCGATCGCTCAACATTTGCGCCGCGCAATTTTGGCAACGCCACTTCCGTCTGAGTTGCAGCAGGCATTGGTAGAAATCACTCAACATTGGCATCCGGCAACGGTGATTGTGCGTCCTTCCTTAGGGTTCGCATCCAGCAAGCGTTCTCTTCATACAAAAACCAATCTAGAAGCACTTTTGAGAACCTCTGTGTTGATGACCAGTCAAGTCTGTATATTAGAAGACGCAGCGCTAGAATCGGCAATACAACACTTGTGGGCAGATTTTTTTGGGGCTAAAAGTCTGTTCTATTGGCAACGCTTAGGGATTCCACTGCACCAGGTTCAATTGTCTACTTTAATCCAGCCAATCCCAACCGCGATCGCGGCTGGAACGTTGCGCTTAGTGAATGACCACATGGAAATTCAGGCCACACCAGGGTTAGGAATGGCGATCGCCCGTGGAGAAGTGATTCCTGACACCTATCAAGTTCAAGCCCTAGAGGAAATTATTACTGCAAAAAAGTTAGGGTTTAGAACGATCGCCTATACAGCGATCGCACCAACCTTCAATTCACAACCCCTGCAAATTCAGATTCTGGATGCTGCTCAGCAGGAGAGCTTTGCTTTAGAGGAAGAACAAATCATTCATCTAGCTACATTGGGACAGCAGGTGCTAACAGAGATAGGGGCACCAGTTGAACTTGAGTGGGTGTTGCATCATCACAATGGAATGCCAACCTTAGAATTTACTCAGGTGATTCCGCTTAAATCTACGTCCTTGCCGTCAAACGCTCAGTTTCCACCTATAAAGGTAATGCCTGATCGCAAATCTACTCAAGCGCTGATGCCAGAAGGGTTATCAGAAGCGGTACTGGTGGCATCAGGAACGGCGGCTTCCCCAGGGCACGCGATCGCCCCTGCTTGGATTTTGCACATAGAAGATGACCTACCTTTAGAGTTGCCGATAGGCTCCGTCCTAGTAACCAAAACCTTGCCGCTGGAATGGTTGCCACTATTGAAACACGCTGCTGCCATTGTGATGGAACAGGGTAGTCCAACTAGCCATAGCGCGATTGTGGCACGAGAATTGGGCATTCCAGCGGTAGTTGGTGCGCTCCATGCAACGGATGTAATTCAACGCGGAGATTTTCTATGGGTGGATGGCGATCGCGGTCAAGTATACCGGGTTCCCCAGTCGTTCAAAATCCATTCCGCCTCATTGACTGATCAAGCAGCCAGTCAAAATACAGTCCACCATCCTGAAACAATTCGCTCTGCGATCGCCACCCAATTAATGGTAAACCTGAGCCATCTGGAGCATTTAGCGACGTTGAAGACATTGCCAATTGATGGAATTGGACTGATTCGAGCAGAACTTTTGGCACCCTCAATTTTAGGAACGGAACATCCCACTACCTGGCTTCAGCATCACACTAGCGCTGAGTTGATTACAGGTTTCACAACAAGCCTGCTGCCCCTCGCGCAAGCAGTTAGCCCACGCCCCGTTTTTTATCGTTCTCTCGATTTACGCCCTCAAGAGTTTCGTCCTTTGGGATCTGTAAGTGCTATTTCTCCAACCGAATGGGGTCTTCGCGGAACTCGCAGCTATCAAGCTAATCCTGCTTTATTTGATTTAGAACTGGCAGCTTTGGCGCAAATGCAGCAGGCGGGAGCAACGAATCTCTGTTTAATACTGCCTTTTGTGCGGACGGTGGAGGAGTTTGAATTTTGCCGCGAACGGGTGGAAAAGGCGGGTTTAACTCAGTATCCTGCTTTTCAACTTTGGATTATGGCAGAAGTGCCTTCCGTATTGTTTCTTTTAGCCGATTACGTCAAAGCTGGAGTTCAGGGCATTTCTTTGGGCACCAATGATTTAACTCAGCTTCTCTTCGATCTCGATCGCAATCAGCCTCAGACATGGGCGGAAATTGATGAACGGCATCCGGCGGTAAAACGAGCGATCGCCCAACTGATTCGGCAAGCGCAGGAAAATAATATTCCTTGTTCCATTTGTGGAGAAGCGCCTGTGCGTTACCCAGAACTCATTCCCGACCTGATTCGCTGGGGCATCACCTCAATTTCAGTCGCTCCAGAAGCAGTAGAAACGACCTACGGTGCGATCGCCCAAGCTGAACAAACTCTGAGGTTGGAGGCAAGCCGGCTTTCGTTGCCATAACTACTAGAGGGTGAGGGAGACGCGGGGCGATGAGGGCAAAGCAAATTACTCACATCGAACTCACAACCCCGGATTCTCGACACCCCGTACTTTTTTACAGCCCCATTGGTAACCCTGTAAGCTTACCTTTGATACTCGTTACGATTCTTCCCCAACCTGCCTCATCGCCTTGATCCCAAAAAACCATCTGCATCGTACTGTAGGTGTAGGGATCGTATGCGCCCCCTGCGCCAATATCATAGGAGTCACTATATCCATGGCGAGTGCCATAGGGATCATGCACAAGCCAAGCCTTTTTAACTGGATCATGTCCAACAATGACGCAAATATGACCAGATGACTTGTAGGCAAAGCCAACTACCACTGGAATACCTGCTTTGAGCGATAGCATCACATCTTTTCCAGAAAGCGAATGGCTGAAGTAAGATTCAATGCCAAGTTCCTTTAAGGCTGAAGTTTGAGCTTCATGGTCAATGGTGTCGCCATATTTACCCACAATCCGCATATAAACTGATTCTGGCTCAGGAAACCCTTGTTCCTTTGCCTTGTTGGTGAGTTCTCCCTTCAGCAAAAAATCGGCGAGCATGGTGTTGCTCGTGGTGTTACACTGCCGCCAGCCCTCTCCAAATATGGCTGTGTCATTATTTAGCTGAGAACAGTAAGACACAGGTAGCTTAATCACTTGGGTAGCCTCTGACCCTTCAACGGTAACGTGGGGTTCGTAGGCATATACTTCTTGGAGCGTCGTCGTACCATCTTTTGCGGTGAAGGGAGAGGTCAGCATTAGACGAACATGTTGATTGCGGTCTGGACTGAACTCGCTGACAGTAAAAGTTTTTCCCTGTTCCAAAAAGACTTTATCGGTATCTGGCAATTCACTGGCGGCTACGATGCTTTTTTTGAGGAAGGTAGCCGCATTGACAGTTGCTTGGGGCATGATGGTAGATTCTCTTGAATTTGATGGTCTTTAATATCTGACGTTTGTGCATTTGAAATGTGAAATAGTACTTTGCTAAATTGCCCTACATCGAACGATAGCTCCCAAATATTTAGAGAGCCATTGAGATCAAATAGCAGGCTTTATCCAAGAAATATCCTGCTAAAAGGTGCTGTTTTGAAGTTTATTCGGTTAAAACATCTTGAGCGATCGCACCGCTTGAATTAGCTCCGGCACCACAGCCGCAGCCCAGTGTCCCTCGCCACGCCGTCCGGTCAGCACCATCAGATGCAGACTGTAGGCGTGGGGATAGCCATTCGCTTCTAGCCAGATCAAATCACTTTCCACTTCGCAGGAGATCGCTTCTTCATCCATTAACTCGGCTTGCATCTGGGCGATCGCGCTAACCAGTTGATTGAGCAATCGAGCAAACTCTTCAAGTTCAGCATTGGTTAGCTCGAATGCCCAGTCCTCTGCTCCAATCAATCCTTGAAAGGTGGCGGCTTGTGCATCCCAACCAACTCGCCAGCCAACGCCAGTTTTAAGCAGCCGAGCCATAGGGGAAAAGGGAAGAGAGAAAAGGGAAGCTAGTTGGAGGGAGGCGTGGGAAGGGGCGATCGCGCGGATTGGGGAGAAAACCCATTCACTAGCGCTTGCACTAGGGCATCTCGTTGAGCGCGGTTTAGCTGGCGAATGGCTGCTATGTCTCCTTCAGCAGGATTTTTTTTAAGCTTATTTGCCCCAGGATAGTCGCTAGTTTCAAGCGCTCCTGTCAAACCCAGATACTCGGCAAGAGTAAGCTTCCAATCCAAGCGATAGATAGGAGGTCGTCCTTTGATGTAGAGATGATAGCGAATCAGCCGACTCACCAATGTATTTTCTGGGGCGATCTTGCCCGTTTCCCTACTGATGTATTGATTTTCTCGTGGAAAGTCGGGAAGCTGTTCGTAAACAGTTCGCCATACGCCTTCTGAGCGAACAATTGATTGAGCGATCGCCGATGAGGGCTGCCATCCTGCAAACCTGTCTCCAGTCGTCAGCGTGAATCCTATAGCGACGAAACCGACGGCGATCGCGGCTAGACGATGAAAGCGTTTTAGCATAGTCAGTCAACCCTCACTCACTTAACCTTTCATTGAAGTGAAGGTCTTACTCACCAATGATTTCAGGCTGGGTCAATTCATCCGACATTTCCATAATTGCCCGCAGCACGGGTTTCATGGAAGGATCATCGTTGTTGTCAAAATCTTCAAAGCGTCGTCTTTTCGCACGGTTGGCAACCTGAACCGTAATCCGATAGCGGTTGGATGCTGCTCCAATCAGTTCATCGGCACGGCGCATTACATGCGTGCTGTCATACAC
This sequence comes from Leptolyngbya sp., assembly GCA_003249025.1. Classification (GTDB taxonomy): domain Bacteria; phylum Cyanobacteriota; class Cyanobacteriia; order Leptolyngbyales; family Leptolyngbyaceae; genus ULC077BIN1. The sequence goes on along the minus strand of QBMH01000003.1, from coordinate 41,846 downwards.
AAGACGCTTTTGCATAAACGTAGTTTCCAGTAGAAAAGGCTTTCTCAGTCTATCAATAGAATTGGCGATTGCGGTTAAATCCGCTCGGTTTTCTCCTGTCTATTGTCTAAAGTCAATGAATTGAGACGCGATCGCTCACTCAATAACCTTAAGAAATTCTGACAACGCAAGCATAGGTAAATCTTTAGCTTTGTCATAGTAACTTTCTATACATTTTCCAATTGTTTTTTGTATCGTATGCCGATAAAGTATTTTTAGGATAGATTTTTGGCTATCTTTACTCCAAAATGAATAGACTTTTTTCGATGAGATAGGTTAATAGCTTCAATACTCTTTTAAGAGTTGGGCGTTGCCTGTTTTGTCTCGATTAAGGACTGGAAGATCTGAGCCAATTCATCAGAGTATTTGAACTCGATGTTTGCATCAAGACCACGCATTTTGCCCGCCACCCATTTTTAACAACCTAGGTTGAGATATTAGGAGATAGTATGCCTGTTTTTTCAAATATTTCTCGTCGCCGATTCATCACGATCGCCACAGCATCCAGTAGTGCTCTATTTTTGAAGGGCTGTTTAGGTAATCCACCAGACACCACTTCAAGCCAAAGTTCTCCGGTGGCAAGTCCAGTTGCAGAGCTAAAGCCGGAAATGATGCCGGAAGTAAAAACAGTCAAGCTGGGGTATTTGCCGATTGTGGAAGCGGCACCCTTGATTGTTGCCAAGGAGAAAGGGCTGTTCGCGAAGTACGGAATGCCTGATGTAAAGATTGATAAGCAGGCAAACTGGGGCGCAGCGCGGGATAATGTGAAAATTGGGTCGGCTGGCGGTGGAATTGATGGTGGACAGTGGCAAATGCCGATGCCTTACCTGATTTCAGAAGGCATTATCACCGATAAGACCAAAGTGCCAATGTATGTGTTGGCACAGTTGAATACCCAAGGAAATGGGATTGCGATCGCCAGCAAGCATCTGGGTAAAGGCTTATCTACTAAAATGTCCGAACAAGTTGCCTTCTTTGACAAATTGAAGTCAGACGGAGCAAAATTCAAAGCGGCATACACCTTTCCCAAAGCAAACCAAGAATTTTGGATTCGCTATTGGCTAGCCGGAAATGGCATTGACCCTGATAAAGAAGTTGAATTGTTGACAGTGCCCACGGCTCAAACAGTTGCCGATATGAAGCGGGGGGCAATGGATGCCTTCAGCACTGGCGATCCCTGGCCCAACCGGATTGTGTCCGATAAGATTGGCTTCATCTCAACACTCACGGCGGAGATTTGGAAGAATCATCCCGAAGAATATCTGGCAATTCGCAAAGACTGGGTAGACCAGTATCCCAAGGCGACCAAAGCAATCCTGAAGGCAGTGATGGAAGCTCAGCAGTGGTGCGACAACTTTGACAATCGCAAGGAGTTAGCGGGAATTCTGGCTAAGCGCGAATACTTTGGGGTGCCAGAGAAAGTGCTAATCGAGCCATTGATGGGTAAATACAACCTGGGTGAGCGATCGGTGGATGATAAGTCAATGGCAGTGCTGTATTGGAAGGATGAGAAAGGTAGTGTCTCCTATCCTTACCAGAGCCATGATTTGTGGTTCCTGACTGAAAGTGTGCGTTGGGGCTTTTTGCCGAAAGCTACGCTGACCAAAGCGAAAGACTTGATCAAACAGGTGAACCGGGAAGATATTTGGCGGGAAGCCGCGAAGGAACTCGGCGTTGCGGCGGCGGATATTCCAAGCAGTACGTCTCGTGGGGTTGAAACATTCTTTGATGGCGCTAAGTTTGACCCAGAAAATCCCCAAGCTTATTTAGACAGCTTGAAGATTAAGCGAGTTTAGACCCCTCACCCTAAATCCCTCTCCCAGAGGAGAGGGACTTTGAGACTAGCTCCCTTCTCCTATAGGAGAAGGGCTGGGGATGAGGTTCTAATAATTCAATATGCTGCCACCAGCAGTATTCATTCATCACTGAATTTAAGGAGATATCCATGACGATCGCCGGTAAACAACCCTCTGAGACTTGGCTTAACTCTTCATTTCTGGCACGGTTGAAGTTGAAAGAACGACTCAAAGATTTAATCCCACCCACGATCGCGATCATCATCTTCCTCACTATCTGGCAACTGTTCTCGTTGCTTCCAGGAGCAGCGCTACCCGGTCCGATTCGAGTGGTGCAAGACACCTGGATGTTGATCCTCTATCCCTTTTATGACAGAGGCGGCACCGATAAGGGATTGTTCTGGCAGGTGGCTGCTAGTTTGCAACGGGTGGCGATCGGCTATACCTTTGCGGCGATCGTCGGCATCAGTGTCGGGGTTCTGGTCGGACTCAACGACACCCTATCCAAAGCCCTCGATCCAATCTTTCAACTGCTGCGAACCGTGCCGCCTCTAGCCTGGGTGCCGATCGCACTTGCCGCACTACAGCAAAACCAACCTGCCGCCCTATTCGTCATCTTCATTACGGCGGTCTGGCCCATCTTAATCAACACATCCGTGGGTGTCCGCCAGATTCCTCAGGATTACAACAACGTGGCTCGTGTATTGCAACTATCGCAGCAAAAATATTTCTTCAAGGTTCTCTTTCCCGCATCGTTGCCCTACATTTTTACCGGATTGCGAATCTCGATTGGGCTGGCATGGCTAGCCATTATTGCCGCTGAAATCGTCATGTCTGGCGTGGTTGGCATTGGCTCCTTCATCTGGAATGCTTACCAAAATGGTCAGGTGAGTGAAATTATTTTGTCATTGTTTTATATCGGCATGGTGGGATTGATCCTTGACAAATCCTTAGCTTGGTTGCAAACGGCGATTTTGCCAGAAGAACAACGATAGGACGAATTACGAATTACGAATTACGAAGGAAATTGTGAGGGTTGTGAATTTAATCTTCGCCACTTGCCACTTGCCATTCCCTAACATCTGACTCCAGATCCCTAACACCTGACCCCTATTCCTATGACCTCCTTTGTTGCTGTTGAAAATATCGAAAAAACCTTTCCCTTAGCCAATGGCGATAGCTATATCGCGTTGAAAGGTATTGATCTAAACATCCGCGAGGGTGAATTTGTTTCACTGATTGGTCACTCTGGCTGTGGTAAATCAACGCTGCTGAACATCATTGCGGGTTTAGATCTGCCCACCGAGGGCATGGTTCTGCTGGATGGTGAGACGGTTCGTCGACCGGGACCCGACAAGATGGTCGTGTTTCAAAATTACTCGCTGCTGCCCTGGTTGACGGTACGAGAAAACATTGCCCTGGCAGTGGATGAAGTGCTGTCTCATTTATCGGCTCCAGAGCGCCGCGAGGTGATCGAACATCACATTGATTTAGTGGGCTTGCAACACGCTGCTGATAAGCCGCCGGGTCAATTGTCGGGTGGGATGAAACAGCGAGTGGCGATCGCCCGTGCCTTGGCTATCCGTCCTAAACTATTGCTGCTAGATGAACCCTTTGGTGCGTTGGATGCCCTGACACGCGGCAATTTACAAGAACGCTTGATGCAAATTTGCGATGAAAGCAAGGTGACGGCGGTGATGGTGACTCATGATGTGGATGAGGCTTTGTTACTCAGCGATCGCGTAGTCATGTTGACCAATGGTCCTGAATCTAAAATCGGGCAAATTCTAGAGGTCGATATTCCCCGTCCGCGCAAACGATTGGAAGTGATCAATCATCCCAGCTACTACTCAATGCGGAGTGAAATCATCTATTTCCTCAATCAACAGAAGCGGATCAAACAACTGCGATCGCGCAAAACAGGAGCGATCGCCCGTCACGGGCTAGAGAAAGTCAATCTAGAAATCGGCTTCGTGCCTCTGACTGCTTGCGCCCCCCTCGCCGTTGCTAAAGAGAAAGGCTTTTTTGCTCACCATGGCTTGGATGAAGTCAACTTAGTGCGCGAATCGAGTTGGCGCGGGATTCAAGATGGCATTGCAGGGAATTATCTAGATGCTGCTCAAATGCCCTCTGGAATGCCAATCTGGTTAACCTTGGGGGGAATGGATGGGCGATCTTTACCCACCGTGAGCGCATTGACTCTGACTCGCAATGGGAATGCCGTCAGCCTCGACAAACGCTTCTACAATGAAGGAATTCATAGCCTGCCCGACCTGAAGCGAATGTTGCTAGATACCCAAGCGAAACAGCATGTGTTTGGGGTGGTTCATCCAGCCTCGATGCATAATCTGTTATTGCGCTATTGGCTGGCAGCCGGGGGCATTGACCCCGATCGCGATGTGCAACTCGATACGATTCCTCCCGCTCAAATGATTGCCAACTTGCAAGCGGGTAACATCGATGGATTTTGTGTCGGCGAACCCTGGAATGTGCGCGCCGCCGTTGAGGGCATTGGTTACACGATCGCCACCGACTTAGAAGTGTGGGATGGGCATCCTGGTAAAGTTTTGGGGGTGCGCGAGGAGTGGGCGTTGGCATATCCCAACACCCACATTGCACTGGTGAAAGCACTTCTAGAGGCTTGTCGATATTGCACCGACGAGGCAAATCACGAAGAAATCCGTGAGATCTTATCTCGTCGCGAATACCTGGGAACTGACCTGCAATACATCTATTTAGGCGACCCCAATTCCCAAATCTGTAGTCTGCATCCCTCGCCCAAAGAATACGCCCATCATCAATTCTATGGTCAGGGTGTCAACCGCCCTAGCCGAACGGAGCATCTCTGGATGATGACCCAAATGGCGCGGTGGGGAGATGTTCCCTTTCCTCGCAACTGGGTTGAGATTCTAGAGCGAGTGTGTCGAGTGAGTGCCTTTAGCACGGCTGCGCGGGAGTTGGGCTTGTCTGAGATTACCTATAGTCGAGGTCCGATTCAACTGTTTGATGGCACGACATTCAATGCAGATGACCCGATCGCCTATCTCAACAACTTGAAGATCAAGCACGATATCTACATGGCAGATGTGCCCTTAACCCACTCTCTGACTACCGCATAACGATCATTCATCCTTTCTCACGATGCAACGAACAATGCAAACTCTAACCGCCCAATCAATAGAAAATTCTTCGTCTAGTCAAGACCCGTTTCTCGTCATTGATAATGTTTCAAAGGTCTATCCCACTCCCAAGGGCGACTATGTGGTACTGGAGGGAGTCAATTTACAAGTTCAAGAAGGCGAATTTGTCTGTGTGATTGGTCATTCGGGCTGTGGCAAATCCACCTTGTTGAACATGGTGGCAGGGTTCTCGCAACCCACCGATGGGCTGGTGACATTACAGGGTAAACGAATTAGTGAACCGGGTCCCGATCGCATGATGGTGTTTCAAGGCTATGCCCTGTTGCCTTGGCTGACTGCCTACGAAAATGTTTATCTTGCTGTGGATTCTGTCTACTCAAAAAAATCTGAGGCTGAGAAAAAGCAGATTGTTCAGGAACATCTAGCAATGGTCGGACTGACCGAAGCCGCCCAGAAGCAACCGGGTCAACTGTCGGGTGGAATGCGCCAACGAGTGTCGATCGCCCGTGCCCTATCGATTCGTCCTGAAGTGTTGATTCTCGATGAACCGTTTGGTGCCCTCGATGCGATTACCAAAGAGGAATTGCAGATTGAGTTGCTGAAGATTTGGAATGATCATCGATGCACCGTATTGATGATTACACACGACATCGATGAGGCGCTGTTTCTCTCCGATCGCCTCGTGATGATGACGAATGGTCCCGCAGCAAAGATTGGAGAGATTCTAGAGATTCCGTTTCCCCGACCGCGCGATCGAGATCGGATTATGGAAGATCCTGAATTCTATAAACTGCGAAACTATATTTTGGACTACCTCTACAACCGCTTTGCCCACGATGATGATGGTTGATTGTTAAAGGCGAGTCGGGTTAAAGCGTCATGGGTGCGATCGGGGCGATATTTGGATCATAGCCGCCAATCTGGCTAGTCCGAAGCACCCAAACGGTGGCACCATGCTTTAAGAAAACACGAACAACAGTATCGCTGGCAAGCCGTGGAAGCACGGTGCGCCAGCTTCCCAGCCCAATTCGTAGATTTTGTAGTGGGTTATCTTCCATCGTACTACCCAAGTTAAACTCGTTCTTTGCCCAATCAGAGCGGGGACCGCCTAGGGGCTGAAGCTTAGACTGAAGTTCTTGACCCAACTTTTGCAGCACTTGAAACCGTTGTGCTTGTTCTGGGTCTGCCATTAGCGATCGCAGCAGTTCTGGGTTAGCTTGCAGAGCGTTGGTCGTTTGTTGAATGCTGGCAAATAATGCCTGGTTTGAGTCTTGGGCGCAGTTATTGGCAAGACCGACAAATGTAGCGCCCGTGCCATCACCAATCCGATAGCGAGAAGTCATCACTTGCAACTGACGCATCATCAAATTCAAGGGGCTATTTTTCTCACCATTCACGTCGTAGTCTTTGGTAAACGCATCCAGCTTAACCAGAAGGTCGCAGGTGGGGCGGGTGCCTGCCCAACCCAGTTGGCGATCGCCCATATAGCGCGACCAATGGATTGTTCCAGCCGTGAGACCATCGGTATTTTGGCAATAGACCTGGTGATAGACGATCTCAAAGCGCAGTTCACCCGTCAGCGGTTCTCGCACCACTTCAGCCATGCCATAGGCAAAGTGCCCAAAGAAAATTGGGGTAGCGGCAGCGGGTTCTTTTTGAATACCGCCAATCCCGCCATAGGTATGGATCAGCAGTGCGCGAGTTCCTTCCGGAAACGCTTCGCTACCGCCTTCCTGCCAATCGTTGATCGCCGCTTGAATCGCACCCGATGATCCATTCGATTTTGGCGCACACAACACCGACGAAATCTTACCTTTTTGCGCTGTAGCCTCTGCCCAAGAGCGTTTGCGAATATAGCGGTAGCCCACTTTCGACCCAAAAGCAACCTCCTCCGGCTGCAACCGAAACAATGACCGAGGAGCCAAGGATTGCACCACAAACACACCCGCTGCATTCTTCGCGCCGTAAATGTACCACCCCATTTCATTTAAGGGCGATCGCTCAAGGTTGCGGGTTGTTGAGGGATAGCTGCCATATTCGGGTGCCATTAACACTTGGGGCACCGAAACCACTTCCTGAGCGCCATCAAACTGCTGAGAATCGCGATTGAAATGCGCTACTCGATACTGTTCTGTCGCCACAGGTGCCAAAAATTGAACCACGGCATAGTAGCGCCCGGTGATTTCTACGGGCAGACTGCGGATATAAAGGTTAAGCGATTGATCTTCACCAATCTTTTTACTTTCCACTTGCTCAACGTCAACTGGATAATTCAGCATCACAATCATGTCATCAACAGGATGACAGCCTGCTAAAGATTCCAGCGGACCCACTTGTCGCCAATGGTTCAAGCGATCGGGATTCACCGATCCGCCATACTTACTGCTATATTCGGCATCGGCGCTAAAGTGAACATCCTTTGTCACCGCTATCACCAGCTTTTTGAGAATTGGGCGATTTGCCCAGCGTAGATTCACCACCTGCCCAACCCACTGCTGATACTCGACTGGCGCGTGATGCACCTCAAACAGCACCCCTTTCACTTGGGCGCGTTCCTCTGGTTGAGGCAAGATCAGTCGCCCCATCCAGGCATTAATCGGTTGATACAGCGTCGGATCGACCGTTTGATCCAGTGGATAGTAGTCAGAATGGAGAAAAGCGATCTGCTGATATAGCGAATAATTGCTGGCTTTCCGGGGAATAGTTTGATCCGCCAGCAGCAGCTCACCCCGCAGGATTTGCAGAATCAGTTCAATAGTCGCTTGCAGGTAGGTGCGTCCATCGGGCAATGTCGCTTGCGGGTCCATGTAGCCACCGGGAACCTGGTGCCCTATCCCTGTCATCGACAGTCGCGTGATTTTACCCCGTCGCATCGCCCGGTTCCAGTAGGACAGGGGAAACCACTTGCGGCGACCGGGGAAGATGGCTGGACCAATCCGCTCAACAAAGTCTTTGTCTCCAGCCACATGGTAGAGATGCTCCAGCTTGAGTAAATTATTGTTGGCGCTCATCACGCCGCCTAGGGAAATCACCTCGATCGGCGCGCCTGTTGCTCGTTTCAGGTAAGGCGCAGATGCAATGGACATTTGACCGCCGCCGCTATAGCCAATCAGCGTAATCGGGATGCCGCTTCCGGGTTGATAGCCGCGTTTGGTTAAGCCATCGTAAAGCACCTGAGCAATGCCCTGATTGTAGATTGGACCATAGCGCTTATCGGCTAAAACCGCCACAATGAATACATTTCGCAGGTTTAGCATTAGCCCCAAAATTGCTGCCGGGTTGCTCCATCGCATCTTGTCTGCCAGTTTCCAAACAAATGCCAGGGGGCGATCTTGATCCAAGGGTTGATTCAAAACGGAATACATCATCAATCCCTGCACCAGTTCCATATCTTTGGGCAGTGCTGGCGTGAATGCATTCAGAAAATCCACGATGTCGGGGGTATATTTGTCGCCCGATTGCCCAACGCCATCTAGATAAACGATGTAACGGGATATGGGGTTACTTGAAACTGTAGATAATGCGATCGCATCATCTACAATCACAGTTTGGCTAGTGTCTAGGTCGTCGCCATACCAGCCAGCCCACCAGCCCAAGGTTTCTAGAGGAGCCAGAATTGCCGCAAAGACGATCGCCACGACTCCAATCCAAATTAAATCAAAGACAAATTTGAATAGCTTGGGTAAATTGTTGTGCCAGCCAAATAAATTGTCTCGAATCGGGCGCAGCAGCAGGGCGATCGCCACAAATACGACAATCATCGCCAGCAAACCCGCCAGTAGCTTGATCTGCTGGGGAATGCCACTGTTTTTTTGCTGAAGTTGCATCAGTGGATCAGAGATATCCGCCCGTTGAGTGATGGTGGCAGCCAGTGTGCTGCCTGCATTATTGACAACGGCTTGAGCAACGGCTTGGGCGGCGGCTGGATCGGAGCGATCCGAAGCTTGAATCAACTGATTCATTTCTGGTGCGGTAGTTTGAGTGGCAGCCACGATGGGAGCCGCCACTCGTCCCGCCTGCACCCGATCCCGCAGATCAGAGCGATTATCTGCGAGTTCCACGCCAGCCACGCGATCGGCAAGGGTTTGCCCCAATCTCGCGATCGGTTGCCCAATGCTACCTTCCAAAACTTGCAGTGCCACCCAGCCAAAGGCAACGTAGCCAAATGCCGTTGCGCCATCCACTCCAGCGGCAGCTTCAAAGCCCACCACTGCTGCTAGCAACCGCCAAACCGACAAGATATTTAGAATGGGAAGTCCCGCGTAGGGCAAAGCGCCTAAAAAGCTAAATAACTGGGGCGCATAGCTGAACCCAAATACTTTGATCAGAGTTTTGAAGGAAACATGCACCGACCAAGGCAACAAACAAATCAACCAAGTGCTAAATGCCAGAAAGAAAAAGCCGAATGTAAACAGAACGGCGTTGAGCAACAGACTAAAGACAAAGCGAATCGGTTTAACCCGGTTGATGAAAAGCACAATGCTTTGCCCAATCCCCAAGGATAAACCGGCGAATAGCACCACCAGCACCGATGGCAATATCCCTCTATTTAGGGCGGCAATCTCTTGAAAGGCTTCTAGGCTAAGGCTAAATACGCCGCCTAGCAAGTCCCAAAATTGATATGAAGTGGTTGCCGCCATGACAATATTCCCTTAGCGATCGCCTGAAACCATCTGCGCCATTAGATTACACCAGAAAGATTACATAACAAATGTATGAAAGAAATAAGTTAATTCTGGCTAGAGAAATCTGCTGGTTTGAAAATCGTTTAAGGAACGGAATGCAAACAAAGCTGAGCTTGCATCAGCATTCAAAGGACGCAAGCTCAGCCTGGGAATGTAACCTATTCTTCGACTGGTGCGCTGGCTTCTGCTGTGATTGCTTCTAAAACTGGAGAGGCTGCGATCGCCGCTTCCCCGCTTTCCGTTTCCCCATCCAGCAGGGCATCTTCTTCTGCATCCGAAGCAGGCACCAGCGCCACCGCCACAATCTCATCGTCTTCATCCAATCGCTGCAAGCGTACCCCAGAGGCAGCGCGAGATTGACAAGAGATGGCATTGATTGCTTGGCGAATGATAATGCCGCGATTGGTGATCAGCATCAACTCTTCGCCCTCATGGACGATTCGCAGCGATGCCATATGATCGCCGGGTTTGCGGAACTTCGTCGCCACAATACCCATGCCTGCCCGATTTTGTAAGCGGAACTGGGTCACAGGCACCCGCTTACCATAGCCGTAGGCAGTCACCGTCAAAATCCAAGGACCGGAAGGCGCTGTTTCTAAAGCTTCCAAGGTTTCCGTCGCGTCATCGCTGGTCACCTCATCCTCGCCGCTGCTATCGGACTCCAGATCAGCCGCGAGAGTTTCCACAATCTCGCTGGGCAAAATATCTAGTCCCACCAAACTATCGCCTTTACGGAGTGCCATTGCCCTCACACCCCGCGTGGCGCGACCGAGAGGACGCAGTTGATCGTGGCTTGCCCGAAAGTGAATCGACTTACCAAACTGAGAACCAATTAAGATCGTGTCTTCGGCACGGGCACGACGCACCCAGCGCAGCAGATCGGCTTCTTCCAGCGAAATCGCAATCAAGCCATTGGCACGAATATTCTTAAACGCCGAAAGCGCCGTTTTTTTGATGTAGCCCTTATTCGTCAGCATCACCAAATACTCATCTTCGCTGAACTCGCTAACGGGAACGATGGAGGTAATTTTTTCGTTGTGAGGAATGGGCAATAGCTGCACAATGGCAGTCCCACGGGCAGTCCGAGAACTAACTGGAATCTGATAGGCTCGCAGGCAGTAAACCACGCCGCGATCGCTAAAGAACAGAATGCTATCGTGATCGCGACAGGCAAGGAACTGTTCCACCCCATCATCATCTTTCATCCGGGTGCCCGACTTGCCCCGCGTTGCCCGATTTTGGGATTCAAACGTGCTGACGGGCATCCGTTTGATGTAGCCTTGCTCGGTCAGCAAAATCACCGCTCGTTCATTGGCAATCAGATCCGCATCCATGATCTCATCTTCCGACTGCTCGATCACCGTGCGGCGAGGAGTAGCATGAGCAGCTTTGATTGCAGCAAGTTCTGTTTCAATAATCGTTAGAATCCGTTCTCGACGTGCCAAAATATCCCGCAAGTCCGCAATTTGAGTTTGCAGATCATCATGTTCATGCTGAATCTTATCGGCTTCTAGGGCAGTGAGGCGGCGCAGTTGCATTTGCAAAATAGCATCCCCCTGAACGTCTGACAGACCAAATCGTTCAATCAATTCCAACCGCGCAGTAGGAGCATCGGCGGCACCGCGAATCAAGATAATGATGGCATCTAGATTCAGCAGGGCAATCAGTAACCCTTGCAAGATATGATCCCGCTCTTCCGCTTTTCGCAGTTGGTATTGAGTGCGGCGGGTGATTGTGACGATGCGGAAATCTAGGAAAACAGAGAGAAAATGTTTGAGGCTAAGCAGTTGTGGGTAGGCATCCACCAGCGCCAGCATGTTTGCCCCAAAGTTTGTCTGGAGGGGAGTTTGCTTGTAGAGATTATTGACGACAACGCGGGGATAGGCATCGCGCCGCAGTTCAATCACGATTCGCATCCCATCGCGATCGCTCTCGTCTCGAATATCTGAAATGCCTTCTAAGCGGCGCTCGTTTACCATTTCCGCGATTTTTTCAATCAGCGCGGCTTTGTTAGTTTGGTAGGGTAGCTCGGTGATGATGATGGCTTCGCGATCGGGTCTGCCGCGATGCTCAATCGTTTCAATGCTGGCAACCCCACGCATGATAATAGAACCGCGCCCCGTATTGTAGGCTTCACGAATGCCAGTTAAACCCAAAATTTGCCCACCCGTGGGAAAGTCTGGTCCAGGAATGTAGTGCATCAACTCCTGCACCGTGATGTCGGGATTGTGAATCAGGGCAACTAGCCCATCAATCAGTTCGCCCAAGTTGTGGGGCGGGATGTTGGTTGCCATGCCGACGGCAATTCCAGAAGACCCGTTCAGCAACAGTTGAGGAATGCGAGAGGGCAAGACCAGCGGTTCCTGCTGAGAGCCATCAAAGTTATCGCCAAAATCGACCGTTTCCGATTCAATATCCTGCAACAGAGCATCCCGCGTCAGGGGGCGCAGGCGACACTCGGTATACCGCATGGCGGCGGGTGGATCATTATCAATCGAGCCAAAGTTGCCGTGACCGTCAATCAGGGGCGATCGCATGGAGAAATCTTGCGCCATCCGCACCAAGGCATCGTAAACCGCTGTATCGCCGTGGGGATGGTATTTACCTAACACTTCCCCCACCACACGGGCGCACTTTCTAAAGGGGCGATCGGGGGCTAAACCCAACTCATGCATCGCATACAAAATTCGCCGATGGACTGGCTTCAACCCATCTCTAGCATCGGGGAGCGCTCGCCCGACAATCACGCTCATGGCGTATTCCAGGTAAGACCGCTGCATCTCGTTTCGTAGATCTGTGGGGACGATGCGATCTTGAGGCGGCTCCTGGGAAAAAGTCATAGTATGAAAGACTCCGAAAGATCAAGGTTTTAGCAAAAGGAACTTCTTAAAAAAGACAAACAAATAGTACTGAATTTGTGTGCTTAAAAAGATGACCTTCAACCCATCAATTGTACCACGATGGGCTAGTTTTCGTGGCGCGATCGCCCCCAAGCTGTGGGAGTTTGCCAATCCTCATGGATTCAATCAATTCCTAGTGTTTTCAAAGATCTAAACTTCAGTTTTTTGCTTAAAAAACTGGAGATTCTAAGCAGATTTTAATAGACCGTTGAATGGAAATTCATTTAATCACTTAAATCACTCTTTCGGATAGTTAAAAAAGGCAAAATTCTAATTTTCTGCCGTGTGATTTAGCAATTACTTTAATTGTCTGAAACTCGCCATCGTTACCCCAATGTCTGCTCATCAATACGACCATCGGTTGATTGCATAGCTCCAGGTGACTGAGTAATTCAGGGCAACCATCAGTGCGAGGCAGGCAATCTTGAGCCAAGTCGGACAGCGGGATAGGCGATCGCCCAACACAAACCACACTGAAAACAACACCGCGCCGTAGCGAAATATATTAATAAGCTCACCCTGTTGCAGCATCACGACCAGCGATAAAGCTGTATAGAGAGCCATTGGGCGAGACACCCGCCACAGCAGCGCAGTTCCGCCAATCAATAGCCCATAAACTACATGATGCAATATGGAACCCAGCTTGGTATTTTGCCAAGGGTTGCCAAACCACAGCGTTTGCAGCGCCGAAAACCAAGATGTGGCATGGCTCCAGTTTGACCGCATCTGCACCGACTGCCAAGGGTTGCCCGTTTGCCAATATTGATACAGCGGAAACAGCAGCATGATTGCAATGCCGCCGAAGCAAACGAAGGTAAAACGGCGGACTTGAACCTTGCGATCGCGCTTATGACCCGCAATGATCAGCGCAATGGACACAATCACAAAAAGTCCTTGAGTGCGCGTTAACCCAGCCAGCCCAGCCAAAATAGTTGCCATTTTGGGTTTGGAGAAAACGGCGGCGGCAAACGCAAGGTAGGACAGAACCAGAAACAGCGATTCGGTATGGTGTGAGTGAAAGATAAACGACCCTGGCGAGTAGAGAAATAGCAGCCAGCCCCAAATAGTACTAGGGAGTAGACCTGCATGGATTGCTTCAGAATTTTTGGGTGAGGCTTGCAACCAAACCACCATCGCCAGCCATCCCCAAAAGATCAACGACGATATCAGCGTACCTGCCACTTGGGGCACCGCCAATAATCCTGTTACTGCTGCCCATCCTCGAACCAGCAGAGGATAGAGCGGAAAAAAAGCCCAGTCTGATCCTTGATAGCCTTGGGTTGCAATGATGCTATAACGCCCTGCATCCCAATAGTTCAGTAGCGTTAACCAGGATATGCCGTGCGTGTGCGCAATCCATAACCAGAGCAGCCCATGTTGAAGCCAAACCGCGATCGCCAAGCTTGGGTAAACAAAAGTCCGCTTTGCAGTCCAGTGAGACCCAATCATTTCATTCCACAAGTATTCTGGAACAGAAAAACATCATCTTGCTGAAAACTAAGCTGAAAGCAAGGGCTTTTCCTTGCTTGATTGACTAACTCCAAAACAATTTTAGGGGTGCTTAATCCTCCAGGATGGCGCTGATTTAATATCAAATAGTGGTAGTTTTCTAGCTGCACGCTTTCCGCATTCCTGACAACGTTGATCCTAGAACGATGGCTAAGATGCGGCACCAGAGCGGCTGGCGCTAAAACAGAATCTTGAGTGGTAACATGGGCGATCGCGCTGCGGGTTGCCTGCCACGTACTCAGCTTACTTAGGTAGCGAGTGCCGAATAAGTGCCATTGACCCAACACCGTAAACGCAACCAGCGACCATAATATAATGCGCTGAGGGCGCTGAATCCAAGCGTTGCCTGCCGCCAACGAAGCAATCACCACCAGCAGCATAAACGGCAGAATTGGCAGAGAATATTGATGCACCAGATTTTTTTGTACCTCCTTCTCAGATAGCAGATTCATTGCCAACTGCGGAATTGTCGCCACCATGGGCGCAAAATGGCGTGGAGTTAATCCCCATGCCAAAGGAATGAACAGAATCACTAGATAGCCGAGGTTTGGAAAGGTCAGCACCCGCCGTAAAACCACATCTGGTTTTAGCACCAAATTCAAGGCGATTTCGGGAATGGAGTTGCCCAATTCAGCATATAGTGATAGCCCCAACACGCCAGCAGGCTGAAAATGCGGCAAAATCACCTGAGTTGCTAGATAAAACCAAACCAGTCCTGCAACCAAGGCGATCGCGCCACAGACCCGTTTTTTCTCAAACACGACTAGCCATACGCCCATTGCCGCCACCGTCAGCGCGAGGGCATCTCGACAGCCCAGTACAACCACGATGCAAATCACAAATTCCACGATGCGATCAGCGCGTGCCAGCCAAACTGCCGTCAGCATCAACGGCAAGGCAATCACTTCAGGATGAAAATCAAATAAATTTAGGTTAAAGATTAGCGGGTAGAGTAAATAGGCAACCGCGATCGCTAATGCCTGCTTTTCTGGTAATCCTGATTGCTTCGCCAGATGGTAAGTCGGCAAAACTCCAAGCGCCAGCGCGATCGCCTGCACCGCAAACAGCCAATGCACATCTGGATAAATCCAGTACAGTCCTGCCAGGGGATAAAAGATCCAGGCGGCATGATCGCCCAAAATATGTACCCCAATGATGGAAGAAATGGGCGGCAATCCGCGACTGAGCAGATAGAGCGGCTGATCAAAAATGCCCAAATCCCAGGCATTGGAATGAAATAATCCATGCCGCAGAGTGCTGCTTGCAAAAAAAATTACGGCACTGATGACCAGCATCCACAGCAGCGATCGCGATGGCACAAAAGTTTTCAAACGATTTTTTACGGTCAAATCACCCATGAGTTCCTTCAGTATGGGTTCTTTCAGCGAGTAAACAAGTACACGTCATCTTGTTCAACTAAAGGCTTAAAACCAGGCTCACGCTGGAGCCGATCGACTAAGCCCTGTTGAAGGCTGGAGGTGCTCGCCCAACCGGGATGCCGCACATTTAGTAACACCTCATCAAACTGACCTAAATCGATCGCTTCCGTGCCGGCGATCGCCAATTTGACCGTTGGACGATGGGTCAGATGCGGTGCCATCCAAGCGGTGGTTAAAAGGCGGCTTTGCGGCTGAATTTGAGCGATCGCGCCTTTGAAGGTTACTTGAGCAGTGATGAGTTCGCCTTCGTGAATAGATGAACGTCATCTTTTTGGTAGGACTGCTTGAACCGGGTATCCTTCTGCAATCGCTCCACAAACTCTTTTTGGGTGCTGTGTATGGTGTAACTCCAAGCGAACTTACATCAGGTGTTGATATTGTAGCTACTGGAAGTCAATATCTAAATGTTGGTTGAAAATTCCATTTTGTTATCAGTTTTATCGGTGCTGATAACAATATTAGGTAGGTAATAGTAACAAGTCAAGGTGATGAACTTTATATTGGAAAAAATCTCGAAAAAATTGAGTTATTTCTCTTCCATAAGAAATGGTGTCTCCTTGCTTGTTAATAATATTAATGTTGTACTCCATATCTGTAAAAATCTGTAAGAATTTTTCAGGCTCAGTAAGTCCAATATTTTTTAAATTGGAAGGAGCAAATTCTAAAAAAATAATAGGTTTATTCTGTTTAATAATGTTAAACATTCCCTGAATAGCAAAAGGCTCATAGCCTTCAATATCAATTTTGACTAAATCTATTTTAAAATCAGGTAAAAAGCTATCTAACTGAACTGCTTCAACTTCGCGAAAATAGGGATTTTCCCCATGAATATAGGGTCTTAGGACTTCCTTATTATCCCCTGTAAATCTTGCTCCAGAATTGCTATTATTGCCTAGATCGGAAATAGTAATTATTTTATTTTCACTGCCTACTGCGAGACAATAAGCCTGAATTCTATCTTGAAATTGATTATAAGTAATACTACTACTGAATAATTGGAAATTTTTTAGATCAGGCTCAAAACTATATATCTTAGAGTTAGGACATTGACTTGCTACCAATAGACTGTAGTAACCTAAGTTTGCGCCAATATCAATAAACCTTAAGTTTGGTTTCATGTATTGCTTAAAAACTTTTGTAACTGAAGCTTCATGGACTCCTTTGACTAGGATTGGTCTGCTAATTGCGTAATCATTTAAGTTTAGGATCATAGAAAAGCCATATTTTTCTAAATATCTAATCACTTCTTTAGAATGACTAAAACTCCTAAGAATAAAATAAGGAGTTTTTTGATAAATAAATGATTTGAGATTAGATAATTGCACTTTTTTAATTGGATGTTGCTTTTTTACTAAGGCTTTTAACGCTCTTTTGTGATACTAAAGTTTGGTAAACATCTCACAATTTGTCATTATATCCAATTTATCACAGTGTTAAGATTTTGGTACATTGAAATACTGCAAAGTGTTGGCATTGGGTAATGTTCTAGACATGGGGATAGGGGTGAGGGAAAATGGGAGCACTCGAATCCAGTAAATTCTCCCACAGCTCAATGTGCGTCATCCCGGTTGGCGGAGTAGTTCAGAGCTTCAAAAAGAGGGTAATGTTCTAGACATGGGGATCAATGAGATCAAACTGCCCGCCCAAACTCATAGCGATTGATGAACAATCCAATCGCGGTGGCATCCAAGCCTTAAAATTTCTCACGGTCAAAATACCCATGCTTGCCTTCGCCCAAAAATACATCAAGCGCCTACACGAGTAAACAAGTACACCCCATCTTGTTGAACGAGCGGCTTAAATCGAGAATCACGCTGGAGTCGATCAACTAAGCCCTGCTGAAGAGTAGAAGTACTTGCCCAGCCGGGATGCCGCACATTCAGCAGCACCTCATCAAACTGATCGAAGTCGATCGCTTCCGTGCCAGCGATCGCCAATTGGACTGTAGGGCGATGGGTCAGATGTGGTGCCATAGATGCAGTAGTCAAAACGCGGCTTTGGGGCTGAACTTGAGAGACAGCGCTGCGGCTTGCCTGCCAAGTGTCTAGCGAGTTGAGATAGCGATCGCCAAAATAGCCAAACTTCGCCAGCGCCACAAAGCCCACTAGCGAACACAGCAAAATTCCCCGCCGACTTTGCACCAACCCTTTACCATCCGCCAGTGCCGCCATGATTGCCACCATCAAAAACGGCAGCGCTGGCAGAGAATACTGATGCAGCAAGTCCTTTTGGGTTTCCAAAGTGCTAAGCAGGTTAAGCAGCAAGGTAGGAATAATCACAATCAGCGATTCCAAATGATGCACTGACAAACCCCAAATCACAGGCAAAAATAGCAAGCAAAGATATTGCAGATTGGGCAAGGTGAATAGAGCAGAAAGAACCAGATGCGGCTTTAGGAATAAATTCAGCACAATTTCCCCAACGGAACTGCCCAAATAGTCAAATCGGGCAACCGATATTACACCACCCGGCGGAAAGGAAGGAATGAGGATCTGTGTGGCAAACAGAAACCAGCCGCCGCCTAATATCATCGAGATCGCGCCGCACTTAAGCTTTTTCTCAAACAGCCACAGCCAAAAACCCATCGCAAACACAGTCAGCGACAGAGCATCCCGGCAGCCCAAAATCAGGATTAAACAGACGCTAAACCAGCCAACCTGATTGCGCCTTGCAGTCAAAATTGCGGTCAAAAACAACGGTAGGGCAATCACCTCTGGGTGAAAATCAAACAGATTTAGATTGAAAATTAATGGATGCAACAAATAAGCCGCCGCGACCGCAATAGTCTGACCACTCTTCAATCCAGCCTGACGCGCTAAGTGGTAAGTAGGCAAAGCGCCCAGAGACAGCGCGATCGCCTGAATCCCTAACAACCAAAATACAGACGGATAGATTTTGTACGGCATCGCCACAAAATACATAATCCAATCTGCATGACCGCCTAAAAAGTGGTATCCCCAAAAGGAAATCACA
Source organism: Leptolyngbya sp. (assembly GCA_003249025.1). GTDB lineage: Bacteria > Cyanobacteriota > Cyanobacteriia > Leptolyngbyales > Leptolyngbyaceae > ULC077BIN1. The sequence continues at coordinate 23,365 of QBMH01000003.1, read as the reverse complement.
GGCGGCAATCCCTGACTCAGCAAGTAAGCTAGCTGATCAAAATAGCCGAGATCGTAGGCGGTGGAGTGAAACAATAAATGCCGAACGCTGCTGCACAAAAATAAAATCGCCGTACTGACTGCGATCATGCCAGCCAATACCCGATTTTCTGCCTGCTGAAACCAACGATGCAATGATAACTGAGACACTCGGAAAGTTTTGCTCATGCCGCCACAGGAGTTTCGCTGATCTGAGGAGTGGAAATTAGAGCGACCTCAACTAATTCGTCATCAAGGGCATTTACTTCCACCCGCACGCCGGGACCAAAGAAGCCCGTTAGCTTTTGCTCTTTATCTTTCCAGGCTTGAGCCGGAAAAAACGGCGACTCAAATTGCAGCACTAGGGTGTAATCTCCGTCGGTTTCCTCCTCACGAATGCTCTGCAATATGGGGCATTCTTCATCGGTGGGGCTAAGTTTTAATGCCTTAAGGGAAGTATCCAGATGGGCACTTTGTCCATAGCGAAACCGAGTCACATCTTTGCGGATCTGAGTTTGAGTGGCAGTGGCTTGGCGATCGCGGAGTGCCACGATAGCTTCCGAGGTGGGCTGCGAATACGGGGCAGGTTCTAGCTCAGACGCTTTTAGCGCCAATCCACCCAGCAAAATAGGAATTCCATAGAAAAACCCGATCAAATTCAAAGTGGCATTATCCAGAATAAAGTAAGCAACAAAGCCGACGATAGTTAGAATCCCACCGACCACCAACCCCACCATTCCTAAGGAAATTTGACGTAGCATAGAGTTACAATCAGTCGCGCTATAAATAACTTGTCAGCTTTTATTATCCCTGACTCCTGAACCGCGTCACCGTTCATTAGTGAATCGAGTTTTTTGGATTGAACTATGACAATGGCTAAAGATGAGAATCAACAGGTTTCTAAAGAACGGGATGTTATGGAGCAAATCAATTCCCTTAAGCGGGAAGATGAGATGTTGCAGAATATTTTAGCGGTGGATGTGTGGGCGATCGCCAAAACAATGGATGAATTTCATCCCGGTTTTTGGGCGGCATTCATGAAAAATCGCGAACAAGCCCTCAAGCGGTTTATGGATGAAGTGATTAAAACAAAACCTGCGGATGTGAAACGTCCTCCGTTTTTGCGTTGAACAGGGGTCAGGGAATAGATGCAAGGTTTCTATAGTCTGAAACCCGAAACCTGTGCGCTACCCTAAAATAGGTTTGCATAACCAGTTGATATTTAAGAGGGAAAGAAACGCTGATGGTAGATCCACAAGTGATGCGAGAGCAATTTACTCAGATCGAGGGCAAGCGTGAGTTTTTAGTGAAACTCTTGGAACAGCCCAACTTAGGCACCTTAAGAATTGATGTGAATCAGGCGATCGAGGAGGTGGATGACTTAATTGACGAATTCAAGCGCACCTTTCCTGGTAACGCTACAGAAAACTAATTTTTTAAGAGGAAAGAACACCTAAATACTAAGCAATCATCCTTTCTCTTAGGGAAAACGCTTCGCACTCACACCTCCGCACTCTAAAATCTGTACAAAAAAGCCAGGAGTGAGTTTCTACACTCTCCTGGCTTTTAGCTTCTATCTCCTGATTGCTCAGAAGCTTGCAATGTGAGTGTCTACTTTCCCTAGCGCATCCAATCCTTCAAAAGCGCTTGCCGTCTGGGGTGGCGCAGCTTTCGCATGGCTTTTGCTTGGATTTGGCGAACTCGTTCTCTGGAAAGTTGATACCGCTCACCAATTTCAGAAAGGGTGTAATGTTGTCCATCGGTTAGACCAAACCGCAACCGGATGATTTCTTGTTCTCGATCGCTCAAATGTTCTAAAACAGAATCGAGGCGATCGCACAGCAGTTTGTGATCTAAACAATCATTGGGTGCAACATTATCCGAATCTTCGATCAATTGCATCAGTTCGGTATCTTCTTCTCTGCCCACCCAAGCATGAAGAGAAAGAGTTCCCTGACTCACATCTAAAACGTGATCTAATTTATCTTCATCAATGCCTAACTCCTCAGCAATTTCTTGCTTTGTTGGCTTACGTCCATGTTTTTGAGAAAGCAATTGCCGAGCTTTGCGAACTTGGTTCAGCTTTTCGACCATATGAACAGGCAAACGAACCGTGCGAGATTGGGATGCGATCGCCCGGGTAATTCCTTGACGAATCCACCAATAGGCATAAGTTGAAAACTTATAGCCCCGCTCATAGTCAAACTTTTCAGCCGCCCGCATTAAACCCATGGCACCTTCTTGAATTAAATCCAAAAAAGGCACTCCACGATTGAGATATTTCTTGGCAATAGAAACAACTAACCGTAGGTTTGAACGAACCAATTTACGTTTGGCACGTTCCGCTTGAGGACCCCCTTTAGCAATCTCCCGCGCCAACTCAATTTCTTGAGTTTGAGTCAGCAACGGATAGCGCGCCATCTCACGCAGAAATAATCCAACTGAATCATCGGTCAGACCTAGACGCTCTGCTTTGCTAATTTTAACGGGTGGTTTACTAGGAGCAAATTCAACCGTTTCAAATTTCTCTAAACTGTTCAGTTCATCCAAGTCTATATCGATTTCAACGGATAGATCGACATCAAATTCTTGTTCAAGGGAACTTACTTCAGCGTCAATTTGGCTAATTTTGGAAGGCGATTCGGCACTCATACACACTCACATAATCTTTAGAAAAAAAGTTGCGTAAAATTGCCTCCAACTCTATCAAAAATCTTGGTCAATGCACCCCTTTCTTCCAAAAAAAGTCTGAATTTTTGTATCAAATATTGGGGCATTCAAGATATTTTGCAAAAACCGCTCTTTTCCTTAAACAGGATTTTAAGCAGAGATGAATGAGTTGCTATAAAAACTAACTCACCAAAAGTTTTGAGCGACGAAATAGTGAGAATTGCGAAGTAAAGGAATACTTGTAAAAAAGATTCAAACCTACTTCTGAGCAACTGAATTAAAGTCACTCTTTCCGTCAATCCAAACTAAGGCTTTATCCTACACGACGATGGCGAAAATGATTACGTAATTTCCATCAATTTTTTTTGAGAACTTTGTTCTGGGCTATTTCCTGCGGGACGACGCTGAATATATCGACCGTCGGGGAGTAAATCCCATGCTTGGCGATTGTCTGCCAGCATGATGCCCAAAATCTCTTGCAGGTCTTTGGCGATCGCGGGGTCTTCAATCGGCACAACGGCTTCCACTCGGCGATCCAGGTTGCGCGTCATCCAATCTGCACTGCCAATAAAGATCTCTTCTTGACCCTGATTGTGGAAATAAAAGATGCGGGAGTGTTCTAAAAAGCGACCCACAATGCTGATTACGCGAATATTGTCACTCACGCCCGCTACTCCAGGGCGCAAGCAGCACATGCCCCGCACAATCAAATCAATTTGCACTCCAGCTTGAGATGCTTGATATAACGCAACGATAATTTGTGGATCAACCAGCGCATTCATCTTGGCAACAATGCGGGCATGGTGACCTTGACGCGCGATCGCGGCTTCTCGATTGATCAATTCCATCATGCGGTTCCGCAATCCGGAAGGTGCCACCAGCAATTTTTGATAGGTGTGATGGCGCGAATAGCCCGTTAGATAGTTAAACAGATTGCTTAAATCAGCCCCCAACTCCTCGCGACAGCTTAATAGCCCCATATCGGTATAAATCCGAGAGGTTTTTGGATTGTAGTTTCCAGTACCAATATGAACATAGCGGCGAATGCGCCCTTCCTCTCGCCGGACAACTAGCACCACCTTCGTATGGGTTTTGAGTCCTGCCAACCCATAAATCACATGAACCCCTGCGCTTTCTAGCTTACGCGCCCAGTTAATGTTATTTTCCTCATCAAATCGGGCTTTGATCTCCACCAATGCCGCCACCTGGATGCCGTTTTCCGCTGCCGTGATTAATGCTTGCACAATGGGCGAATCCCCAGAGGTGCGGTAGAGCGTCATTTTAATTGCCAGCACATCTGGATCTTCAGCCGCTTCCGTGATAAATCGTTGGACAGTGCGCGAAAAGGATTGGTAAGGATGATGCACCATCAGATCTTGCTTGCGAATGATGGCAAATAAATTATCATCTGGCTCGGTGCCATCTAAGCTGAGCTTGCTGCGATCGCGCAATGGTTGGGGCACGGAAGAATGGCAAGGCGGATCTTTTAGGTCGGGTAAGGGGATTTCCAAAAACGTGATCAAATCTCGCAAACAGAGGATACCAGTTGCTTCGTAGACATCCCCGTCCGTCAGATCCATCTCTTCCATCAGCATGATTCGTAAGGCTTCGGGCATTGATGAATGAATTTCTAAGCGGACGATCGAACCACCTAACCGCCGCTTGTGGAGTTCTTGTTCGATCGCCAGCAGTAAATCATCTGCTTCATCTTCCACCAGCATCAAATCACTGTCGCGGGTCACTCGAAAAGTATGATATTCCTGAATATCCATGCCTGGAAATAGCTCTGCCAAATTATGGGCGATCACTTGCTCTAGGGGTACACCTGTCCAGATGGCAGTGACATCTTTTTGCTGATGGCGCAGGGTTTCGGGCAGCGGTAGAAACCGAGGCAGGCTTTTGGGCACCTTAACCCGCGCAAACAATTCTTTGCCATCTTCCCCATCTTTCATGACCACGGCAAGATTAAGGCTGAGATTGGAAATGTAGGGAAACGGATGGCTAGGGTCGATCGCCAGCGGGGTCAACACTGGAAAAATTTGCTCATCAAAATATTGCTGAAAATAGGTGCGCTGCTCTTGATTGAGATCGATGTAATCCAGCAGATAAACGCCGTGGGAAGAGAGGGGCGGGCGAAGAGCCTGATCAAAATGAAGATGCGCTTGGGAAACCATGGGGTGGAGCCGCTGGCGAATCAGGGTAAGTTGTTCCTGAGCCGTCCGTCCGTCGGGCGATCGCTTAGTGACTTGTGCCTCAACCTGTTGCTTCAGGGCAGCCACCCGCACCATAAAATATTCATCTAAGTTAGAGCTAAAAATCGCTAAGAATTTCAGCCGCTCCAATAAGGGAGTGCGTGGATCAAACGCTTCATTCAACACGCGGTTATTAAACTCTAGCCAACTGAGTTCACGGCTGAAATAATATTGTGGATCGCTCAGGTCTAGCTCAGTCGTCGTCGAAATTTTGCGTCTAGGCATGATTAACCAAATACCTCATTTTCTTGCCCAACCCACCATTCTCCTAAGTTCATCAGATCAGTATGAATATCTTTTAAGGCAGCTTCATAGGCTTCTGTCGATAAATTCTCTCGGCCTTCTTGTAGTTTTTTGAGCCGCAGTTGAGTTAGCAGCCACGGTTTGGAGATGCCATTAGTCGCCTCAATGTAATGAGCCAGTTTTTCACTATCCATTTGACTATCCACTCGTGAACAACCCTCCTATAATTCCCGGTAGTGACCATCTTCACAGTTTACACTCGACTGAATTATGCCTTCTGCAAACCCGTTGGAACTGGCAAAACAAGGTGATCCTGATGAGATCGCCACGATCCTCAGTGACACCTTAGCTCAGCGCTACGACGCTACCGCTAGCGTCATTCGTTTAGGGAATTACCTATCTGTGTTCATTGAGACCGCTTCTAGCGTCGAGCAGGAGGTTTTAGTGCGCTTAGTATATGAAGTGCTCAGCGAATTGGCAATTGAGGAAATTTCAACCGTAGAAATTAACACCCAGCATCAGGGCGATCGCGCTATGTTGTGGACGCAGACGATAGAAGCACCCTTTCAAGCGACTCCTTCCTTTTCCTTCATCAGCACCATGTCAAATCCAGCGATTGATCAATCCAGCCTGTCACTTAAACGTTTAGCACCTTCACCAGGAACGTTGGGTGCACAAAAGAAAACAATGGATTCTGCGGCATATGAAGAGTGGAACTCCCTGCAAACTATTTTGCAGCGACCAGAAATCGTTGCCATGATGGCGCTGGCGCTGATGTTAGTTTTTTGGGATTCCTACATGGAGTGGATGGCTGAAGCGGAGACTCAATCCCTCTCTGGCAGGCAACTTGCCCACCGCCTTGGAGTCAGCAGCAGTACAATCAGCCGCTATAAAGAGCGCACAGATTTCAGCGAGTGGAGCCAAACGCGTGATCCTCAAGGTATCGCTTGGAGTTACACCGGAAAAGGGTTTATGCAAAAAGAGGCGAGGGGCGAGGGGCAATTGGCAATTGGCGAATAAAACACGCGATCGCGTTGGTGCGTTGAGCGAAGTCGAAACGCACTAAACCAAAGCTTTGGCGGGTTGCCATTGTTCCAGCCCTGTAAGCACTTCTGCCGCGATCGCTGTCCAGCCGACAATACCGCCCTGCGCCCGCACCATTTCAAGGGTCGATTGCTTAAATTCAGGAAAGTAGCTTTCGGTGCAGTCTTCTACCATGAGGCATTCATAGCCGCGATCGTTGGCTTCTCGCATCGTGGTTTGCACACACACTTCCGTAGTCACCCCCGTAATGAATAAGTGGGTGATTCCTTGCTCTTTCAAAATTGAGTCCAGATTGGTGGCGTAAAACGCACCCTTCCCCGGCTTGTGAATCACAAACTCTCCTGGCACAGGCGCGAGTTCGGCAATAATGCCGTTACCCGGTTCGCCCTTCACCAAAATTCGTCCCATGCCGCCTTCACTGCCAATTGTTAGATCTCCCTTGCCGCGCTTCAATTTGGCAGGTGGACAATCGGATAGATCGGGCTGATGGCACTCGATCGTGTGGATGACGGGCAATCCCATGGAGCGAAACCCTTCAATCAGCGATTTGAGGGTAGGGACGATCGCCCGTAGCAAACCGACATTATTGCCCAATGCATCGCCAAAGCCTCCTAGCTCCAGAAAATCTCGCTGCATATCAATCACAATGAGCGCCACGTTGCCTGATTTGGGTAGCTCATAGTCATAGGGAAGGGCGGTGATCGTTGTCATAATTAATGTCCTGCCATTGCTTGACCGATCGCCTTAAAGTCTGCCTGCTCAATCGGGCTATCGTAGGTAAAGTTCCCTTCGCTAATCACCAAGATGCGATCGCTGAGCTTTAGCAGTTCATCCAGATCTTCACTGACCAATAGCACCGCCACTCCGCGATTTCGGGCAGCCAAAATTTGCGTATGAATCGTATCCACCATGGCAAAATCTAGACCGAAACACGGGTTTGCCGCAATCAGCAGATTAATATGATCGGCGGATAGCTCCCGCGCCAGAACCGTTCGCTGCACGTTGCCTCCAGACAAATTTCCCACAGGAGTTTCGGGAGAAGGCGTTTTAATCTTAAATGAGGTGATTAAGCCCGTTGCCATTTCTCGAATAGCTTTGAACAGAACCAAAATGCCCATTGCTTGAGGGGCGCGATCGAACGTGCGGAGCGCCAAATTCTCCGCCACACTCATATGAGCAACACAGGCATTTTTTAGCGGTTCTTCTGGCAATAGAAATACCCGGTGTTTATACATTTCAGCACGGGTCATCCCATAGGCTTCCCCATTCACCAAAATCTGCCCACCAGTTGCAGGTCGCTGCCCTGCCAACACCTCGACAAATTCTCGCTGTCCATTGCCCGAGATTCCAGCAATGCCAACAATTTCACCACTATTCACCGTCAGGCTCAATCCTTGAACCGCTTCCACGCCATTATCTTTGTTCGCGCGCATTTCCTGCACTTGCAAAACAGGCATTATTTCAGTCTGAGCCGTTTTTTCAACGGGGGTCGGCTCCCGCTTTTCACCCATCATCATCTCAGCCATATCTGAGACAGCCAGATCTTTCACTAAGCCCGTGCCTGCAAATTTTCCTTTCCGCAGCACCGTAATTTCGTCGCAGAATGCCGTCACTTCCCGGAACTTATGGCTAATAATCAGCACACTCAACTTGCGATCGGTGACCTGTTCTCGAATCAACCCCAGCACTTCATCCGCTTCACTGGGAGTCAACACGGAGGTTGGCTCATCCAAAATCAAAATTCTGCTTTTCAGATAAAGCTGTTTTAAGATTTCTAACTTTTGCTTTTGTCCTGCCGCTAATTGACTCACAGGCAATTCTAGAGGCACCTTAAATGGCGAACTTTCCATAAAGGCCGCCAGATGCTCCATTTCCTGCTTCCAATTGATCACGCTAGGACTTTCCAGCCGTGACAGAACCAGGTTTTCGGCAACAGTCATGGCAGGCACAGAGGTGAAATGCTGATAGACCATGCCAATGCCATACCGTTGAGCATCACGAGGACTATCAATTTCACGGGAATGTTGATCAACTAACACATCCCCATGAGTCGGACGATAAAAGCCCATGATGCATTTCACCAGAGTGCTTTTTCCGGCACCATTCTCACCAAGTAGCGCATGAAACGTGGCAGGCTTTAGATGCAGCGACACACTATCCAAGGCAACAAGGTTGCCGAATCGTTTGGTCATATTGACCACTTCTAAATCTGGGGGAGCGGTGGAATGAATCACAGCCGGCATAGCTTGGTCAACCTGATCAATTGGATTCGCAACTTCCGCCATCTTAAAATCTCCGATTGCTTTCCGTAAACCTTTAGAACTCAGCCTGTGTAACCGCGATTCCTGTAGGGATCGTTGACGAATTGCCCGATCGCCCCTAGCCAGTAATCGTTCCTAGCGCACCGGGCGCACCCGATAAAGTCTTCTTAGGTGAACAGGTGATCACCATGATCAAAAGGGTCAAAATATAGGGCATCGCATTAAACAGGTAACGTCCTTGATCCATCCCAACGGACTGTAAAGCGGGACCGATCGCCTGAGCGCCGCCAAAGAATAAAGATGCCCAGAGACATTGAATCGGGTTCCAACGGGCAAAAATGACCAGAGCAACCGCCATTAAACCCTGACCACTGGAAATGCTCTCTGACCACAGCCCTGGATAGTAAAGAGACAAGCAGGCTCCACCGATTCCTGCCAAAAAGCTACCTGCAATAATGCAAAGCATTCGCACTCGTTTAATCGAAACTCCCATTGCCAAAGCTGCATCAGGACTGTCGCCCACCGCCCGTACAAATAAGCCCCAGCGAGTCGATTTAAAGAACCACGCCATCAAAGGGGCAAGTAAAACCCCAAAGATAAACAGAGGGCTAATTTTGAGGGCAGACTGAAGAGCTGGCATCGTACTCCATCCTCCTAGGTCGATCGTCGGCAATTGAGGCGCTTTGGGTTGAATGAACGCTTTGCCAAAAAAGAAAGCGATGCCACTACCAAAAATAATCATGGCAATCCCAACCGCAATATCATTCACTTTGGGCTGCTGAGACAACCAAGCGTGAATAAAGCCCAAAATCATGCCAGCACACCCCGCCACCAGCACACCCAGCCAAGGAGAAATGGTCGCTGGAATGCCCCATCTATCGGATGCTAGATAGGAAATGGCATAGGCACTCATTGCGCCTGTGAGCAAGGTTCCTTCCAATCCCAAATTAATTTTGCCGCTTTTCTCAGTCAAGCATTCTCCTAAACTGACGAATAAAAAGGGAGCGCTTCCTCGCAGGGTGCCTGCCAAGATGCCTAATGGAACTCCCCACCAACCGAGTGCCTCTGCTGCCATTGAATGAGCGCCTCCAAATCAAACTGCTGGACTGTGTTAAACCAATTGAAACAATCAACAATGAGCGAACCCCTTAACTGCTAGACAGGCACCGCTGTAGAAGACACAGTCGGTGGAGTTAAGGGAATCTCTGGCTCCTTGAAGACTTTAAAGCGTCCATAGAGCGATTCACTGTATAGAACGACTAAAAAGACGAGTCCTTGAAACACGAGAACTGTGGCATCGGGCATCCCAAACGATCGCTGGAGCGCACCACCACTGTTAATAATGCCGCCTAACAAAATCGCTACAACAACGGCTGCTAAAGCGTTATAGCGAGCAATAAACGCAACCAGAATGCCCGCATATCCATAGCCAGCGACGATCGAGGCATTTGCCTGCCCTTGCACAGCGGCAACTTCGACCATGCCTGCCAAACCCGCACAGGAGCCAGCTAGGAAGCAGATAATAATGGTCAGTTGACCGACAGGCAACCCAGCAATTCGAGCCGCTTTGACGTTACCGCCAGCCGTGCGAGCAGCAAAACCAAACGTGGTGTGCTGAATCAAAAAGTAGGCGATCGCACAAGCCACTAAGCCATAAATCAGCCCGTAGTGAATCCGAGTAGAGCCAATGTTACCAATCCGGTATAGCTCAGGAATCGGAAAACTAGACGGCTTGTTCAAAGAAGCAGGATCTTTCCAGGGACCTTCCACCAAGTGGTTAAGCAGAGCGATCGCAATATAATTCATCAGCAAACTACTGATCGTTTCATTAACTGCTCGATAATGGCGCAATGCACCCACGATCGCAATCCAGATGCCCCCCGCAACGATCCCTCCAAGAGCCATGCCAATCTGCACGACCGTTGGAGCCAGCCCCAACGTTGTTTGCAGTTGGGCTGGATTAGGTGTAATGCTGCCGTAGGACAAAATTAGCCCTACCGCCGCCGCTCCCAACCCGCCCAACACCAAGGCTCCTTCATTGCCAATCACCATCAATCCCAAGCGTGCGGGTAGAGCCGTACAAAGTGCGGTCAGCATCAAAGGAGCAGCCCGTATCAACGTTCCCTGAAATGCATTCCAACTTCCAAAGGCGGTTTTAAAGATCGCACCATAAACCGCAAAGGGATTTTTGCCAGCAAACATGCAGAAGATGCCAAACAAAACCAGAGCAACCAGTAATGCCCCCAGCGGAATTGCGATAGATTCCGCCGTCGATCGCCAGTTAGAACGATTTATCACCATATCAACCTGTCTTCCCAGAAACGCCTTCAGCCAGCCAATCCATTTTGGTCAATTCAGGAGCGGTCACTTTATAGGTCGTGCCTGCGGGAATTCTGACTGCGCCTACATTATCTTTAATGGCACCCTTGTATACAACGGCTGATCCATCCACTAGCTTGGCTTTTGCTGCCTCTACATCTTTTTTGATCGGCTCAGTTACCGCTGGACCAAAAGGTGCCAGACCAATGTAGTCTTCTGCAATACCGCCAATGAATTGGTGCGGAATGCCGCCATCCATCAGCGTCTTACCGGCTGTTAACAACTCCACATATTTTTTGTAAATCGTACCCCAGTTGTACATTGTCCCAGTTAAGTAACCTTTGGGTGCCAAAGCAGACTGATCGGAGTGAAAACCACTTGATAATACGCCTCTCTTCTCGGCTGTTTCAATTACTACTTTGGGGCTATCAACATGCACCGCAATCACATCAAAGCCCTGATCAGCAAGAGAGTTTGTGGCTTCTGCTTCTTTGACGGGCAGTGACCAGTCACCTGTAAAAATCACCTGCATTTTGATGTCGGGCTTAACGCTACGCGCCCCTAGCATGAAGCTGTTGATGTTCCGCAGTACAGGATTGATGGGTTTTGCACCCACAAAGCCAATTTTGCCGCCTTTACTTGCCTGGGCTGCAATGCGTCCCGCAAGGTATTGCCCTTCATCGACCAGCGCGAAAAAGCTGCCGATGTTGCTAGCCAGACCTTCTTTCCAAAGCGTACCGCAGTGTAGGAATTGAACTTTTGGATAGGCTTTGGCAACTTCTAATACATGCGGCTCAAAGTAACCAAACGAGGTCGGAATTATAACGGTTGCGCCATCTTGATCGATCATGTTTCGCATAACTTCCTGCACCTCTTTGGTTTCAGGAACGCTCTCTTGCTCAACAATTTTGATGCCGGGCATACTGGCGATCGCGGCAGCACCCACCGCATGAGCTTGGTTCCAGCCATAGTCAGCTTTGGGCGCATTGTAGATAAAACCAATGGTGATGGGTTTACCTGCATCTGGGCTAGCACCACCGCCCGTGCTGGCAGTATCCGTTGGAGAAGGCGAACACCCCGTCCAGAGCTTAGAAGTTGCACCAAATGCGGCTGTTGCTAGCAGTCCTCGAATGACCTGACGGCGGGGAACATACATATATCGATTGCTCACTCTGCAAAAGTCTCCTTGATGGCTTATCGAACTAACAACACAAACAGGGCGAGGACGAACAGCGAATTGCTGATGAACAGTTTGAAAAATAATACTCAGACTATTTGAAAACAAACTACCAGAATGTATCTTAAATAACACTGAGGAAGGATGCAAAATTTAACACTTTATGAGTGTTTAAATTTCATAAGTGAACAGTTATTGTATCCACTAGAGAATTTTTCTGTAAGCTGCGAGGTAATTGCGAGTTGTGAGGCGAAATCTGTTCACTGTTACTCTGCTAATCACGCTATGCGCCATCACACTGGTTGTCACTGTGGCAAGTGGGCACACTCAACGATCTGAATTTGAGTCTCCTATGGTCTCTAGGTCTGTAGATATTAAACCCTTAGCAAAATCGATCGCGCGCGCAAAAGTGTCATCTGTCAAGAGTCCGTCTGTAAAAGTTGCCTCAACAATTCCTCAAAAAATCAGCCAATCTGTAGATCCGTTAGCCTGTGCAGTGCAGCCAGAAACAAGTAAAGCTTTGAGATCACGCAATTCGTCCAAACGTGCTTTGGGGTCAGTCGAGTTAGAGCGCTTTCATCGGACGATAGCCGCGATCGCCCCTAGTGAAACTCTTAGCACAACAACACGCGCTCAATTCAGCTATCAGCCACGAGAAGCGGTTTTTTTGATTGATCCTACGAACTATGGCGATCGCTACTTCAAAGACGTAAATGGCAACCCTGCATACCGACCTCCAATAGTGGTGCTGCATGAGACAGTGGGTTCTGCTGGCGGCACCTTAAACCTCTTCCGTACCCGCCACCCCAATGATGATGACCAGGCAAGTTACCATACCTTGATTCAGCGCGATGGCACAGTTTTATATCTCGTTCCTCCCGACAAACGAGCGTTTGGCGCTGGCGATTCAATATTTATTGGAATCGATGGAGTCGCAGAAGCCGTTAAAACCCATCCCAAATTTCCGCCGTCTGTCAATAACTTTGCCTACCATGTAGCGCTGGAAAGTCCACCTGACGGCAATACAAATGCCCCAACTCACAGCGGCTATACGATCCAGCAGTATCAATCGCTTGCCTGGGTCGTTGCCAAAACGGGCGTACCCGATACTCGTATTACCACTCACAAAGCCGTCGATCGCTCAGGGCAACGGATGGACCCTAGAAACTTTAGCTCCTCACGTTTTTTTCAGCTAATGCAGACTTACCCCAAAACAGTTGAAATTCCCATAGGATGTACGGTGCCGCAATCAGTCTCCAGACTCAAACAGCCGATCAAGCAAGCCAAAAATGTGAATCGTCCACCCCAACAAAAGCGACCGATTTAAGCAATTTTAATTACAACCGATTGCATAGGCAGAGATCGCTATGGTTGACTTGAGTTAACACGTTCTCAAGTTTTATATGGGATGGGTCAAACGAGCGAAGTTCGGTTTAGTGGCAGCAAATGTCCTGATAGGCGCGATCGCCCCTGTTGCCAAATCAGCAACCCCTGCACCGGGCGATGTGGTGGTAGAAATTAAAATTGAGCCGCCAATCGAGCGATTCCCCAAGGGATTCTCCTTTGGAGACGCTTCGCGAACGTTTCACGAATCGCAGCCCTATTTTCAGCCGCCAACTCCAGTGCTAGGGTCTCCCAAGCCAGACCAAAGTCCTTTATCACCCTCTTACTATCCCTCATTTAATAGTGAGCAACTCGATCGCCAACTCCAGCGTTATGCCTCCTACCTAACCCAATTTGGCAAGCCCGACATTTTGATTGTGGGTAGCTCCCGTGCCTTACAGGGAGTCGATCCGATCGCGCTTCAGTATGCCCTCACAAAACGCGGCTATCCTAACCTTAAAGTGTTTAACTTTGGCATCAATGGTGCCACCGCCCAAGTTGTAGACTGGCTGCTACGGCAATTACTAACCGCTGAACAACTGCCTCGCCTGATTGTTTGGGCAGATGGGGCACGCGCCTTCAACAGCGGTCGGATTGACCATACCTTTAATAATATTCGTGCCTCCCTGGGCTATCAGTTCAACGCAAAAATTCGTTCACCCAATCGCCCAATTCATGGGTTAGAAGTCGGGCAAATTTGCATGGATGCACTGCCATTGCAATTGATATCTCCATTAAAATTCCTATCAAATAAACCAAGACAAATGCCATTGAGTGCCATTAAAAACACTCTGTGTCATCAACCTGCCAAAGTGACAATACGAGCAGAAATGCCTTCAACTTTGTCAATGCAACCCGCTATAACGTTTGAAGCATTGGGCTTTCAAGCTGTTAATACTCAATTTAATCCTGACACTTACTTTCAACGGTTTCCTAGAGTATCGGGTTACTACGACGCAGACTATCGCGGGTTCACTTTAGCTGGTAGGCAAATAAATGCCCTGGAGCGAGTGGTCAGTTTTGCAAAAAATAGGCGAATTCCCCTCGTGTTTGTCAATCTTCCTTTGACGCAAACCTATTTAGATCGCGCGCGATTTACCTATGAAAATCAGTTTCGTCGGGAGATGCGCCGATTTGATCGGTCTCAGCGGTTTAGATTTAAAGATCTTGGCTTGCAGTTGGGGCTTGATGCAAATCGCTACTTTGCCGATCCTAGTCATCTGAATCGTCATGGAGCCGCTGTGGTTGCGATGCAAATTAGTACCGACTTAGCCCATTCTCTGAGTGGAGTAATACAACAATCCTCTGTCAAACCAGATTTAGCCCAACCAGATTTAGCGCGATCGCGCACTCATTCACTGGTTCAGTGTGAAAAAGGATGTCTCTATCTACCCAGAATCTTTGCAGGTTTTTCAAAAAACAGTTTAGACATAGCACTTCATCCTTGATTTGCGATCTGTACTAAAAACAAAAATGCGTTTTAGATAAGAAAAAACATCAGAACTTTAAATAGGCAGCGCCAGTTCAAAGATTGAGCAAACGCTTTTACTTTTACTAGGTACTCTCAGCGTAATTACCTATGGTTGTCTTGAGGCAAGTCAATCCCTATCTACCCGTGCAGGCAAAGCCCGTGATTACCACTAATTCATCTACTGTTCAATCCCTCCTGTTAGAGCAAGCAAGTCAGTTTTCCCTGTCATTAACCAAAGAAGTTCAAGATTGTCCTTCGGTAGTGCATCCTTCTGTTCGGAGCAGCATTAAGCGTTTCATTGATATTGCAGGGGCTTTAATTGGGCTAATGATCACTGCGATGGTTGCTATTCCAGTGGCGATCGCTACCCAATTTGACAACCCTGGTCCGCTTTTTTATAGCCAGATTCGGTGCGGTCACCAAGGCAAAACCTTCAAAATTTGGAAATTTCGCTCCATGGTTGTGGATGCAGATAAATTAAAGCATTTAGTGAATAACGAAGCGAAAGGCGGCATCTTTAAAAATCGCAACGATCCTAGAGTTACCTGCGTTGGCAGATTTTTACGTAAAACCAGTCTAGATGAACTTCCCCAATTTTGGAATGTGCTGAAAGGCGACATGAGTTTAGTAGGAACTCGTCCGCCAACGATTGATGAGGTCATAGCATACAAGCGGCACCACTGGGAGCGATTGAACGTAAAACCTGGAATCACGGGGGAATGGCAGGCAAACGGTCGATCAACCGTGTTGGACTTTGAAGCGATCGTGGAAATGGATGTAGCGTATCAAGCGAAATGGTCGATTATATATGATCTTCAATTGATTCTAAAAACGGTGTTAGTGGTTCTAAATAAAAAGGGTGCATTTTAGATAACTGACGCAATTAATTGCTTTATCGGTCAGTTCGTTAAACGGTGTCTAAGCTAAGCAATGATTAATCTAGCGGGATTGGAGTGGGAGACAGCCTGAGGGTTGCCCCACTTTTTTGTTGCTCATCGCAATTTTCTAAGCAGAAGACTTTTCCTTCAAAATTATCCATAGCAATTTAGAATCAAGGCTGTGGCACGGTAGTCATTTACAGCGGTCACTGATCTAATCGTTCTTAGGAGAACGTCCCTTGTCTTCCATGCTGCTTCCTGCTTTTCAATTTACTTCTCCAGGGTCAGAGTTTCCTTTTTTTCAGGGAACTGGGTTTTCGATTCGCTGGTATGGCTTGCTGATTGCATCTGCGGTATTAATCGGGGTGAATTTATCTCAGTATTTAGCGCGTCGTCGTCGGATCGATCCAGAGTTGATAGCCGATCTGGCGATTTGGTTAGTGGTTGCGGCTATTCCTAGCGCCCGATTGTATTACGTCCTGTTTCAGTGGCAAGAGTATGCAAACCATCCTGATCAAATCATCGCAATTTGGAAAGGGGGTATTGCGATTCATGGAGCCATCTTGGGCGGGTTAGTGGCAGCACTGATTTTTTCGCGCTTAAAGCAGATTTCTTTTTGGCAGCTAGCGGATCTGGTTGCACCTTCGTTAATTCTGGGGCAGGCAATTGGGCGTTGGGGCAATTTCTTTAATTCTGAGGCATTTGGTAGCCCTACAGATTTGCCGTGGAAATTGTTTATTCCCCGCGATCGCCGTCCCTTTGGCTTTGAAACCGTAGAGTTCTACCATCCCACTTTTTTATATGAGTCGCTATGGAATTTGATGGTTTTCACCCTGTTAATGATGTTGTTTTTTAGAGACTTAAAAGGCAACCCTAAACTCAAGAAAGGCACGTTATTTTTGGTTTATTTGGTTGCTTATAGCTCCGGACGGCTTTGGATTGAAGGGTTACGAACCGATAGCTTGATGTTTGGGGCGCTCCGCATAGCCCAAGTGATCAGCCTCGTTGAAATCACGATAGGAGTGTTGGGATTAATTTGGTTGTATAAGCTGGGGCGATCGCTGCCCGACGTTGTGCCTGCTGCGCTGCAAAATACAGATCTGAGCGATTCTAACCAATAAATTCAGTAAGTAGGCTGATCATTGACCCAATCACTCACTGATGGAATGCTGAGCCAACGTGAAGAAAAGAAAACCCCGGAGATAAACTCCAGGGCTTTAATCAGGGTGCATCTACCACTTCTTTCTTCTAAAATTCAGGCTCCTATCCGGAGTAATTGAATTTAAATTGCAAAACCTATGACAAATTCGTTAAAAAATTCTATTCAGCCCTTGCTTCAACCTGCGGTTTATATCGTGGGTGCGGGTCCCGGTGATCCAGAGCTACTGACAGTCAAAGCACACCGTCTATTAGCCCAAGCAGATGTGATTTTATTTGCTGACTCTTTGGTGCCTGAGTCGATGTTGCGATCAGTGCGCTCCCAAGCTGAGGTGATTCGGACAGCGCACAAAACCTTAGAAGAAATTCTATCGGTGATGGTGGCGCGGGTGAGGGCAGGAAAGTCAGTTGTGCGGCTTCATTCAGGCGATCCTTGTTTGTATGGAGCCGTTCAAGAGCAAATGCAGGCGTTGTTGGAAGCTGAGATCCCCTTTGAAGTTATTCCAGGAATTAGCGCCTTTCAGGCTGCTTCTGCGAAACTGCGAGTGGAACTAACGGTTCCAGGAGTTGTTCAAAGCATCATTCTGACCCGCATCAGTGGACGCACTCAAGTACCCGCGTCAGAAGAATTGACAACCTTGGCAGCGCATCAGGCTAGTCTTTGCTTATATTTAAGCGCCCGACATGTGGAGGATGCCCAGCAGCGGTTAATGCAGCACTACCCTGCCCATACTCCCGTTGCGATTTGCTTTCGTATTGGTTGGCAGGATGAGAAAATTTTGCTGGTGCCATTGTCCCAGATGGCAGAGGTGACCCAGGCGGAACATTTGGTTCGCACAACGATGTATATTATTAGCCCTGCTTTGGCGGCGGCTACTGTACCAAAATCGATCGCCCATCAGGAATGCACTCCTGCTATTTCGCAAGCGCGATCGCATTTGTACAATCCAGAACACAATCACCTTTTTCGCCCCTCTTGATGAGGGATTTGACCAATGCATTCCTATGCCATTGTGAACGCTGCGATAGCTTTAACGCTACCAGAAGGCACCTCAGAAACGTTGCAGATGGTCAGCAATGGAGCTTTATCGATTGTTGTAGAGCCAAATCTTGAACTGGAAACTTTACAGAAGGACGACGCACTCCTGTTAAACGCGATTTTGGCTCACGATCGCATCATTCGCGCCCTATTTCTGCAAACAACCGTTCTACCGCTCCGATTCAGCGCTTTTCTCTCAGAGGAAGAGTTAATTGCTGATCTAGATACGCATCAATCTCGCTATCTTGCTTATCTCAAGTATTTCAGTGGCAAAGCAGAATATCGCTTAAAGCTTATTCCTCTAGAAATTTTAGAAATCCCAATTCCACCAGGTCTTAAAGGAAAAGACTACTTTCGCGCCAAAAAACAGCACATTCAAACGCACCAAGAGCAACAGCAACTACAGTTAGCTCAATTTGAACAATTGCTAGAAACCATTAATCGAATCTGCCCAGTGGTTTTATCCACTGAAACCGCTACACCTGAAAAAATCCTCTTCTTACTAGCCAAGCAGACAGGCAATGGAACTATTCAAGATGTGACTAAAATATTGCAAGAGCACTGCACACTTTACCAATTCTTGGTTGAAACAGCTTTGCCGCCTTATCACTTCATGGCACCAACCCTCTCAACAAAAAAGGTTGATTCTGAGCAGAAATAACACCCTATCTGAGTGAAAAATAGTGCCTCTTTATGGAACCATGGGCATCTTAGAGAGATTTTTCACTTGCTTACATAAGCGAAGCTCTGTCCCTTGGCGATTCCATTGCACTTTATCAAAAACTTGGTGGAGAATATAAAGTCCACGACCGCATTCCCGCTCTTGGCAAACTGGGCTTTGATCTAACTCAACCTCCCAAACTTGGGGTGGTCTAAATCCAGCCCCTTCATCTGAAATGATCCACCAATATTGGTCGGTGATAATTGAAAAACGAACTAAGACCGTTTTGCCGGGGTCTAGCTTGTTCCCATGCTTTGCTGCATTCACCAAAGCCTCTTGCAACCCAAGCTTCACCTCTGGTCGCCATTGAAGTGGAATTTCCGCTAGCAGCAACTCCAAAATAGGGACTAAATAAAGAGTTGAAGCAAAGCTAATCGTGTTCCAACTTCGCTTCACTGAATGAGAAGAAATAGCTACCACTCAAAAAACCCTGTACTATTCAACAGGTCAGACGGACAACTCAAAAATTAAGCGCCGTATTAGCAATAAACCAAAAGTATAAAATCCGTAAACTCTCGATGAGATCTACCAAAGTTCTTAGCTAAATCTAGTTTTATGAGCTTGATCTAAAGAATATTTAGAGAGATTGTGTGAGAAGCGCGTCTCACTGCGTAGAACCAAAGTGTCTAAATAGAATCCCTTCGTTTAAATTATATCAAAGTCCTTCCGAAAATGCACCTGTAGAGGGAAGCTTCGCCTTTTTAGAAGGGTTATGAGGCTCAACTTCGTCAAAATTCAGTATTTTCTTTTAGACCATTTGCTCAATACAGCGGAAATCTTTTTCAACTTCTGCCCACAGAGATCGGTTATGGGGATCGGTCTGTAGCGCCTTTCTCAAATAAATTCGGGCTTTGTCAATTTGCTGATCTCGAATCAGAAAACGCCCCCATTGCTGGTAGACGATCGCTTGCCACTGAATCACTTCTGGGTCGCGGGACATGCGTTGGGCTAAGCTTTCGACTAGGGCGATCGCTCTGGGAAATTTTTGGGTTCTCAAAAGCTGCTGTAGCTGTTGATAGGAGCTAGCCTTTAGCTGCTGCTCTAAAGGAGAAAGCGACGGGTTCACTTGAACCGGCACCACTTGTTTAGCCTGTTTGCTAGGACTGGATTTTGATGTTGAGGCTTGGTGCCGATACTGGGTTGTTACAGTTTGGCGTTGGGTGCCTTCACGAGGCAAGCTATTGAGCAACCATTTGTAGGCAAGGGTTGCTTCAATGAACTTATCCTTGGCTCGTTGATCGCCAGAGCTAACATCGGGATGATATTTTCTTGCTAAACCTCGATAGGCAGACTTGACATCCTCAAAGGAAGCCTCACCAGAAAGTCCAAGCAATCGATAGCAGTCTGCGGAATTCATTAAGCTCAGCAATGGCAAAATAATAAGCATTCTGCCATTGCTGAGGCAGTTTGATGACAAGAACCTGAAGAGGATTCCTAATGAACCGCTTCAATCACGCTATCAATTAAGCCATATTCTTTTGCTTCTTGAGCAGACATAAAGTAGTCGCGATCGGTATCCTTTTGGATTTTTTCGATCGATTGCCCTGTCCGCTCTGCCATCAAGCCGTTAAGCTCGTGGCGAATCCGCAAAATTTCCTTCGCTTCAATTTCAATGTCAGTCGCTTGTCGTCGTCCGGTGCCCCCCAGCGGTTGGTGAATCATAATCCGCGCGTGAGGGAGTGCCAACCGTTTGCCTTTGCTGCCTGCTGTTAGTAAAAAGGCTCCCATGGATGCTGCTAAGCCCACACAAATGGTGACTACTTCAGATTTGATGTGCTGCATGGTGTCATAAATTGCCATGCCAGCAGTCACCGAACCCCCTGGAGAGTTGATGTAAAGGTAAATGGGCTTGTTTTGATCATCCGAATCCAAGTACAGCATTGCTGCAATGGTGGAATTTGCTAGGGAATCCGTGACCTCTTGCCCCAAAAAGATAATCCGTTCTTGATTTAGCCGGGTGTAAATATCAATCCAGCGCTCGTAAGTGCTACCGGGAAGACGATAGGGAACACTAGGGATGCCGATAGGCATAAGAGATACTCCTTTGAATAAAAAAATTACTTGAGTCGATAATGCTAACTAGCAGCGGCAAGAACTTCTTTGGGTGCGTCTTTTGTGCTTTCTAAAACTCGATCAATCAATCCATACTCCACCGCTTGGTGCGGAGTCATGTAAAGCATCCGATCGGTGTCTTTTGCTAGCTTTTCAGGAGATTGACCCGTGGTTTTGGCTAAGATATCCAACATGGATTGCTTATTTGCCAACACTTCTTTTGCCCGAATTTGAATATCAGTTGCCTGTCCTTGAGTGCCTGTTCGAGGTTGGTTTAACACAATTGAGGCATGGGGCAGGCTGGCACGAAACCCTTTGGCACCAGAAGACAGAATGATGGCTGCGGTGCCTAATGCTTGACCAATACAAATCGTATGTACCGGTGGTTTGATGTAGCTTAGGGTGTCGCAAATTGCGAAGGCTTCGGTTTCGTAGCCGATCGCATCGCCATCGTACCAAGAGGTGCCAGTGGAGTTGATATAAAACCGAATGGGCTTTTCTGGATCTTCAAACTGAAGATAAAGAAGTTGAGCAATGATCAATTCGGTCACATCAATCCCGACTCGCCGCTTCACATCATCGGATGAGAAAAGGGGCAATCCAAGGTAAATGATGCGCTCTTTCAAGAGAAGAGACGGCATATCCGGCGGCGGAGTCCGCATGTAGGAATCTCCACCACCGTAGGGGGACTGAGCAGCTTGAATGGATGATGTCATAGCAGCGTATCGCCTGAAATGTTTTGCCTAGGAGAACGGCACTGTTTATTCATAGTAGCGTGACAGTCCCTATTCCAGCATTTCGCCTATGCTGGAGTATTAGATTAAGCTTTTAATCCTTGGACTCTCTGAGTAGCTCCTAATTTTAGCCTTTAAGCCCTGACTTTGTTCTATCTCACGCTGCGACAGGATAATTCATTTATGAGAGTTGGTTTACAGGTTGCCCTGAGTGATGCCAGTGTGGATGTGGCTCAGCCCTTGAGTCAGCGCCAGCTATCAGTTTCGATGTCGGCGATTCGTGAAACGCTCCCTGCGGGAATCGCGGATGAATTTAGCCGCACGGCACCGCTGAATCTCTGCCTAATTTTGGATCACAGTGGTTCCATGAGCGGACGATCGATCGACACGATTCGTCAGGCGGCTCAGCGATTAGTGGATCGATTATCGTTGGGCGATCGCATTTCGATCATCGGGTTTGACCACAAGGCAAAAGTGCTGGTGCCCCATCAAATCGTGGATAATCCTGCCAGTTTAAAACTCCAAATCAATCAACTGAAGGCAAGTGGGGGCACGGCGATCGATGAGGGGCTGCGTCTTGGCGTAGAAGAAATGGCAAAAGGAAAGCAAGGCACCATCTCCCAGGCGTTTTTACTCACCGATGGCGAAAATGAGCATGGCGATAACGATCGCTGCTTAAAACTAGCTAAATTGGCGACGGGTTACAACCTGACGATTAACACCCTCGGCTTAGGTGATGCTTGGAATCAAGATGTATTAGAAAGCATTGCCGATGCGGGCGGAGGTGCCATGTCTTACATTCAAAATCCAGAAGAAGCCGTGGCAGAGTTTAGTCGGTTGCTAAACCGGGTGCAATCCATTGGGTTAACCAACGCTCATTTATTGTTGTCTCTTGCCCCTGGCGTACGGCTGGCAGAGCTAAAGCCCGTTTCTCAGGTGGCACCCGACACGATTGAGCTAACGGTGCTACAAGAAGGTTCTCAGTCCATTGTGCGATTAGGAGATTTAATGGTTGAGGTGCCTAGAATCATTTTGGCGAACTTATACCTGAATCAGATGGCAGCCGGATCGCAGGCGATCGCCCAAGCACAGATTCGCTACGATGACCCAGCAACCAACGCCGAAGGGTTGCTCTCTGAAAAAATTCCGGTTTATGCCGACTATCTCAGCGACTTTCAGCCAAATCCAAATCCTGACGTGCAGCAACAAATCCTGGCATTAGGAAAATATCGACAAACCAAAATTGCGGAAACCAAGCTGCAACAGGGCGATATGGCGGGTGCAGCAACGATGATGCAAACTGCTGCCAAAACTGCGTTGCAAATGGGCGATGAAGGAGCCGCCACCGTTCTGCAACAAAACGCGACACGACTCCAATCCGGCGAAGAACTGTCGGAAGGCGATCGTAAGAAAACCCGTATGGTCTCTAAAACAACGCTACAAGCCGAATAATTGGGTATGGAGTGTGGAGTTCAAAGGGCAGATTGGGGTTCACGTCACGTAACGTCTCTGTTTTTGCCGATCTACAAAATGTCGGACGACCTATTTCACCTCAAGATGCTTGAAGTACAGCAACCACCATACGCCATGACTTGTCACTCGTCACTCAAAACATCAAAGATTTCCGCGAAATTCCCAACCTACGGCTCATCACCCCTACATCCTAACGAGGGCTATCACCCAAAGCATACTTCTCCAATTGGAGTCGCGAATTTGACTTGAATAAAGCCTCCTAGATAGTTAGTCGTCCCTGAAAAACCTAATGAACCCTTTCAGAGCAGGGGTTTTAGCCCCAAAAGAGTGGTTGGAAATCGCAAGAAACCGTGCAAACCCTTGCAAATTCTGGAAGAATCCCTAAATTTGAGGGAGCCTCAAACCCCTATTTTATGGGCAGGGCTGTTCTATTGAAAGAAGGAAAATAGGAGTGGGATGTCATGGGCTAAATG
>QBMH01000039.1 GCA_003249025.1 Leptolyngbya sp. | reverse complement strand
CTGGCTTGTTGAACTACGAACTGGCACATGCCTCATGATTTATGCAGGAGGTCTATTTGCCATCCATTCATGAATTCAGATCATGCAACTTTGTTTCAGCGGGGCGTTGATTTATTTGAACTGCGAGATTGGGCAGACGCGATCGCCGTTTTAGATCAAGTGATTCAGCAGCAGCCTAATCATGATGCCGCCTGGTGTTGTAAAGCCCTATGTCAGGGGCATTTGCGACAGTTGGATGCTTCACTTACCAGTTTTGATCAAGCATTGACAATCAACCCCAGTAATTTGAGAGCGCTGGAAAATAAGGGAATTTTGCTGGTGCAGATGGAGCGCCCCAAAGAGGCGATCGCGCCTCTTGAACTGTTGCTGCAACTCCAGCCAATGGATTACAAAGCCTGGAGTACTAAGGGCGATGCGTTGGTGCAACTGAAGCGGTTTCAAGATGCCATTCATGCCTATGACTGTGCCTTAGAATTCAACCCCAACGACTTCAAAGCCTACTCCAATCGCGGCAATGCTTTTGTGGAACTGGGGCGTTTTCATAGTGCCATCAGCAGCTTCGATAAAGCATTAGCAATTCATCCCCATGAGCCGCAAATTTGGTTTAACCGAGCTTGCGCGTTGGATGTATCGGGCAAAAGAGACGAAGCGCTGGCAAGCTATGAGCGGGCGATCGCTGCCAGTCCGGTGCATGTGTCTAGCTGGATCAACCGGGGCAATTTACTCGCCAAGCAAGGTAAAGAAACCGAGGCGATCGCTAGCTATGATGAAGCTATCCAACTCGATCCACAATCCACCCAAGCCTGGAATAATCGCGGATTAGCGCTCCGGCGATCGGGAAGGGCAAAGGAAGCGATCGCGTCATATGATCAAGCGATCGCCACCAATCCCACCAACTACGAAGCCTGGGATAATCGCGGCTATGCCCTCGCTAAAATGGGCAAAATTCGCGACGCGATCGCCAGCATCGATCAAGCCCTAAAAGTCCATCCTAACCACGCTAACGGCATTTATAACAAAGGCTACTGCTACGCTATGCAGGGCAAAACTACCCTTGCCGTAGACCACATTTCCCAAGCTATCCAAATCAATCCCCAAAAATACCTGCCTGCTGCCGCCACTGATCCCGATTTGGAAATGTTGCACAGCAATAAACGCTTTCAAGCTTTGATCAAAAATTATCGTCAGAAATCAGCAGGGAGTTAGAGGAGCGATCGCCGCTTCTGGAAAAATTCGGCTCAGATCCAGTTGGGCATCCCCAAAACCAGGCAACGCGATCGACTGATGGGGCAGCGAAATTTGTTTGCTGAGATAGTGAGCGTTGCCTTGAACCATGCGGTAGGGTTGGCTATAGCGTTCTAACTGGCGATCGCTCAAGTTCACAATCCAGTACTCCGCAATTTCTGCCTCGGCATAGAGTGACAGCTTAGTGGTTTGGTCATAGGTCAGGGTAGAGTCAGAAATCTCGATCACCAGCAGAATGTCCTGCGGATACGGATGATGGGCTAGATAATCTTCGTCTCTGCCTCGCGCAACTACGACATCGGGTTCCGGTTCACTCTGATTCGGTAAGGTAATTGGGTCTTGACCCCGGATGGCTGCTCGATCGCCAAGCAGTCGATCGAGTTGGCGACACAGAATCGCGCAACAGACAGTGTGTGGTGTTCCTTTCGCAGCCATTTGAATTAATTCTCCCCGAATCAGCTCAACCCGTTCGCTTTCCTGTAAAAAACCGAGTTGGATAAGCCGATGATATTCGTCGATCGTGAATCGCTTGGGTGTTGCAACATTCATAGATCCCTCACGTTGATTGAGTTACTTTCGGTAGTGCTTCGCTATGCTTTCTCGATTCTAGAAGCGATCGCCCCTTGTCTTTGCAATTTAAAGGGTTATCCGCTTCGTTGGGCACTTGTCCCATTAGTCCAGACGGTTCATCCCTCAAGCGTCAAAGCGAAAATGGAAGTTCCGGCTAGCAGAGGGGTGATGTCCTGGACGGAAATGCTCAAACGCTCTAGAGATGAGAGTTGATCGAGGATGTCAATGAGGCTGAAAGTTTGGAGGTGAAACCCCTGATCGGCAACGAATTGCTGGAGGTGTTCTGAATTTTCAAAGCTATTATCCAAGGTCGATCGCCCGGTGTTTTGGGCGATCGCCTGTAAAATCCGTTCCATAGCGGGATTGTAGTTTCGTAGCTGACTGCGCCGCTGTTTGGTGGTCAGATCCGGCGTGATCCACACGCCGCCGTATTGCTGCAACATCTGCCGCACATTGGCAAACACCTGCTGTTTTTCGGGCAGAGTCAGGTATTGCAGCAAGCCTTCACAGGCGATCGCGATCGGTTCGCTCAAACGCAAATACTCAGCATTCAGCGGAAACTGACTTGGAGTCGCCGTCACATCGATCGCGGCAAAGTGTAGATTAGGGCGAGGTTCAATCAGGCGATCGACCAGTGCCCGTTTCTGCTCAATCATCAGCGGCAAATCACTTTCCACAAATGTAATCTCTGGGTTGCCCGACAGAACCATGCCGCGTGGCAGCAACCCTGATGCCAGTTCCAAAATTTGCCGACAGTCAAACGTTGCCAACAACCCATTTGTCGCTTTGTATCGTGCTTCCATCACAGGCGCAAAATACTTCAAGTCTTCTATGCCGTTGGTTGCATACTGCTTAACCACCGACTGAGCATCCACCAATTCCGAAATCTCTAACCCATAGGGAATATCGCTAAATTGACGGGCATAGGTGACGAGTAAGGCGGTGGGACTAATTTTGTCGAAGGAAATCATGGGAGTGCTGAGTTGGGACGATGAGAGATGAGAGTTTTAAGTTTTGAGTTTTCCCTTACCATTCCTCATTTGTCATGCCTCATTCGCCTGCCTCACTTTTGCCAAAATCTTGATTGCCACTTCTTCGGGCACGGGCATGACGGAAAGGCGATTGCCTGGGCGCACGAGCCACAGTTCATCGGGGGTGAAGGTTTGGCGCAGACTATCCAGGGTGAGTAGGGTAGGAAAGGTTTCGACAAATTCCACGATCGCGGTGTGCCAGCGGGGATTTTCTGGGGTGGCTTTTGGATCGTAATACTGGCTGCTAGGGTCAAACTGGGTGGGATCAATCACTGGGGATTGGGTGATTTTTGCTAAGCCGACAATCCCTAGGGCTGTGGTGTTGGAGTGGTAAAAAAATACCAAATCTCCTGGATGCATCGATTTGAGGAAATTACGGGCTTGATAGTTCCGCACGCCATCCCAAATAGTTTGGCGATCGCGCTCCAAGTCCGCAATGCCGTAGACATCGGGTTCCGATTTTATTAGCCAGTAGTTCATGGGCGGTTTTAAGTTTTGATATCAAGTAGAGTATCAGCCGATCCAGGTTTCATGCCACGGTTCGCCGCCGATTTCTAAGCCAGCCAAGGAACTGTTGGCTCGAATGATCAGGCGATCGCTTGCCCGATTCCAAAGCGTCAGGGAAAGTTCGCCTTGAGTAGTGTCTCGACAGGATAAGACGAATCCTTGAGCGGTGGGAACGCGGACTAAGGCGGGCGATCTCGCTGTTTTCCCCACCAGTTCTACCCGATATAAGTCATTTTCAGCCCACATCTGCCAATCGCCCCAGGGTGAAACCTGCCATCGCATTTTGGCATTCCAGGGCGCAAATTCATAAAATTTCCCCTGATAATGAATCCCCACCATCGCCACCGACTCCATCCATGTGAGTACGCCTCGCCTGCCACCGCCTGCTGTCACTGCTAGGTCTGGCTCTCCATCAAAGCTGTTGCATTGAATCCAAAACCATTTTTGTGGAAAGGCTCCCCCCCAATTTTTTTCGGCATAGGCAGGCGCATTGCAAAACTCGTAGCGCTGCCCGTTCCACTCCATCCAACCCGTTGCTAAACCGTGTGCCATCAAAACCTGCCAGCCCGGTTCAAAAATCGGCAACGATGCCAACCATCCCGCCGTCGATCGCTGCTGCCGTTCACCCCGATTTCCCCACCCATCGATCGGCTGCACCTGATAGCACCAGCGCGCCATTTTCCCCGACGGTTCCTGCAAACGCCCCTGATGCAGCGTTGCACTCACTTGATATCCTTCCTGAATAACGCGATCGAACACCTCCGGTTCTAACAATCCTGTTCCCTGTTCCCTGTTCCCTGTTCCCCAATGCCGCAACGCCAAACTTTCTCGCTCTGCCCAAAATCCCTTTACCACTGGAAAAGTGCGACACAAATACTCTTCGTCTGCACCTAAAATTTGAGCGACTCCGCCGCTGAGGAGGCTTCCGCCTTGGGGATCATCGATGGAATACATGAACGCGAACGTTTGGCGAACATCTGGTAAAGTCAGCCGGAAGTACCAGCCTTCAAAAAAACGGCGATGGCTGCCATCCCAGTGATAGCCGCTGTGGGGAGGTTGCCAAAAATCAGCCATAAACTATCAAAACCCTAGTGATGAACCGTAGTATGATAGAGAAAAGAGGCATTTGCTTCTGGATACTACCTTGGTTTGAACCTGTGGAACTTTCTTGTAAGAATGAATACGCGATCCTTGCCCTGGTTGAACTGGCTGCCCACTATACCGGGGGTGAGCCGCTGCAAATTCGTCAAATCGCGGCTCAACAGAATATCCCCGATCGCTATTTAGAACAGCTTTTGGCGGCGCTAAGACGGGGAGGCTTGGTGCGATCGCAGCGCGGCGCGAAGGGTGGGTACATCTTATCGCGGGAACCTTGGAAAATTAACTTACTTGAAGTCATGAACTGCCTGGAAGGAGCAGATGCTCAAATGGCAGAAGACGATGAGCCAAAAACCGTTGAGAATACGGTCATTTGTGAAATTTGGCAGGAAGCTCATACCGCTTCTGAAACGGTTCTCCAGCGGTATACATTACAAGATATTTGTGAAAAGCGCGATGCTCGTCGCCAGCTAGATATCATGTATTACATCTAGCTTCAACTGAATCTAGCCTGAACTGAACCTTCAATTCATGATCAACTTTGTCCATCGCTACCCTGATTGAAAACCATGCGAATTGCTAATAATATTACCGATCTGATTGGTCATACGCCGCTTGTGCAACTCAATCGCATTCCTCAAGCTGAGGGATGTGTTGCCCAAATTGTTTTTAAGTTAGAGAGTATGAATCCGTCTGCCTCCGTGAAGGATCGGATTGGGATCAGCATGATCCATGCAGCAGAACGGGAAGGATGGATTACACCAGGAAAAACAGTGCTGGTGGAACCCACTTCTGGAAATACTGGAATTGCGCTGGCAATGGCAGCCGCAGCCAAGGGCTATCGCTTAATTTTGACAATGCCTGAAACGATGAGTTCAGAGCGTCGGGCAATGCTGCGTGCCTATGGAGCCGAACTGGAGCTAACTCCCGGCATTGAAGGGATGAGTGGCTGTATTGCGAGGGCGCAAAAAATTGTAGACAGTACGCCTGATGCCTATATGCTGCAACAGTTTCGCAATCCGGCAAATCCTCAAGTTCACCGAGAGACAACCGCAGAGGAAATCTGGGACGATACCGATGGACAGGTGGATATGATTGTGGCGGGAATTGGCACCGGCGGCACGATTACAGGTGTGGCGGAAGTGCTGAAACAGCGGAAGCCTGAATTTAAAGCGATCGCCGTGGAACCTGCCAACAGCCCCGTGCTATCCGGCGGTCGTCCTGGTCCGCATAAGATTCAAGGGATTGGCGCAGGCTTTGTGCCGCCCGTGCTGAATGTCAACCTGATTGATGAAGTGATTACTGTGACGGATGATCAGGCGATCGCCTATGGTCGGCGGCTTGCTCGTGAAGAAGGCTTGCTTTCTGGTATCTCCAGCGGTGCTGCCCTCTACGCCGCCATCCAAGTTGCTCGTCGTCCTGAAAATGCCGGAAAACTGATCGTGGTCATCCAACCCAGCTTTGGCGAACGCTACCTCAGCACACCTCTATTTCAAGACCCTGAACTGACTCTTGTTAATCACTAAACTAGCTGAGCAGCGGGTAGCAGTGAAGGGACGAGGATACAATCAGGAGCCAAGTCAATTCTGGTCGTTGAAGTCGTCAGCCCTTCTACCCAAGCAGATGACTATCGCTCCAAACGCTCCGAGTATGGACTCTTAGAAATCCCTGAATACTAGATTGTAGACCCGCTGCAAGAGAAGGTTACTATTGGGCTGCTCGATCGCGCATTTTATGACCTGACGGAATTCCAGGGCGAGGCGTTGATTCAATCTTCCATCTTTCCAACCTTGAAATTAACCGCTGTTCAGATTTTGACCGGGAAACTCTAACAAATGTCAATGATATTGCCGTCATTTTCCAGCCACATAAACCAGCAGAAAGCAATGCAGGGTATGATCTTGATGTTCTAGCAAGCACGATAGAATACTTGCATGGCAGACCCCGATCACTACCGCATTCTGGAAGTTAGCCCAACGGCAACCCAGGCAGAAATTAAGCAGGCGTATCGCCGCCTTGCTAAGCTTTTTCATCCCGATCGCAATCGCAGCACCAATAACCACGAAAAAATAACCACGGTGATCGCTGCATACGAGGTTTTGGGCGATCCCCACAATCGCCGATCCTATGATCAGTTGCGGATTTACCGCACTCAATTAGATGCAGGTTTTTCATCGGACGGTGGGTCACCTGCCAAAAATCAGCGTCAACAGCGCACTGCTGCCGCTCAAGCTCACTATCGCAAGCAGCAGAAAACGGGGCAGCAAGCCGATACCGAGCTAGATCAATGGCTCAAACTGGTTTATACGCCCGTAAATCGGCTGATCCGCGACATCCTAGATCCGCTCAAAGATGAAATTAATGACTTATCAGCCGATCCGTTTGACGATGAACTGATGCGCGACTTCCAGCTTTATTTAGAAGACTGTCAGGACTGGCTGATGCAAGCCGAAAAAATCTTTCGTTCCCTGCCCAATCCTGCCAGTGTTGCGGGTGCCGCAGAACATCTTTTCTACTGCCTGAACCGCGTGGAAGACGGGATTGAGCAGCTAGAGTACTTCACTGCCAATTACGATGAAGACTACTTGCATACCGGGCAAGAGCTTTTTCGGATTGCCAAAGGCTTGCTGCGCGATGCCCAGGCAGTCGTGAGAGCGGTGGCATAATGGAGTGCAGATAAGATGGGTTCCAAATCTCAGATAACCTAGTTTCTATTGGCGATCGCGAGTAGCTATTCATGACAAAAATCGAACGCCAGCCAAGATCGTTGCTCAATTCTAGAAGTGGGCGGCGGCAGTCCTATAAAACGTTGACGAGTCCCAATGGACGCACCACCTTTTTGCAAATCAACGCGGAGCCAGCGTTCTGGAGAGATCTCTATCACTTGCTGCTTACCATGTCTTGGCTCCAGTTCTTGGGCTTGGCAGTTGGGCTTTATTTGGTGAGTAATTTACTGTTTGCCGTTGCCTATGTTTTAGGGGGCGAATCGATCGCAAATGCCAGACCTGGTTCCTTAGTCGATGCCTTTTTCTTCAGCGTTCAAACCATGGCAACCATTGGCTATGGCGCAATGTATCCTAAAACCTTTTATGCCAATTTGCTCGTGGCGATCGAGGCGCTGATTGGTTTGTTGGGGGTTGCCATGATTACCGGGTTAATGTTTGCCCGATTTTCTCGTCCATCGGCACGGGTGATTTTTAGCCGAGTGGCAGTTGTGGTTCCTTACGATGGCAACCCTACTCTGATGTTTCGCACCGCAAACAGTCGCGGCAACCAAATTTTGGAAGCGCGGCTGTGGGCAACGCTGGTGCGATCGGAAATTACGGCTGAAGGCTATACAATGCGGCGAATTTATGATCTCAATTTGGTTCGCAGCCACAGTCCCCTATTTACCCTTTCCTGGACTGCCATGCACCCGATCGACGAAAATAGTCCCCTCTATGGAGAAACATCGGAATCTCTCGCCAGCAGCGATGCAGATATTATCGTGTCGCTCACGGGACTAGATGAAACCGTTGCCCAACCTATTAATGCTCGTGAATCCTATGCCGTGAGCGATTTGATTTGGAATCAGAGGTTTGTTGATGTGATTTTCTCGTTACCAAATGGTCAGCGGGTCGTGGATTATAGCTATTTCCATGATGTGATGGCGATTGATGCTCAGTAGGAAAAGACAAGCGATACCTATTTCCTACACCTCTTCTCCTAACTGTCGCAGTCGCTCCGCTAGCTGATCTGCCCGTTGGCGTTCTGTTTCGGCTTCATTCAGAGAGCGATCGCCCTTGGCATCATACCAACTCAAAATTTCTCGCTTGAGGGGATCATCCGGCAACTGACAACGCCCAATCCCTAACCCAATCTCCGGCATCCACAGCGGTTCACCCACTTGGAGCGCATAGGAACCGTCTACCAATTTATAACCTTCAAACGGCAAATGTCCATCGCGCCGCCAAAACTGCGGATTGTAGACGATGTAATATAGCACTCCTAAATTGGCATAAATTTCCAGCTTGTCGTCATACTCACCGCCCGGAGTTTGAGAGACGACTTCCAATGTCAAAATGGGTGGAATGCCATTTTCTTCCCACAGCACGTAGCTCTTACGCGACTTGCCGCCCTTGCGACGCTCGACTCCCAGACTCAAAAAGCCGTCAGGTACAACCGGAACTCTGGGATGCGCTCCAGTGGTGTGATACACGCCCATATCAACTGCAAAAAACCAATCAGCCCGATGTTTCCAGATGTACTCCAGCAGAAACAGCAGCACATTGGGGACAAAATTTTGATCTTCATTATCCACAGGAAAATCATCCGAATCGATTAATTCATCACTGCTTGGCAATATAAATTGCAGGTCAGATGACAGCATAGCCGCGTCTCAATAGTTAGGCTTATTCTAAAAGATTTTTGAGAGGTTTCTTTACTACGCCGCTTTTGATGGTGAATGCCTCGCAGTTTCAGCCTCGTAACATTTGAGGATTAAATCAGAGAGACTATCCAAGTCGCTAACTGATGAAATGACTACCCTTGAGGCTGCATCACCCATAGAGGCTGACATTTCTTGCACCTCAAAGTTGGGTGCTAATGCTTTAACTTCATTAACTGTCAGTCTGGTTACAAAACTCTTCTTTTTGGGTGATAGATAGAACCTCAAGAACCACCATGTTGTTTTGCCGACATTTAGACCAAAGTAAGAAATAACATCCTTGTACTTAACTTCTAAGCTGTAGCATTTAGAACGAGTGGCAATCGATTTAACTTTTTCAAATGCTTCTAGCTCTTCAGCAGTTGTATCTACTTTGACTTCTTCTAAATCTTGTTCTTGATTATCCTGCACCTCCTCAATCTCAACAGCTTGATCGGCTAGATTTTCTTCTGCTTGCCCCATTTCTCTGCTAATAGACTGAGTCATTAATTCAACTAGGCTGCTTTGAATTGACTTTTTAATGATGGGTCTAAATTTTTCAATAACTTTATTTGTGATTCTTCCTTCTACCGTACAACTAGGAGCAATACTGCTAAGTTGACTGACCAAGAAACGAACAAACTCATCGGATGGAGAGCGGAGAAGATTATCGACAAGGTGAGTCATTCCCTTGAGATAAACCATTTCTTCAGCATGGCGTTTTATAATCGCTGAGTCAAAGTTATCTCGATGAAAGAATTTCAGATTTTCGAGATGTTTTGAGTCATATTCGAGAACGTTAAAGCTAAAGAAAGGCTCATCATCCATAACATTGTCATGGCGCAAATCGGTAAAGAAGCGATATTCAATACCATTGGTAACAATGGCAACCCTAGTTGCGATCAAGCCGTTAAAGTATCTCTTTAATTGACCATCGTGAGCTTCTGGCTTTTTATCACGGGCTTTTGCTTCTACAACCATGACAATAACGCCATTAATCGCTACGGCATAATCTACCTTCTCAAACTGACCTGATTTTTTAGTCGCAAAATCTGCCACAAACTCAGGTATTACTTCTTCTGGATCGAAAACATCGTATCCGAGCGCGCTAAAAAAGGGTACAATCAGCCCCATTTTCGTAGACTCTTCACCCGTGACTAATTCGGCTCTTTTACGAACTTGTTCTGCAACTTTGGCGATATCATCTACAAAAACCATTTTGCTTTCCCCATTGGCTAAAACTTATCTTTAAAAAAGGTTTCCCTAAAGCTGCTTCACATTGACTACTGTACTCTTCTCAAGTTTCCCTTAATTCTTCGGCTGCTGCAATTCCAATTATTGTTAGTTCCAATTGCCCATCGCTTCAATACAATCTAGCTAGAAACAGGCTCCGTGGCGATCCAGGCTCTCAGGATTTCGGCAACCGTCCAGGCTTGGGCAATGCAGCCCCGGGGTTGCATGGGGGCATCGCCATCACAAATTTCGCCAAGGCTGCCCACGCCATAATCAATCAGGTGATTGATCATCGGCTCTAAAAATTCGCGCGCTTGGGCAGGGTTGTTATAAACCCGCAAATGCGCGATCGCAAATGGTCCCAACAACCATTCCCATACGGTGCCTTGGTGATAGGCTCCATCCCGTTGTAGCGGAGAACCCAGGTAGGTGCCTTGATAGTAAGGATGACTAGGAGCTAGCGATCGCAGCCCGTGGGAAGTGAGTAAAGTTTGGGCGCAGGTATCCACCACCCCTTTTTGTTGAGCCGCAGTCAGCGGACTTTCAGTCAGGGAAACGGCAAAAATCTGGTTGGGGCGCAGGGAGGCATCGTCGCCTGCTGGACTGTCGAGCAAATCGTAGCAATAGCCTAAATCCGAGTTCCAAAAGCGGCTAAATCGGGCAAGGGCGCGATCGGCGATCGCCTCATATTCCTGATGGGGTTTGCCTACACGCCGCGCCAATTTTGCGATCGTTCGCAGCGCGTTATACCAAAGAGCATTCACCTCCACAGGCTTGCCAATCCGGGGCGTGACGACCCAATCGCCCACCTTTGCATCCATCCAAGTGAGTTGCACCCCCGCTTCTCCGGCGTATAGTAAGCCATCCGCCGGATCGAGATGGATATTAAACCGAGTGCCGCGACAGTGCCAATCGATAATATCTGCCAAGACAGGAAAGAGTTCTTGAACCAGATCATCATCTTCGGTGTCGGCATAGTAGGCGCGCAGTGCCTCAAAGTACCATAGGGTCGCATCTACCGTGTTGTATTCTGGCAGTTCTCCCGCATCGGGGAAACGGTTAGGAATCATGCCCTGATCGGCGTAGCGGGCATAAGTACGCAAGATAGATCGGGCGATTTCGGGTTGCCCGGTGGCGAGGGTCAGTCCCGGCAAGCTGATCATAGTGTCCCGTCCCCAATCGCTAAACCAGGGATAGCCTGCAATCACGGTTTTGCCGTGGGGATCTGCGGGGGAGGCACGGTTAACGATAAATTGATCGGCTGCCAACACTAAGCGGCTGGTAAATTCTTCCTTGGCTTCAACAGTAGAGTTAGAGCGCCATAATCCCAGCAGTTGATGGTCGTGAGTGCGCCGATTTTTGAGGGCGTTTTCTCCGTTCAAATCGGGCTTGCGTTCGGTGCTAGCGGCGATCGTCAGAGTCTCTCCGGCTGTCAAAGTCGCTTGCAAAGTTGCCACATGGAGATGATCTTCGCGATCGCTCAATCCCCGTTCTCGCTCTAGGGCTAAATCAAAGCCGTAATACCACTCATGGGCAGGAGTCACCTCGGCGCGATCGCTCAGCAGCGTTAGTTGAGTCGCCTCTGGAAACGCCGCCACACACACTCCCCGATCCAACGGCACCACCGTCATCTGCCACCCCGATCCCTGAGTCCGACTGTGATAATCTCGGTAGTTCACCAGCGCCTTCAACACTAACTTTAAGGGTTGCGATGCCCGTAATATCTGGTATTGCACATAGGTCGTATTCGCTCCCATCTGCATCCAAATTCGTTTTTCAATCAGCGCATCCGCACAGGCATATCGCCAAGTCGGAATCGAACCTTCCAGCCCAAAACGCTCAATCTGCCGAAATCCATCCGGTTTAACCGATCCATCCGTCCATCGATTGGTATGCAATGGATAGAAGTGAGGCTCATCTTGAGCCGTTCCACCGCCGCCATATTGCACCGTTTCGTCTAGTTTTGTCAGCATCAACGTTCGCCCCAGCGGTGGATCTAGCGCCGCCACCAACAACCCGTGATAGCAGCGAGTGAGCAATCCTGACACCGTGCCTGCTGCATATCCGCCAATGCCATTGGTCACTAGCCACTCTCGTGACTCCGCCAACTCCAGCCGCCCACAGATTTCTCGCCCAAATTGAAGTCCCATCGGCATAATGCCTTCTCCGTTCCCTCAACCGCCCATCCTAAACCATTCATGCACTCATCGTTCCTCGAATTAGAGGTCAGGGGTCAGGGGCTAGACCGATAACTCAGCACCCCGTACTTCGACCTAAAACCCGAAACCTGAATCCTGACACCCTTCTTCCGCTTTTTGCAATTTTGTACCTTCTCTGACAAGAAAAAGTACCCATTCGCTGGATAATGATTCAGTTGTTTCGGTAAGCCAAGAGAGAACATGGGTCGCGCTAATAAAGTTGTGCTGGCATACTCCGGCGGAGTCGATACTTCGGTGTGCATTCCTTATCTAAAGCAGGAGTGGGGCGTAAAAGAGGTGATTACGCTAGCGGCGGATTTGGGGCAGGGATCGGATATGGAGCCAGTCCGCGAAAAAGCTCTCAAGTCCGGTGCTTTAGAGTCTTTGGTGATTAATGCGACCGAAAGTTTTGTAAAAGATTATGCGTTTCCGGCAATTCAAGCCAATGCGCTTTACGAAAGTCGCTATCCGTTGTCTACGGCGTTGGCTCGCCCTCTGATTGCGAAGTTGTTGGTAGAGGCGGCAGAAAAATATGGTGCGGATGCGGTGGCGCATGGCTGCACGGGAAAGGGCAATGATCAGGTGCGGTTTGATGTGTCGATCGCGGCACTCGATCCCAACCTGAAGGTGCTCACTCCAGCGCGGGAATGGGGCATGAGCCGGGAAGAAACGATCGCCTATGGGGAGCGTTTTGGCATTCCGTCACCGGTGAAAAAATCGTCGCCTTACAGTATCGATGAAAACTTGCTCGGACGAGCGGTGGAAGCTGGCATACTGGAAGATCCCTGGATTGAAGCCCCAGAAGATGTTTACACCATGACGACGGCGATCGCCAATACGCCCAACGAGCCAGAATATGTAGAAATCGGCTTTGAAAAGGGCATTCCTGTTAGCATCAACGGCGAAACTCCTGACCCGATCGCCCTGATCACCCAACTCAACGAAATGGCTGGAAAGCATGGCGTGGGTCGGCTTGACATGATCGAAAACCGCTTGGTGGGAATTAAATCCCGTGAGATTTATGAAACGCCGGCGATGTTGTTGCTGATTGATGCCCACCGCGACTTGGAAAGCTTGACGCTAACGGCAGATGTTGCCCAATACAAGCGCGGGATTGAACAAACCTACACCCAACTGGTTTATAACGGGCTTTGGTACAGTCCCTTAAAAGATGCGCTGGATGCATTTGTGCTTAGCACCCAGGAGCGAGTCACGGGAACGGTGCGTGTGAAGCTGTTTAAGGGAACTCATGGCGTGGTGGGTCGCAAGTCGGCTCACTCGCTGTATACGCCTGATCTAGCAACCTATGGCAAAGAGGATGTCTTTGACCATCAGGCGGCGAAAGGGTTCGTCTATGTGTGGGGGTTGCCGACTCGCGTTTGGGCAGAAACAGGGCGCAAGTAACATGAGCGATCGCCCTTCCGTCATCTTTTTAGATGCAGTGGGCACGCTGTTTGGGGTGCAAGGCAGCGTTGGGGAGCAATACGCCAAAGTGGCAACTCGCTTTGGCGTAGATCTTCCTGCGGAATCGCTGAATCAGGCATTTTTCAAAAGCTTTAAGGCGGCGGGTTCTCCGGCGTTTCCAGAGCGTGATGGCACGGCGCTCAAAGCCAAAGAATATGCATGGTGGTTTGATATTGCGAGGCAGACCTTTCAGCAGGTCGATGCCCTGCACCAATTTGCTGACTTTGAAGCGTTTTTTGCAGAACTGTTTGCCTACTTCGCTACCATCTCTCCCTGGGAAGTCTATCCCGATGTCCCCATCGCCCTCAAACACTGGCAGCAATCAGGTATTCCCTTGGGCGTTCTCTCCAATTTTGACTCGCGCATTTACTCCGTATTGCAAGGCTTGGAACTGCTGGATTATTTTGCATCCATTACCATTTCAACCGAAGCAGGCACCGCTAAACCCAATCGTCAAATTTTTGAAGTGGCACTGCATAAGCATAAATGTCTCCCGCAAGACGCTTGGCACATTGGCGACAGTTTTGCAGAAGACTATGAGGCATCACAGAAGGCAGGTTTGCGTGGCATCTGGCTGAGACGGGGATAGAAATTAGGCTCCAAATGATTCACGAACCAGCTTCATTAACCGAGCCTTAAAGCGATCGCGTTAGATTCGTCACAGAGCGGCACTGTAAGTAATCTAATATGACTCTCAATCGCAGACACTTTCTGATTTTTTTAGGTGCCACAGCCACCACAGCCGCGTGTGGCATTCGTCCCGGTCAGAAACCCCTAACCAGTGGCATCCCAGTAAGTCCGGGGGTGAAGTTGGCGTTTCAGCCTGTGAAAGGACCAATGCCGCTCGCGGTGAATGCCTTAGCCAGCGATCGCCAGATGACCGAGTTTAGTCAGTATGAAGTAGTGGATGATTTGGTGCTGCCAGAGGGATTTACCTATGACGTGATTGCGACTTGGGGCGAGAAAGTGGGCGACTCGCGCTTTGGCTATAACAACGACTACCTGGCATTAGTCGAAACCAGCCCCAACGAAGCCCTCCTGTCAGTTAATTTTGAGTATATTAGCGCGGTTCCCTGGCAGCAGACCTACCAGCAAGTCATTGGCAAAGCTTTGCCGCTGCGTGAAGTGAATACCGCAGTAAAAGCAGCCACTCAAGCGATTAAGGGAGATCAGGTTCCGGGGTTGAATGCCTATGCCCTGCCGGATGGCAATCCGATTAAGCAGCAGGTCAAAACAATTTGCAAAGAAGGCTTAATCGATCAAGGCGTGGGAATTATTGCTCTACAGCGATCGCCCGCAGGGAAATGGGCAAGATCACAGTCCACCGCCGAACGCCGCATCACAGGCATTTCTGGTTTAGAAGATGGGCGCTACCTCAAAACCACAGGTCCAGCCGTTGCCATTTTCCAAAAAACCCAAGGACAGGGCTATGTAGATAAACTAGGCGACAAAATTATTGGCACGTTTCAAAACTGTGCGGGTGGCATTACCCCCTGGGGCACCGTATTCAGCGCTGAAGAAAACGTGCAAGTCCAAATACCAGAACCTGTATATGCCGATGGCACCTCTTTTGATCCCAGCCATCGCCCCTTTAACATTACCGATGAAGAACTGACGGGTCTAG
The DNA here is from genome assembly GCA_003249025.1 of Leptolyngbya sp. GTDB lineage: Bacteria > Cyanobacteriota > Cyanobacteriia > Leptolyngbyales > Leptolyngbyaceae > ULC077BIN1. The sequence goes on along the minus strand of QBMH01000039.1, from coordinate 10,853 downwards.
GCAATGTGTTTGGGCTGGCTGGCAATAAGTACGGTTGGATCGTGGAGCTTGATCCCGCCAATCCGAACGACTACGGCACCAAGCATACTTGGCTAGGGCGCTATCGTCACGAGGCAGTCGGGGTGCGAGTCGTGACAGGAAAGCCACTGGCATTTTATTCGGGCTGCGATCGCCGGGGTGGACACCTCTACAAATTTGTCAGCAAAGGTACGGTCACCAATCCCAAAGATAAAGCGAACTCCAAACTGCTGAGCGATGGGATGCTCTATGTTGCTCAATTTGACGCTGGCGGCACTGGGCGCTGGATTCCCCTCACACCCACTACCGCGATCGCTCCCACTCCACCCTCCTTTCTCAGCGGAGCCATGCTGCCCTTGCCCCAACGACCCGAAGGCGGCAGTTTCAAAGCGGATGATGATGCCCAAATTGAAGCATTTCAGAAAAAATATAAAACCCTGGGCGATCTCTACCTAGGCAGTGAACTCGAAAAGCAAGGCGCGATTTTGATCGATGCTCACTTTGCTGCCAATGCCGTAGGCGCAACCTGCACTGCTCGCCCAGAAGACACTGAAATTGCGCCAGATGGGTCGCTTTTCATCACCTTTACCTCTGGCGGCATTAGTAAAGACGATGGCAGTCCCGATATTCGCATCTTCACGGGTCCAGATGGCAGCACGGCTTACGAATATGGGTGGATTATGCGCCTTGCAGAAGATAGCAATGCCCCAGAGTCGCCAACCTTTACCTGGAAAATGGCAGCCCCAGGGGGCGAATTCGCTAGCGGAGGACAAGGATTTGCCAACCCCGACAACCTCGCCTTCGATGCTCAGGGCAATTTGTGGATGGTCAATGATATGTCTTCTGACAAACTGAATCAGGAAGTACCTGCTAAACGTCGCGAACCCAACGGCGTGCCCCTTACCCCTTCCAATCTGCGTGGCATCTACGGCAATAACGCTATCTGGTACATTCCTCTCTCCGGCGAAGCCGCAGGGCAGCCCTATTTATTTGGCATTGGACCAATGGATTGTGAAACGACAGGACCGTGCTTTGCATCGGGCGACTCCCTTGGGGATCGCGGAACGAATCGCGCTTTGTTCCTGTCCATTCAGCATCCTGGTGAAGTTAACGGTATCCGCAAAGATATGGCGGCAGAAATGCGGCAATTTGCCATGCACACCACTGACGGCAAAGAATTTATCCAAACCCGCAAAGTTCCGATCGGTTCAAATTGGCCCAGCAAACAAGCGAATGATCCACCCAAACCTTCCGTAGTTGCCATTTATCCTCCTTCAAGTGGAGCAATGGTTTAGACGGTTAGCCGTGAGCAAGACCGATATTAGCTCAAGTGCTGCTGCAAAAATGCCAGGGTGCGATCGCGTGCCAATTCTGCGGCTTCTGGACGGTAAGCGGCACTATCCACCCGACCAAAGGCATGGCTAACCCCGGCATAGCTGTAGATTGTGACAAGCGGATTATCTTTCAGAGTTTGCTGAATGGTTGCCTGGGATTCTGGCGACGCAAATTCGTCGTTTTCGGCAAGATGCAAGATTAGTGGCTTTTGAATATTTGGAGCTTCTGCCAAACTGCTTTCGATCGCCACGCCATAATAGCTCACGCTGCAATCGGCATCCGTGCGAGTTGCCATCAGGTATGCCAGTTTGCCACCTAAGCAAAACCCGACGCTGCCAACTTTGCCGCTACAGCCGGGATAGTGCCGCAGGAAGGTGAGTGATGCCTGTAGATCTTCCATGCCTTTATCCACATCAAAGCGCTGATAAAAGTCAAACGCTTTAGCGAGTTGGTCTTCATAGTCAGGATCAAGTTGGGTATTGGGTTCCAGCCGCCAAAACAGATCGGGCACGAGGGCAAAATAACCAGCTTCCGCGTAGGAATCCGCAATTTTTCGCATGACGGAGTTCACCCCAAAAATCTCTTGAATCAGTATAATTCCCGCACCGCTTGGGGAGGCTGGAGTCGCTAAGTATCCGCTAAAACTGTCGGCGATCGCGGAAATTGTGACATTTTGAGCCGTCATAAAGATCTCTCTACTGAATAAACGAACAAACATAACCCACGTAAGAATGACGACTGCGAGACAGCCACCGCAAATTTAACGTAGACAAAGCCATCAGGATCGATCTTAAGAGATATTTTTTCTAAAAACTGTTTCTTCCTTGGTGGCTTACTACTACAGTAAAAGGGGCTTTCGACCATTCCACCTAAAGAACTCCACTTAAAGGATCAGCGGCATGGAAACACGGGAATTAGGACTATCTGGAATTCGGATTACGCCGATCATTACGGGCACCTGGCAAGCAGGCAAAAGTATGTGGGTGGGCGTGGAAGACGCTGAAACGATTCAGGCAATTCGGGCGGCATTTGATGCAGGAATTACCACGGTTGACACTGCCGAAGTCTATGGACAGGGACACTCCGAGCAGATTGTGGCGGAAGCCCTTGCAGAGGTTCGTTCGCAGGTGGTTTACATGACCAAAGTGTTTGCTAATCATATGAAGTATGACCAAGTGATTGCTGCCTGTGATAGTTCGCTCAAAAATTTGAAAACCGATCACATTGACCTTTATCAAATTCATTGGCCTTCTGGAGCGTTTGGCAGTGAAATTGTGCCGATCGCAGAAACCATGCGCGCCCTGAATGATTTGAAGCAGCAGGGCAAAATTCGGGCGATCGGCGTGTCTAATTTCTCGCGGGTTCAGCTAGAAGAAGCTGCCCAGTATGGACGGATTGATAGCTTGCAGCCTGCTTATTCCTTGTTTTGGCGATCGGTGGAAAAAGACGCAATGCCCTACTGCATCGCCAATCAAATTTCTATCCTTGCCTACTCATCCATGGCACAAGGATTGCTCACCGGAAAATTTTCAGCCAATCACCAGTTTGATCCCGCCGATAATCGGGCGAAAAACAAACTGTTTCAAGGCGAAAATTTTGTTCGCGCCCAAGCAGCACTTACTAAACTGCGCCCGATCGCCGATCGCTACAAAACTAGCCTTGCCAATCTGTCGTTAGCATGGCTGATCGCCCAACCCCAAACCCAGGCAATCACAGGGTTTCGTCATGCCGATCAAGCGATCGCCAATGCCACTGCCGCCGAGGTCAAATTATCTCCAGACGATTTGGCAGAAATCAGCGCGATCGGGCAAATCGTCACCGATCACCTGGATGATAACCCCGTCATGTGGAACTGGTAATAGGGGATGTTAGCTGATTTTCGAGGAGAAGTGGCGGCGCTCAGTGCCGCGTTTATTTGGGCGGCTGCGTCCATTGTTTATACCGGAGTGGGACGGCAATTGTCGCCACTGGTGCTGAATTTGGTTAAGGGGCTAATTGCGATCGCGCTCTTGCTCCTAACCCTGCTATTCTTCGGCAAGCTCCTACCCAGCGTCAGCCTTGTGCCAGTGCTGTTGTTGCTGCTCAGCGGCATGATTGGTATTGGCATTGGCGATACAGCCTATTTTGTCGCGCTCAATTCCCTGGGGGCAAGACGAGCTTTAGTGCTGGAATCTCTGTCGCCGCCATTGGGTGCCTTTCTTGCGCTAGTTTTTTTGCAGGAACAACTCGCACCGCTGGCATGGCTAGGAATTGGATTGACGATCGCCGGAGTCACTTGGGTCGTGCTGGAGCGATCGCCCCACCCGAATGGAACGCTGATCCATCCGCCCTTACGGGGCATCGTTGCAGGTCTGGTGGCAGCCGTGGGGCAAGCGATCGGGGCAGTGCTGTCAAGAGCTGCCTTAGCCGGAACCGATATCGATCCCTTATGGAGTACTTTGATTCGCCTACTAGCGGGAATTTTGATCCTACTCATTTGGTTTTCAGCCCAAAAGCATCCAATCCAAAAACTGGCACCGCTGCGATCGCGTCGTCTATGGGGAATCGTCATCATGGCAGCCTTTGCCAGCACCTATTTAGGCATTTGGTTGCAGCAAATCGCCTTAAAATATGCGCCAACCGGGATCGCCCAATCCCTCAGCGCCACCAGCCCTTTATTTGTGATTCCCTTTGCGATCGCCACGGGCGAAAAAGTGAGCCTCAGAGCCGTTTTTGGAGCCGCGATCGCCTTAGCAGGGGTTTGGCTTCTGTTTGTGCGGTGATGCGATCGTCAGCGATCCAATTGCGATCGAGCCGCGTAGACTCAGCCAGCGATCTTGATCACGGTAAACTTTGCAGAATAGTTCACAATCAACTCAGTTCTCGATTAGATGGAGCAGCATTAATGGCAATCTCTCAGGCTGTCCGTCGAAGGTTGAAAAACCGGAGACGAATCGTGCGTCCTCAAGCCGCTACCCTCGTTTTGTTGAGTATTGTGTGGTTGTCAGCGGCGATTTGCGCTGCCTGGTTTGCCGGGGAAGGATTAATTCCTCGGCTGTTTGCCCAACTGAATACGCTGCAAAAAGCTCCACCTTGGTGGCTGCAAGTTCCCATGATGGCAGGGAACTACATCTTCGTTCCAACGGTATTGCTGCTAATCATTGCGCTGGGGGTGATGTGGATTTCTCCGCAACCGCGAGGATGGGCGCGAATTGTGGTGGTCAGCAGCCTTTTAGTGTTGACGGTGCGCTATATTTTATGGCGATCGCTCTCTACCTTGAACCTTGCCGATCCCACCAACGGCGTTTTTAGTTTGGGACTGTTTCTCCTCGAAATGTTAATGCTGGCAAGCAGCACCATTCAGCTTTTGTTAATGCTGCGAGTCCGCGATCGCCAAGAGGAAGCAAATCAGAACGCGATCGCGGTGGTATCCGGGCAGTTTACGCCGTCCGTCGATGTCTTCATTCCCACCTACAACGAACCAGAATTTGTGCTGCGCCGCACCATCATCGGCTGTCAGGCAATGGAATATGCCAACAAACGAATTTATTTATTAGATGACACTCATCGTCCCGAAATTCGCAGCCTAGCCGCCGAATTAGGCTGTGAATACATGATCCGTCCCGATAATCGCCACGCCAAAGCAGGCAACCTCAACCATGCCTTTGCCCAAACCAATAGCGATTTGATTGTCGTCTTTGATGCCGATTTTATTCCGACTCGCAATTTCTTGACCCGCACCGTTGGCTTCTTCCAAACCGAACAGGTCGCACTGGTGCAAACCCCTCAAAGCTTTTATAATCCTGACCCGATCGCCCGTAACTTGGGGTTAGAAAACGTGCTTACCTCCGAAGAAGAGGTGTTTTATCGCCAGATTCAGCCCATCCGCGATGCCGCAGGCAGCGTCATCTGTTCGGGCACCTCGTTTGTCGTCCGGCGCACTGCCCTAGAAGCCACAGGTGGTTTTGTCACCGAATCCTTGAGTGAAGATTACTTTACGGGGATTCGCCTATCAGCCCAAGGCTATCAACTGGTCTACCTGGATGAAAAACTGAGTGCCGGACTTGCAGCAGATAACATGGATGCCCATGCAACTCAACGATTGCGCTGGGCGCGGGGCACGCTCCAAGCCTTTTTTATCGAATCCAATCCCTTGACCATTCCAGGACTCACCCCCTTACAGCGATTGGCACATCTGGAAGGCTTACTCCACTGGTTTACTAGCCTTTCGCGAGTCGGATTTCTGGTGATTCCCCTTGCCTATTCGTTTCTCAACGTGATTCCAGTACGCGCCACCGAAGCGCAACTGCTGTATTTCTTTTTGCCCTACTACGTGGTGCAGCTATCGGTGTTTTCATGGCTAAACTATCGTTCTCGCTCAGCGCTTCTATCGGATATTTATTCGCTAGTTTTGGCAGTGCCGCTAGCCTGGACGGTGATTCAAGTCATGCTCAATCCCTTTTCCAGAGGCTTTAACGTCACACCCAAAGGCACCTCCAGCGATCGCTATTCCTATAACTGGAACCTCGCCACTCCCCTGATCGCATTTTTCATCATTACCGCCATTAGCCTTTGGCGCAACTTGGGCATGTGCATGATCAAAGGCGGCTGGGCAGCGGCTCCACTTGACCCCATAGAAGCCCTCGCCCGCTCTGAATCGATTAAGGGCATGGGCATTGGCTGGCTGTGGAGTGGTTATAACCTGGTCATGCTAGGCATTGCCCTGCTGATTTTGCTGGATGTCCCCCGTCCCGATCCCTATGATTGGTTCGATCTACGACGCACCGTGCAAATCACACTCCACCCATCCCATGTCACCCATCCCCCCTTCTGGGGTGTGAGTACCATGTTTTCAGAAGGGGGCACAGAAGTTTCCTTAACTCAAACCGGGTTTCCATCACTGGATTTAGAGGAAACGCTGTCGGTAACAGTCAACATTTTGGAGGAAGCATTGCAACTCGAAGGCACCGCAATTCGCACGGATATTCAGGATGAATTTTCAACCGTGCGAATCCAATTTGATGCTCTCCCTGGACATGATCATCGACGATTAATAGAAATGCTATTTTGCCGACCCGGACAATGGAAGCGACGCAATAGTCCTGGAGAGTTTAGATCGCTACTTCTGCTGTTGGGTATTCTATTGAAACCCCGAATTTTGTTTGATCAGGGGAGTGATGTCCGGGCGATCGCCATTGCTAAAGGATGAGGAATCAGGTGATCATGAAGAATTTTTTGACTCAAATCACCTTTCATGCAGGTGAATAATCATCGCAGGTTAGAAAATGGAAGTGGTACAGCCTTAACACTTGTGGTACAAGAGGCTATGGACAGATCCAAATTCTTCGACTGATTGCCTGATGACTTCTCAGCCTGCCGCACTGCTGAACTTAATGCTAGTGGAAGACGATCTGGTGTTTCGCCAAGGTTTAATCACTAGCCTCAATTCGGAGCCAGATCTGCATGTCGCGTTGGAGGCAGACTCAAGCGAGGCTACGTTGACAAGGTTATCTCAGTGGTTTGAACAGGATAATCAGCGATCGCTAGATTTAATCTTGCTTAGCTTAGATCTGGGTGCTGCGACAGGCGTAAACACCGGGTTATCCCTATGTCAGCAACTCAATGCTCGGTATCCCCAAATCCCGATCCTGTTGCTCAGCACCATGCCTGATCCAGACGTGCTGGTAGCATTGCAGACAACGGCAATGGGCTATTGCCAAAAAAATACTGCAACAAGAGAACTTGTTTTAGTCATACGCCAAATTGCCTCAGGGTATCCTAACTGGACTCAAGGAATGGTTAGTATCGCCCAAGCCTTAACTCAGCCTAACGTGCCTAGTTTAAGCCCATCATCCCTCGTATCGCCGCCTCTAACCGCGTTAGGCGTAGTGCGGCGCAATATGCGACTCTCTGGTATCCAGCAAATTGATGACGCGATCGCTCACCTCAACGCTCAACTTAGCCGTGGCAATCTTTCCGTGCTAGATCAGCTATTTCTCACCGGGCGCAGACGGGAATTGCAAACGGCTCGTTGGGTAGTGAAACGACTGTTAACTTCTGAAGCAGAACGCTTCACAGATCGATTAACGGCACTGTCTGGATCGGTGTCACAAACCGATCAAACGCCAACCGCCACTCCCCTTACTTTGACATCATCTGTGACGGCGATCGCGCTCCCCCAATCCCCCACACCCTACACTGAAGTGAGTGTACAAGCTGCTTCATCCACGCAACTCCGCAGCATTCAGGCATCCTTATTTGACAGCACTTTTGCAAAACTGCAAGGGACTTTGTTTAACCTGACTGATTCCCCCTTAGAAATTGATATTCTTAACAACGATAAAAAGCACGAACTGCTGGCGATCGTCCTGCGGCAGATAGAAGAAACCTTAAATGACCTGCGATTTTCCAACATCGAGCTAGCGCAACTCTCAGGAAAGTGCAGGATGGTCACCCGCAACCTGTGGCAAGCTACAACGAATGATTTTTTTGGGCAATATACAACCCTATCTTTGAGTAATTCCCCAATCGAACAACTCCAACAGCCGACCATCAACCTAGTGGAGGTGCTTTTACTAGATGCCGATGTGGTGCAGGTGAATATCTTAGATAAGATTCCCGCTGTTAACGATTTCCTAGCACATTTGCTGTTTCAAACGCCCCTGCTGATTGATAACACAACCTATGCGTTAGGCTCGGTAGAAGCCATGACCCGGATGGAAGCTTTACTGCAAAATATCATGATCCAGGTTGCCAATGGCGTGATTCAGCCTTTACTCAACCGCTTTGGGGATACGATCGCGATTAAGCAAAATTTTTATGATCGCCGACTGCTTTCCATCCGGGAAATTGAGCGGTTTAGAAACAACCTGTCCTGGAAGTACCGCGTAGAACGCTTATTTCGTGAACCCACTGCCATTTTTGAAAGTCGCTATCAACTGTTTGTATTACACCCCCAAGGGATTACTCACACTTCCATCTATGCGCCTCGCAATCAAGAGCTGGCAGATTTAGGTGGCGTTCGACTTGCAGTTACTTTGGCATTGGAAACACGAGACGCGATCGCGCCCCGCCTGCAATCAGCAGTATCTTTTGTGGGTAGCAGCGTAGTCTATGTCCTCACGGAATTGATTGGGCGCGGCATCGGTTTAATTGGGCGCGGCGTAATCAAAGGCATCGGCAATGCCCTGCAAGACACCCGTTTTAGCCGCCGATAATCTGTGTCGTCAAAATAACTGCTCGTGCTGTGAGGATAGCTTTCTCCCACAAGGTTTCTACACAGCCTCACTGCTTGACGCGATCGCGCTTTTTCTCCTCCGCTCAAGGTGATGCTCATATCGATTCATTAAAGGCGTGGAAGTGACTCCATGCAGAATCACTGAAACCATGACGGTAATAAAGGTAATCCAGGCAATTTGTTCGCCGATCTCTCCTTTTAAGCCTGATCCCAACGCATAGGCAAGGTAGTAAAGAGAACCCACCCCGCGAATGCCAAACCAGCCAAACAGCAACCGTCGGAGTGGGCTATGGTGTTCACCTATTGTGATAATCCAAGCTCCTAAAGGACGGATTAAGAAGATCAAAGCGCCTGCTACCAAAAGACCCTGGGGCAAAAACCGCAGAATGGGTTCAATTCTCAACAAAGACCCCAACAGCAGGATTGTGCCCACTTCCAATAGTTTTTCCAGAGTTTCGGTAAACTCAAGTTGAGAAAACTTTTTTTCTGGATCGTGATAGGTTTTTTGGGCGACTACACCCGCGACGAACACTGCCAAAAACCCGTAGCCATTAACCACTTCGGTGAGCGAGTAAGTCAGCAAAATCAAACTCAGCGCCACAAAGTCTTCCATCAAGTTATCCACTGAGATAAACCGCTGAGTTTGCTTATCAAGCCAGACCACGGCTCTGGCAACAATGATTCCCATGAAAAAACCAGCCGCGATCGCCCAAATTACATCCACTGCCACCCATTGTGTAAACCAATTCTGCCAGTGATCATCCTTCAGCCAGTACAACCCAAAATAAACAAACGGGAACGCCAGGGCATCGTTCAAACCGCCTTCTGAGGTTAAACCAAAGCGCAATTCATCTTTATCATCGGGATGGGAAATTTGCACTTCAGATGCCAAAACCGGATCGGTTGGGGCAAGAATCGCACCCAATAGAATTGCGGCTCCCCAATCAAACCCTAAAAGAAAATGGGCGATCGCGGCAACTGCAAAAATTGTCATCGGCATCAATAAACCAATCAGCCGAATTGTCGAGTTCCATGCCCAAGCTTTAAGTGGGCGATTCATCTTTAAGCCGCAGCTAAACAAGGAGATCAAAACGACAAATTCGGCTACTCGCTCCAAAAATTCTGCTTCAGGGCGCAACTGAATTAAATTTAAGCCATAGGGACTTAGAAAAATTCCAACCAGCAGATAAATGAGTGCATAGGAAAGGGGTAATCGAGAAATCCAACCAGAGCCTAAAGTCACGAATAATAGTAATAATCCAATCACCAGCAGCTTAAGAATGTAAATATCCATTATTCCTGAACTGATATTCCTAAACTTCGGTTGACACCCTGATTATCATTGATGAGCAAGCGAATTTAAATCCAAAAAATAGTCCTAAAGAGAGATTTAGGAAATGAAAAAAGTATAGATTTAGACTTGGTAAATACAGCCCTCAAGACTCAGCGTGATGGATCATTGGATAGATTATTTTGCATCCATGAACCCTTTAAGAGTTGCCATGATTGGCTTGACGGCGGGATGATCAATCGCCACCTCTAGTGCGCTAGTGCCGCCTTATTTGAGAGCATTGACTACCCTAGCTTTGAGGGTAGGATTTTTTTCGATCGCCTCGATCGCCTTGGCGCTGATCATTGCCTGCCCGGTAGCGGTACTGCTGTCATAGTCTTTGTCGAGTTGATTCAGCAGGTCTTTGATGTCTTTGGTGGCTTCGGCAAGGGTTTGATTAGGAGCTTGATGAATGTTTTGGTTGGTTTGCTGCTCATTCCGAAGGCGCGATCGCCCAGATCGTGAAGTCTGCGATCGCCCAATTTTGCGATCGCATCCATCGGCAATTCAATAGTGATAATAGCTATGTTCAGGTTTACAGACAACTCACTACTCCTAACATTTTCTCACACTTAGATGAAGACAGTCTCGTCACTCAGTTAGCTATTCGATTAGAAGATCACAACTTCAGATGGGATACATCTTCTCTCATTTTCATGTTTATCAAAGCCCGGTAGTGCCATTATGTAAAGGATGGAGAAAAAGGAGTCATCTGCTCCCGTCGCAATTTCTCTCGAATCTTTTGATTAGACCTCTTCAGAAATAAGAAAAAAGGGCAGGCTGAACTACCAAGGCCCTGATATTAGCCATACTGCACCCGTAGACGCACTAACCCACAAACGCAACCGATCACAAGCTCATACAGGTGAGATCGCATCCGAAACTCCTCTTTAGCAACCCGGGTAATGTTATAAACTTGTTGTTTTGCCCTAAATAGATAAGCCGAACTCATAG
>QBMH01000399.1 GCA_003249025.1 Leptolyngbya sp. | reverse complement strand
TTAGTCGAGTATGTGGAGAAAGTGCTCAAAGAGTTCGGTGAAAACTATGTAATTAATTTTGTCTAGCTACTTAAAAGATCAGGCTGAAAATGACATTTATCACGGCATCAAACAGGCAGCAGTTGAGGCAATTGGCAAGTATTATCACGACGATCCTCAAACTTATTCCTGGCTGTGCGATCGCGCTCAAAATTCTGAAGATGGCTATGTTCGGCAAGCCGCAGTCGAGACAATTGGTAAGTATTATCACGACGACCCAAAAACTTATTCCTGGCTGTGCGATCGCGTTCAAAATTCTAAAGATGAATTTGTTCGATACCCCGCAGTTGTTGCGTTAGGAGACTACTACCAGAACGATCCTCAAACGCTAGCCTTGTTACGCGATCGTCTTGAGAATGATGAAAATTATCAGATTCAAGAAGAAGCACTGAGCCAAATTATCGAACACTATCAAGACGATCCGCAAACCTTAGCGTTGTTACAGGTCTACGTGCAAAGTGAGCAAGAGCGTTTGATAAAGATCGCCATGAGCGCACTTGCCGAACATTACACAGACGATCCGCAAACTTTTCCATTGCTACTCCATAAGCTCCAAGATCCAAGCTCCCGTCTAGCGATGAAAACAATACAGCTCCTAGCCAAATACTATCGAGACCATTCCCAAACCCTACCAGTCTTGCAGGATTTTATCCAATCTCTGATTCAAAGTGATGACGAGCGTCTGAAAAAGCAGGCGGTAAAGGCAATGGAAGCAGCAATTGAATATTATCGGGATGATCCGCAAGTTTTACCCTTGTGGCTGGAGATCATCCAAACGTATCCGGATGCTGATAATAGTAGTCATGAACTGGAGAAAGCTGTGGAGTTGCTTGTTCAGAACTACCAAGACGATCCGCAAACCTTGGCTGTTTTACACCATCTTATTAAACAAGAACGAGTGGTTTTCAAAGACAAATTTATCGCACTCCTGGTTAAACATTATCGGAACGAACCACAAACTCTGCCATTTCTACTCGAAATTGCTCAGAATGATGATGGCATTAATCAAACACGCGCCCTACAGTGGATTGCCCATTTCACAGACAATCCTGAAACTCTGCCATTGCTACGTCAATGTATCGATCAACATGTTCAAAATCAGCAAAACTTTGACTATTACTGGGTCATGGATACGATTGGTGAATGTTATGCAGGGAATTTGCAACTCTTCTCTTGGCTGAAGGATCTCATTGATAATGCTCAAATCCCCAATGCACTACGTCATGCATCCGTGAAGGTGCTTAGCGAACATTTTTTGAGCAACTCTGAAGCTATCGAGTTGTTAAACAATCTCGCTACCCATGAACCCGATGAGCCTATACGATTGACTGCCTTCCGTGGAATTGCCAAACACGCCAAGCAAACAAAGAGAGATCGCCCTGATGAATCAGAAACCTTACCAAACATTTCAATCGAAATTCCAGAAATCCCTACAGATTGCGACAGCGATTATACCAAGTTGCGCGATCTGCTGAAGGCTCAACAATGGAAATACGCTGCCACAGAAACGTATAATCTGATACTACGGAAACTGGGACGAAAAGCAGGTAGTTTAATCCGCCTGGAAGAGGTGTTAACGCTTTCCTCAGAAGAGTTACAGATGATTGATCGACTGTGGACAAGCACCAGTTGCGGACATTTTGGTTTCAGCATGCAACGAGAAATTTATCTCCAGTGCGGCGGCACGCTTGATGGCAAATATCCAGGTGATGAAGTTTGGCAGGCATTTTGTAAGCGCGTTGGTTGGATTGTTGCTGGATTCTTAGGCGAGTATGGAGACATTAATTTTGCTCTCAGTGCCCCAGCAGGACACTTGCCGCTCTGGGCAAATATGGGGTGTCTGTATGAATATATCTTTTCTGACCGGAGAGCTGAAATCGATTACACCAAACTACGCAATCTTCTGGCAGCAGGGCAATGGAAAGAAGCCGATTATGAAACCTATTTGCTCATGTTGCAAGTAGTCGATCAAAACATTACGGAAGAGGAATTGCGCTGTTTTCCCTGCACTGAACTCCAGACAATCGACCAACTTTGGATTGATGCCAGCCAAGGGCGATTTGGTTTCAGCATTCAAAAAGATATCTATCTGCAAAGTGGTGGATCACTTGACGGTCAGTATCCTTCTACTGAAGTTGAGCGAGAATTCCATAGGCGAGTCGGCTGGGGAGAAAAACGTGGAATCCTGTATGAGGATGTGGTTACGTTTAGTATTGAAGCTCCTGTCGGTCATCTGCCAACACCAGGTTGGTTTACCTATAATAATGGCACGATTGGAGTTGGCGGCTCTCGTTTGTACTATCACATTTTCCCGCGCATTGAAGATTGCAAGACTTCATAGTAGCTCTCACAAGGGTGAGAATATTGGATGAAATTCGCTGTTTGCTTTTCTTGGAGGGTGTCTACCAAACAAAGTTGCAACTGGCGTTTCTTGGTAGAAGTTTCAGACTGTGATCTTGCCTATTTTAGACACAGTTGATGAACAGAAGCATTGGCGAGGGAAGGGCGGCGGCAGGGTTAATTCATTGTATGAGTAGGAAAAGGGCATCTATATCATGGGCAACACGACGTTGAGCTTTGGTG
>QBMH01000398.1 GCA_003249025.1 Leptolyngbya sp. | reverse complement strand
CAACCTCTCCATCAAACCAGTTTCTCTGATGGAAAACAACAAACCTAGAACATTACCTGCCAGTTGATGCTCAGGCACCCCAAAATTGAGGGAGTTCTTCAGGTTTGACTACTTAAGCGATTTGATCTAGCGACTCACTAATTTGCCAGCAGATGGTCTTGCTAATACGATAATATGCAGCCAGCAACCCTTTCTGCCTGAGTAGAACATCAATATCTCGGCAATTCGGCAAGCGATCGCAGCCACATTTCTCATTCCAAAAAAGAACTGAAAGATCGAGAGCGGCAGGAGATTAAATTGATAGTGGATCATTCATTTGGGTTTTACGGCATCGCTTTTTTTGGAATTATTTTGTTACGGTATTTTTTGGTGGCGGGGGGGATGTATTTTTGCCTCTATTCGCCATCTAGTCAGTTTTTTGTAAATCCCACGGAGACTCCCACCGGGCGACATCAACTCCCTTCTTGGCGATCGATTCAATTGGATATTCAACTCTCTGTCCTCTCGGCGGGAGTGTTTGCGTTGGCGGCAGCGTTCATCATGTCAGCCTATGGTTGCGGGATTACCCGTTTGTATAGCCACTCTCAACAGTATGGGCTGTGGTATTTAGGAGTGAGCTATGGCGCTGTGCTAGTTCTCCAAGATACCTATTTTTATTTCATCCATCGTTTATTTCATCACCCGTCACTTTTTGCCTGGTTGCATCAAGGACATCATCGATCGCGGTATCCGACCCCATGGACTTCCTTTGCCTTTGATCCCTTAGAGGCGCTCATTCAGTCGCTCTTTTTAGTCGCTATTGTGTTTGTTATACCGCTGCATTTCATCACGTTAATTGCAGTTCTAACCACAATGACGGTTTGGGCAGTGTTAAATCATTTAGGCATCGATCGCCTGCCCCTCTGGTTTCCCCATCATTGGCTAGGCAGGTGGTTCATTGGTCCTGCCCACCATTCCATTCACCATCTCAAATACACCCTGCATTATGGGCTGTATTTCACATTTTGGGATAACCTGCTTGGCACCCAAGATCCCAGCTACGAAAAGAATTTTGACGAGCAGTAGGACACCGTATTAGCGTTGTTGGAATTTGAACCGAGCGATCGCATAAAACTTGTGACATTAAGCGTATAGATCATTAGTGTTCATTCAGTTATTCCTGTGAGAGATCGCCCTATGCCACTTGCTAGTGTTCAACCTACGATCCAACGCCCAACCTTTGATATTGCAGTTTCTCCTTCTCCTCAATCTGAATCAGGTGACAATAATACTGCCCTTTTAAATTGCCTCAGAAGTGGACAGCTTCATTCGCTTCCCGCAGACTGCCAAGGCGGATTAATTATTTTAAAGTCGTTCTATGCTGACTTTGCAGGGGCAGGAGCCGCGATCGGGGGCGAATTCGATCGCCACTGCACAGCCGTTTACACGATTGGATCGGTGCGTTTAGAACGGCGAACAAGCCGCGTTGAACGAGAAGAAACGCTCCAAACTCGGATCGCCTATGCCGAAAAACTAGCCGATATTACTCAAGTTGCCGTGCCACTTCGTCGCGGGGGCTTAATTGTAGACTACTTGAGCCAATGGCTACCCGCTGAGCTAGCCATGACGATTCCCCAAGAGCTAATCGGCAAACTAGTGGGCGTTTTACCTGTAACCGTAAAGTTGGCTGGGCGATCGCGGCAGCAAGGAACTGGCGAAATGCCGACAATGATTGCTCCCCTCAGAATGGTCTAAATGTTTCCTGGGTGTCGTGAGGGTATTGTGTTTGCACAATTAACAAACTAAAGCGATGGAGTTAGACAATTTCCAGCGCAGCATGGTTGCTAAAAATTGCTGCTTAATTGCAGCCAACCCCACCGCCTTATTAGAACAGCTTCTCAAAAGAACCACCCCATTTAATGAATGACCTCTTTAATCACTGAGAAGTTTACAATTAAAAAATAACCAACTACTGCGCTTCCTACTCCCCCAATTAAAAACCCTTCTCCATACTTCTTCCATCCTGCTGATGTTTTAAATTCTTCTGGAGGTTGCGGAGTCGTCAACGTTAGGGTGGGAGCGGGTGGGTTGCTGGCTCCATACAAAAAGATTGTGAGAGTTGAAATGATCAATAACCCGATCGCAGAAACCAATCCAGCGAGATTAGCAGTCGGAGTATCTCGCAGTGGACCCAACTTTGCAAAGGGAATGACTAGCCAAAATCCATGAGCGATACCAGCCTCTAACCCCCGCCGAAAAAAACTGATGCCTTTACGGTAAGCAGGAAAGTTGTTAAGAAGTGCCTTAGTAAAACCAGATGAGTTGATGGGCGTTTCTAGATTTCCACTGTAGATGTCACTCACTGGATGAATCACAGTTCGGTTACGAGGATCGGTAGGATTGTCATTCGAGCGGGTAACAGCGTCACTAATCATCGGTTGCTTGCCTTAATAAATTTGTTCAACCTAACAGCTACTTGCGGTGTTGCCGTGTAGCTACAGATGTGAACGAATGTAAACAAACTTTTTCTATAGAACATCATTCTTTTGGTACAAGGTGAGTCGAAGGCTACCAATCTACCGATAAACCATAGAAAACGCGATGTGCGACTAAAACTACTGTGTCACAAGCTGGTCGAACTGCAACGGTTC
>QBMH01000397.1 GCA_003249025.1 Leptolyngbya sp. | reverse complement strand
TAATCGCTATGAGTTCGGCTTATCTATTTAGGGCAAAACAACAAGTTTATAACATTACCAACAATTTGTTTGTACACCAACCTACCCATCTAAACTTGCATCAAGTTTAGATGGGTAGAAAAAAGTGACGACTCTCAAATAGTGATGGAAAAAGCTTTTCAAAACTTTAAGCGGAGGACGCTTAGCTGAATGGGATCAAAATGGCTTGACTTTGGAGTGAGAGATCGCCCAATCTATAGCCATTCTGACTCCTGCAAATAGCACGAAGCTTTCCAGCATGAAAACAAGGAGTGGCAAGAGATGAACTCCGCTTTGCCAGCCTATATCAAGCTGCGCCAGTCCCCGCACTAAGCCAAAGGCGGCAACGGCTCCTGATTTCAGGTGAACATTTTGATCTTGGCGAATCACATAGCGATAGGTAACGGCAAACAAAAAGCCCGATAGGATAGCAATGGCACCACTGGCTGCAATAGTTACTTCAGTACTGCCAGAAGGTAAGTTTGCCGCTGAGGTTGTTGGAATCAATATCCACTGACTATTGATCAGTGTGAATAGCACGAATAGTATTCCCGCTGCGATCGCGCCAATTCCACCTGCCTTTAGTGATTCCCATCGCTCCATCCAACTTAGATGAAACCCTCCAGTTTCCTGTTTAGTTTCGTGGACTGCTTCATTCACCTCAATCATTGTATTGCTCCAGTCCTCTGTTCTTCTCTATCCTTCCTTCAATTAATCCACATTTGTGCATGACGTTTTGCTGCACTGCGATTCCCACTTTGAACTATGATCAGTTTTGAAGATGTTTTATTACAGTGTTTCACAGATTCCTATGGATATTTTGAGCTTGGGTTGGATTGGTCTTTTGGTTGTCTTTACTTTTTCGATTTCCTTGGTTGTTTGGGCACGTAATGGGTTTTGAGATGGCTTGGCAGTGGAATTGAGCCTAAGTAGGCAAATGTCTGAGTGCATATTTTTGATCTAAGAACAATTTAATGTAGCTGTGGAATATCCTGTTTTTAGCGTTCTGATTTTAGCCGCGTTTGGTTTATTGCTCGTGGTCAGTGGCGGTGTAGCCTATTTGACTCTGGCAGAATGGCGTGATCTCCGTCGGCGTGATGCAGAAGAACGTGCTAATCGCCCTATCCGCCGCAAGGGTTAGTTTATCTAGCCCCCATTATTCCTAGCCCCATCATTTCTACCTCTCATGATTCAACAAGACAGCATTGCTGCCCACGGTGGGCAACTGGTCAATCGTGTTGCCACTAATGCTCAACGGCAAGAGTTTTTGGATAAAGCGAACTATTTGCCAGTGGTGCAGGTTGATGAGCGCACCGTATCAGATTTGGAGATGATTGCGATCGGGGGATTCAGTCCGCTCACAGGCTTTATGGAAGAAGCGGACTACCTTTCTGTCGTCAACACCATGCGGCTAGCCAATGGCTTACCCTGGTCGATTCCAATCACGCTCTCGGTGACTGAAGAAGTGGCAACACCGTTGAAGGAAGGAAGCTTGGTGCGGTTGGATAATTCGAAAGGACGCTTTGTGGGGGTATTGCAACTGACGCAAAAGTATCACTATGACAAAAGGCAAGAAGCGCTGCATGTCTATCGCACCAACGAAGAAAAACACCCTGGGGTGAATGTGGTGTATAATCAGGGCGCAGTGAATCTAGCGGGTTCTGTTTGGCTGTTGCAGCGAGATCCCCATTCTAAGTTTCCCCTTTATCAAATTGATCCGGCTGAGTCGCGATCGCTGTTTCGTGAAAAAGGCTGGAAAACCATTGTGGGCTTTCAGACTCGTAACCCGATTCATCGCGCCCATGAATACATCATTAAATGTGCGTTGGAAGTGGTGGATGGGTTGTTTTTGCATCCGTTAGTGGGTGCAACCAAGGAAGATGACATTCCAGCCGATGTGCGAATGCGCTGCTATGAAATCATGCTGGAACACTACTTTCCCAAAGACCGCGTGATTTTGGCAATTAACCCGGCTGCCATGCGCTATGCCGGACCGCGTGAGGCTATTTTCCACGCCTTAGTCCGCAAAAACTATGGCTGTACTCACTTTATTGTGGGGCGCGACCATGCAGGTGTGGGGGATTACTATGGCACCTACGACGCTCAATATATTTTTGATGAGTTTAAGCCGGAAGAATTGGGCATTTTGCCGCTGAAGTTTGAACATGCCTTCTATTGCACTCGGACTGAGGGCATGGCAACCACGAAAACTAGCCCTAGTTTGCCGGAAGAGCGGGTTCACCTATCAGGAACGAAGGTGCGCGAGATGCTGCGCCGAGGAGAGTTACCACCGCCGCAATTTTCTCGCCCTCAAGTCGCCACAGAACTGGCACGAGCGATGAAAGTATTTACTGAAAATCAGTACGAAATTTAGCCTACCTCCTAGGTTAAGGGCAACCTGCCGATGCAAGAGCGATCGCCCCTAATGCAATCTCACACTCTGACAAGCGAATCCAGCCTAAATCAAAAAAGACTGGTCTTCCAGGCGCAATGCTGCTACATACACCCAGTGCCCCCATAGTTTTCGGCGATGGCGCAGAACCTGATGTTGATGAGGCTGCAAATGAGCAAACAAGACCTTGGCTTTAAGACTTTGACGACCATCATCTAGCTTGTCACTCT
>QBMH01000396.1 GCA_003249025.1 Leptolyngbya sp. | reverse complement strand
ATGGGACAATACCTACCTCCTCACACTCTTGGCTCAATAAGATGCGATTGCCCTGTCTTCTAAGGTTTCCCAGCGTACCAGCAACAAATATTTTCCAGGTATTTCCAGACAGCGATGCAGATCATGTCCACCATAGCCTCTCATGCTGGCAATGATGGGGGAGGCTTGGCGAAATGCCGCTTCAAATGCGCTGGCTGTGCCCGGTTTAATCTGGAGCATGACAGCTTCTAAGATGGGGTAAGGAGGGACTTCGCAATCGCGCATAGAGTTGGGTAGGTGCAGGAAATGGTAGAGTGATGCACTGAGGCAGCAGCAATTAGAGCGCTCTGGACTCTCATTCTAAGGTTGTTTGCGCTGCTCGTGGAAAATGTCATGTCTCAGGAAACTTCTATCCCAGAACCCAATGATTTTGAATCCCAAGCGATGCCTGTGGAAGGGACGAACCTCAGCGATTCAGAAGAGATGGCTGAATCGGCAGCAATCACCAACGAAGATCTTGCCGTTTTAGAAGAAGATGTGTGGGAATCGGTAGACATAGAAAACGAGACGCAGCCGACCATTACTGAAGAAGTATCAGTTGAAAAAGTTGCTGAGCTAACTGCTGCTAGTGTGACTAACTCTAAGCCTAAGTCTCGCGTTGCTTCAGGCGCTGCTGTGACTGCCACCAAAACCACAAGCTGGCAGAAGTTTCAGCAGTATTGGCACGCAGAAATTCGACCCGCATTGAAAGAGCAAACCATCAAAACGCTAAAAGCAACCATTCGATCGCTCGAATCTCTGGTTAACCGTTTAGAAGCCCAACCCGCAGCAAGCTCACCTCAGCAAAGCACCACTTCTTGGCGACAGTTCCGAGGAATTTGGGGATCGGTGTTAGGTTTCACGCGATCGCTGTTACCCGGTTCCCTCAACCGACAATTATCTGATCCGTTGTTGAGCGGCGCGATCGGTGGGGTATTGCTGCTGACCCTATGGATCGGTTCTCCCCTGATTTTTAGCAAACCACCCATTCAAGTTGCTACTGCACCGTCTGTCAAATCTACTCAAGACAAATCAACCAACGCACCCAAAAAAATAATTTCAAAAGACGAGCCGTCACAGGTGAAGCCAGATACCGAAGAGATCGCCAATAAACCACGTCCCAAACAAACCCTGCTACCTGCACCGTCCGAAAAGGCGACCGATGCGATCGCGGATAGTCCCAAACCTGCTCCTACTGTAACGCCCACACCCGCAATCAGTCCTATTCCCAAACCTGCTCCTGCTCTCAAACTCACGCCAGAGCAAACGCTGATCGCCCGCATTCAGGATCAAGTTACCGATGTCAGCAATCAATATGTGAATGGGCTGATCCAATCTGTGCAGGCAAACTTTCGGAGCAGCCTTTTGACGGTCAAAGTAGGCGATGATTGGTACACTCTAGAGCAGCCTCAGCAAAATCAATTAGCCCAGGAAATGCTAAAACGCGCTCAGCAGCTTGATTTCGTCAAATTAGAATTGACCGATTCAGCAGGCGACTTGTTAGCCCGTAGCCCCGTCGTCGGCTCCGAAATGGTCATCTTAAAACGCACTACTGCCGTTCAACAAATCACATAGTCTAAACATTGCCCTTAGTGAGCCTTCCGACACCTAACACCTCTCTTGCCCTCCATACCAGTACTCCTGAATTGGGATTGGCGATCGCCCGCTCCAACGGAGAATGCCGTCATCAGATATGGGAGTTAGGACGCGACACCTCAACCCTGCTTCATGCCTATCTAGTGGATTTTTTGCCGCCCCAAACCTGGCAAGAGCTGGCATTTATTGCCGTAGCAAAAGGTCCCGGCGGCTTCACCGGAACCCGGATTGGAGTCGTTACCGCTCGGACACTAGCGCAACAGCTTGACATTCCCCTTTTTGGCATCTCAACCCTAGCAGCCGTAGCGTGGGACGCTGCAAAAACATTGGAAACTTCGATCGAGATTGCGGTGCAAATGCCAGCCCAGCGTGGTGAAGTGTTTGGTGCAATCTACCAGAGCGATCGCCCGCAAAATCAACTGATTGAAGTATTGCCGGAGGCAGTCATGGGTTTAGAAGCCTGGAAAAATCTACTAAAAAAACATGATACTGCCTATCATCTAATCACCGCTGAAGGCAACTTGGGAAGATTTGTGACCAGCATTTTAGAAATTGCCCAAGTTGAATGGAGCCACGGATTGCGCCCCCACTGGTCAGAAGTCCTTCCTTTCTACGGACAGCACCCGATCGCTTAACCAATCATTCAACTACGCTCCGTCAGCCGTGCGAGCGTGTGACTCCTAGGTTTGTTGTTTCGCCATGAGGGGTTCTGTCAAAAGAAGCTGGATTTGAGCAACCAATGCGACAGACGAATCAAATTTATCTATCCGCCAGTGCTGTACTCAAATCCTACTACCCACGCGATGTGCGACTAAAACTACTGTGTCACAAGCTGGTCGAACTGCAACGGTTCATCGCTATGACGGTTGAGCCAACGACAGAGGGTATGAGCCAACAGCTTGCGGTTGAGGCGACTGGTTAAGTGCCACCGGTCTCGTGCCCAGACCTTTTCAACCCTGAAGCGCTCTACTAATTGACCAATGACCGTTTCAATGAGTCGTCGCATTCGTTGGAGTAACTTAACCCAGGCAGGATCGCGAGAGTCC
>QBMH01000395.1 GCA_003249025.1 Leptolyngbya sp. | reverse complement strand
CTATGAGTTCGGCTTATCTATTTAGGGCAAAACAACAAGTTTATAACATTACCTCCGCCTGAGGATGGTGGACTCTGGAGCGGACCGAAAGTCGGGGAATACATCGAAACCTACTTTGGCATTTGCTTACACCCCTCAACAGCATGGAAGTATCTGCGACGGTTGGGTTTCAGCTTGCAGGTGCCGCGTCCGGTGCATCATCAAAGCGCAACCCTTGAGCAGCAAGCAGAGTTCAAAGCAGGATTGGCAGGTCATGTGGAGTGGTTGCGATCGTTGTTTCCCAATCGGGAGATTGCAATTTGGGCGGAAGACGAAGCTCGATTAGGCTTGCAACCAATTGTCAGGCGGGTATGGGCACCCGTAGGAGAACGCCCATCGGCGCATCATTGTCGCCGCTATCAATGGGTCTACACCTATGGTTTTGTCCATCCTGAGACTGGAGCGAGTTACTTCCTATTATTGCCCCGTGCCAATGTCTCCATGATGCAGATGGCGTTAGAGTTGTTTGCAGATCAGGTCAATCCCCATCGTCAGCAGTTGATCATTCTACTGGTTGACCAAGCCGCGTGGCATATGAGCCAGAAACTTCAGGTGCCCCCAGGCATTTTCTTCTACCCGCTATTGCCCTATACACCCCAACTGCAACCCACTGAATGTGTCTGGTCGTTACTGCGCGAAGCTGTCGCTAATCAAGTGTTTGACAATCTTGATGCTTTAGAGGATGTCTTAGTCAAGCGATGCCAATGGTTGATGCAGCATCCTGCGATAGTGCAAGGCAAGGTTGGCTTTGATTGGATTCAAGCAATTTAGTCCGGCTAAAAAATACTGCCTTCCGCAATTCCGTATTAGACCGTGCCTCACCGATCGCTTCCAACTAGCATTCCGTCTTCACTTTTATTCAACGCGCTTAGGGCGGACTTCAAATTCAGAACGCGCACGAAAGAAACAGACATCAAACTCAAAGAAGAAATTAGCCTGTCCCAAAATCAAAGGCACATTGGTTGCTTGTGTCCAGGCAAATGCTAGGTTAACCATTTGGAATGAACTGACTTGAGCATTGATAACGACTGCACGGGCTTCAAAGTGAGCCAAGTTCCCTGCCAGCAGAACCGAAAGCGTTTCATCCTCCCAGATCAAACCCAGTTGTAGTCCTAACTCATAGGGCAAAACATTCACGCTTGCGCCTGTATCTAATAAGCCTTCAGCATTCAGATATTGACCATCCAGATTGAGCGTCAAAGGCAAGTATGGCATTCGATCGACCATGCCAAGGTTGATATCAATAATTTTGTAAGAAAATCTTTGAGTGTCAACCATTCTTCTCTTGCTGCTTTGTCGCCAGAAGATTCATCAAGACATTGGCAGCCTCAGAGCAGTTGTAGGGAGACCAGATAGGATATTCCTGATTCGCAACAAAGAAGTTTGCATCTTCTTCTTTGACCAGTTCTGTTGCCAAGAACTGCATTAGCCGAAGCTTGTCAATTTTTGGAAGTTCCTGAATTTGTGACATGAGTTCAGCTAATGGCATTTGAGAATCTCCTTATCTGGGAGTTGGTGAAAGGAAACGATCGCCTTCTCATTTTATCTCGGCGATCGCATCCATAATCACAGTTTTAGGTGCGATTCACAAAGCGATCCCTTCGGGAATCGCGCTTTTGCTCAACGCTACTAGCGAAAAGCAAAGCTGGGTTACCTGTCGTTAACCCAGCCTAAGGCAATCAACGATCTCGCTAAAAGTTGAGCAGACTAAACTGAGCGACGACGCTTGAGGCAAGCAAATCCGCCACCCGCCAAAGCAATTCCCAGCATAGTTGCTGGCTCTGGGACTGCTTCTGAGGTCGGGGTCGGGGTTGGAGTCGGAGTTAAGATATTTTCAATCGGCTCACCAACAGCAATCGTATCAATCCAGAAATCCCACTCCCCAGGAAATGGATTGGAAAGGTCAGGCAGGATTTCTACAAAGTCAATTGCTGATCCACCAGAGTTTAATCTAAACCCGGTGAATCCTCTATTACGATTTGAGGCTAAGTTCTCGAACAGTAGCGTATCAACCACAGCACCTTGGGAAAAAGCATTGATTGTAAATGTATCTAAACCTATCAAGCCGTTGAAAAGAAGACCTTCAACAGTCGTTGCATTCAATGCAGAATCAATCGTAATAGATAAACTTGAGGAAAGAGAGGGATCACCGACAGCATTTCCTGCTGGATGGTAGGCTGTACCGTAAACATTCGGAGATGTTGAAAACTGCCGCACAAAGAAATTAGTAGGGAAACCGAGAACCACTCCGCCGTTAAATGTGACTCCTCCAGAAGAAATTTCCTGAGCAGGTCCAGCTTGGCTGAAGAGACTGGGTCCGGTTGGTATGGCAGGCGTTGCCTCAAAATCGATAATTATGGCTTGTGCAGGAGTTGTTACTCCTACCCCTAGGAGTCTAGAAGAAACAACCTGAACTTTTAGCTATTCACCCAAGTTGCGGGTTATCTGGAGATGGGAGATGACTGTGAAGCTTACTCAGGTCAACGAGGCGAACTCGCGAAAGCAGTTCGTAACCGATTGAGCGAGAGTAAAGGACTAGTCGATAAACGCGGCTTTAAGGGTGAAAGCAACGATGAAAGCGGAGACTTTCAGCAAAAAGCCATCCATCGTCACCGCATGAATTGATTTGGGAAATTGAGCAGTAATG
>QBMH01000394.1 GCA_003249025.1 Leptolyngbya sp. | reverse complement strand
CTCCATCAAACCAGTTTCTCTGATGGAAAACAACAAACCTAGAACATTACCCGATCTGCCATCTTCCAACAGTCCATAGCCAATGCCTTCGACCACTTCTTCCGTTTACCACCTTCAGCAACTTGCACAGTGGCGTTAGTGTAGTCATTGATGATTGCCTACACTGGCTAGAAATTTCGATAGATGGAGTTCAGTCCAAACTAAAAATCGCCGTATATCAGGACAGAGAAAGATTACAACGCCACGTAATGATGCGAATCATTGCGTGGCAAAACGACTGGCACCCGATCTCCCCTTCTGCTTAATTTACCCGCGATCGCCGTGCTTTCTGCCCAATTGGAGAATAACCAACGGTTGAAAGGCTCAGCGCCCTATGCAGTCTTGTAACTGAATAGTGTTCACTTGGCTATCAAATCGTTGGAAGCGTCCTAGTAAGGTTGCAGGTTGATTCGTCTGTAATGCTGCAACGGCAGTATCTTGATTCTTTGCCATCGTACACAAAACCGTCATTCGATTTGTTTTTTCTGCGGAAGCGTTACCAGTGGTTGGTTGAATGCTGTCAAACGATACCGTGTAGGAACCATCACTCTCTTTAATGCCAAGCACTTTCCCATTAAGCCGAAAAGTTTTACCGATAAAATTCAATCGCAGACGGGCAGGATTATCCGCCGACTCCTTGACCTGTTTGGCTAGGGTGCTTGCATCGATCGCAATGGCGGTAGAATCATCCTTTACGGGCGGAACTGTCGCCGCGCTCTCTTTAGGCAACAATTGATTGAGCGCATTACACAAGTATTTCTTTACGGTTTCTCTGCGTGCGCCCACGCCACTTGGAAGGGTAAAGACCATTTCAACATTTAATAGCGTGCCGTCCATGGATGCGAACACATCGATCGGCAAAGCCCGCTGAAACATTGTTGCAGGGTTTTCAGCGTTCAGCGTGCCTGCGTTCACGTCAACGCTGATTGTCTTGATGCCATCACGGGCTAAGATGGGTCGCAATTGGGACAGAGCTTTCTCTACCGTTCCCCCCTCCACTTGAACCCGCGCAGCAAAGGCAGAGCCATTGAGAAAGTCGCCTTTTTTCTGAAAGCTTTCCTCACAGGTAGCGGCAACAGCGGGACTCCCTAAGCCCAGGAAAGCGAGAGTTAAGACAAACGATCGCATAGTTTAGATGAGACGAGAATACAAAAGTTGTTTAGCCCAGTATGAATCAGCAGACCCCAAGGTGGCAAGCGATACAAATATACGATTAAGCGACTGACCAACCATAACCCAGCGTTCTACCTGAATAGATTCTGCGGTTGTCGCCCTGCTTTCTGCCCAGTTGGAGGATAGCCAAATACTTCAAATCTCTTCATCATTAAGATGAGCGATCGCAGAGGTTATCCGATTGAAAGTATTTCAAACTCTTCAGCCAGCGCAACGTCGCAATTTGGTGATTTTGTTTGCATCTGGGCTGTTGTTTTGGGCAAGTTTAGCCTCGCTGCTGCCAACCTTGTCGCCTTATATCAAGCAAGGAGGAGCCAGCGATCGCGAAGTGGGCGTTGTCATGGGAGCCTTCGCCATTGGGCTGCTGGTTTTTCGTCCTTGGTTAGGACGCAGAGCCGATCAAAAAAGTCGTACTGGAGTTTTAATCATTGGGCTGATGGCGGTGGCGATCGCCCCTTTAGGCTACCTGATGACTCAATCCATTCCTCTATTATTTGCCATTCGTGCCTTTCATGGCTTGAGCATTGCCGCCTTCACCACCGCTTTCAGCGCATTAGTGACTGATTTGGCTCCTCCTCAAAATCGCGGCGAAGTACTGGGTTACATGACGTTAGTGAATCCAATCGGAGTGGCGTTGGGACCCGCGATCGGGGGCTTTTTACAGGTGTGGGCAGGCTATACGCCCTTGTTTTTGTTCTCGGCGGGATTGGGGTTTGCCGGAATTTTATGTGCCACGCAAATTAAAGCGCCTCCGGTTGAACTAATTCCGTCTGTTGCCTCCCAACAGGTTCACGCGATTCCCTTTTGGAAATTTTTGTGGAATCCTCGTCTACGGGTTCCTGCTTTTGTGCTGTCTTTAATTGGCATCGCGTTTGGCACCTTAGCGGTGTTTGTGCCGCTTTATATTCAAGAAACGGGCGTGAATTTAAATGCTGGTTTGTTTTATACCGCTGCCGCGATCGCCAGTTTTGGAGTCAGGCTGCTAACGGGGCGCGCCTCCGATCGCTATGGACGGGGACGCTTTATTACCATTAGCCTATTGCTTTATACCGTTGCCATGCTATTGCTATGGCGTGCCCACAGTGTCCCGGATTTTCTCCTAGCTGGTTTTTTGGAAGGAGCCGGTGGCGGTATTTTCATTCCGATGATGATTGTGCTGACAGCCGATCGTTCAGAACCCCATGAGCGCGGTCGCGTGTTTGGATTGTGCTTAGCTGGATTTGACTGTGGCATGGCGATCGCGGGTCCAGTGATGGGCTACTTTGCGGAGGAGATCGGCTATCGGGGACTATTTGGAGTTGCCGCAGGTATTTCATCACTGGCAGTCATCAGCTTTATTACCTTGTGCAGCAAAGATCTGGCTCACTCGCTCAAATATTCTCTAGGTCGCGGTCGCGATATTTACGCAGTGCCAAATCAGTAACCTAATTTGTATCTTTTATGGTCTATCCGACATTCCGCCCTTTGAAGTGTCACAGGGAGAAATTAGAGGCATAATTTTC
>QBMH01000393.1 GCA_003249025.1 Leptolyngbya sp. | reverse complement strand
AAGCAAATGGTTTTGCGAGCCAGTCGTTTAATCCGAGTCCGTAAGGTTAAATGCTTGCGTTCAATCTTCTGAGTATTGCGTTTACTCACCGTGTGCAGACTTGGGTCGAGATGTCTTTCATAAGCTCCCCAACCATCTGTGTAAAACTAGACTTCTTCAAGAATAATTAAAGATGGGAGAATCAAAAAGCCCCCGTGACTAGTACACATGATGGATCAAAGCTTCTTCAACCGCATTCTGCATCTGGTCAATACCCGCCCCAAAGAAGGCAGACGCATGATTGGTCTAGTGGCTTTCCAATTATTAGATGATGGGTGAGGAGGATAAGATAGAAGGAGATCGCGTTACCTAGTGGAATGACCAAAAAATATATTAGATCTCTTGCAAAAGTGGCAAATTAGGAGGTTCAAACTATTAGAAACTCGTGCCAAAAATCGACTTATGCAAGAAGTCTAATTCCATTCATCTTGAAAAAGATGATTTTCACGGTGAATGGAACTACAAAATCTTACCTCAACAACAGTCCGGACAATTTTAAATCGCTAACGGTAGAATGCGGGTTTTAGCCTCCTCAGGGAGGTCAAATGCCAACGGCAGAATGGGGGTTTCAGCCTCTGTCTCAAAAACTGTCCGGAGTATTGCTTTAAATTCTGATGCATATACTTCATTCATATATCGCTGAATCATCAAACCTAAAGCGTTACTAACATCTATTTGTTGCCCGTGATCGTATCTAAGATCATGAAGAATACTTTTTCCAGCATCAAGGGCAAGCTTTTTGAGATCTGGTCGTCCATCAGATCGCTCTATTAACCGATCAAACTTCATACTCAAGGAAGCGTAGTCTTGTGCTCCAAGTTCATTGCTTGCAGTAATAGCCTGATCAAGAATGCCTGCCATACCTTGACAAAGTTTGACAGGAAGATCACCTTTCTGGATCAGGTCTTTTTTAAAGGACTCCAGCACAACCCGAGCGCAGTCATCGCTGGTTGCCTTTCCCTCGCAAAGCCATTTGTATGGCTTCTGATAGAGCCTTCTGAGCCTGCTGTGAACGATATCTCCATCGGGCATAGTGTAGCCTCTGACTATCAGAGTTTGTTTCTACTACTAAGGTATCCCTCGATTCTGACATTGTCAACATCTAGCTAGTCTTTTTTGCAAAAATGTCAGACTGGGACTCGGTAAAGATGAAATTCTCTAAGTGATAGATATGCAGGCACAACACATTTAGGCTGCATAGTCTGGGAAAATGCACCGAGCTGATTTGCCGCAAATGCTTTCTATTCTTTTAAGGCGATGGGGTGGGAGAGGGAGTCACAATCCCACTAGGGGCGATCGGCGTGACCAATGCGCCGGGTACTTGCTCAGGCGCGGTAGGGCTTGCGCCAGGAGCGGGACTGGTGCCAAACGGCTCAAAGGGATTGAATGGAGTAGCAGGGCTGGTGGTGCCGGGTGAAGTGGTGCTGGGTAACGAACCCGGTGAAGTCGCAGGCACTGGAGTGGTTGCTAAGGTCGCGCGATCGCCCCCAACCGATCGCATTAAGTCCAACACTTGAATTACATCATTGTAAAAAGCAGTAGGAGCCGCATTTAGCACCAACAGTCCCGATGGATTTTGCTGCACGTAGAGCGCTAACGTTTGAGCCAATTGAGCGCGATCAACGGGTTCTTTATTGGCATAAAGTTGTCCGGTGGGGGCGATCGTCACCGTGATCATTTCTCGATTGCTTGAAAGCGGCGCACCCGTACTGGCTTGAGGCAAACTGGTGTTGATGCCCTGCTGCCGGGTGAATTGGAGTGCCGCCAGAATAAAAAACGTCAGAATGCAAAAGATTACATCAATCAACGGAATAATCTGAATTTGCACTTCTTCAGCAGGCGCATCGTTATGAATTTTCATAGGTCAAAGAGGGCTAGAGACTAAGAGTTGAGGGAGGTTGAAGGATTGTTCGCTGGAAGAAAGTCGGTCGGCTGAGTGGACTCTGTTTTAACATCCTCCCCATCCAAATCGTTCAGCATTTTGCCATCGGTTTGTGCCCAGCGCTGACGGTAGAGCAACTCCAGTTCATTACCCGACTTGCGAAAGACCTTAGTTTGATTGAATAAAAACGCTTGAAACGTGCGATAAAACACGAGAGCAGTGATGGCAACAACCAGCCCCGCCGCCGTACTTATCAATGCTTCCCCGATGCCCGACGTGACTCCAGCAGCAGACCCACCACTTATATCACCAATCCGAATATTTCGGAGGGAGATGATTAGACCAATCACTGTTCCTAGCAAGCCAAGTAGAGGAGCCAGGGCGATCACGGCTTCCAGAATTTTGTCGCCCCGCCGCATTGCTGCTAGCTCGTCATCCGCAGAAGCTTCTAAGGCAAGGCGCACCAGTTCTGGATCAGGATCTTTGAGTTGCAGCGGACTATAAAGAAAGCGTCCAATGGGTTGATCATAGGCCTGTCTCGCAATTTCAGCAGCAGTCACCCAGTCATTGCGCCGAACCGGGTCTAGAACGCGGTTGACGGTTTCTCCTTCTTTGGTCAACACGCCAAACCAAAACCACGATCGCTCAAAAATGGCTGCGAGCGCCAAGATAGACAGCAACAGCAGCGGTACTATGGTGGGGCCACCTTTTTCAAATAGCTCTGCAATGTTCACCGCTCATCTCCTCCTTAAATACCGCACTAGAATAACCAAATTCAAAGCACTCTAATTCTAGAGACTCTATGGCGCTTTCATGACAGTTTGCAAAAATTTCTCTCGACGCGTGGAGTGCGAGATCAGGGTTCGGGGTTCAGGG
>QBMH01000392.1 GCA_003249025.1 Leptolyngbya sp. | reverse complement strand
ATCCGACTGATGCTCAAACGGCTAGCGCTCAATTAGATATCAAACGGGTTCTATAAGATTTGAGCAATCCCCTCAAGGTATCCTTTGAGCGCTTGTGCTTGTTCAGGTGTCATAGGGATGGCAGTTCTAACAGGTGAATGCTCCTATCCTCAACGATTTTGGCTCTTCATGCAAAGGTGACATGCTCCCGAATACTTTCTGTGAAGCAAAGTAGGTGGGTGTAATGGTTTGTAAGATGCATTTCGACTTCGCTCAATGCTCAGCTTCTTTGTGTGCAGCAGGTTGAGCGTAGTCAAATCAGCTTTGCTGTCCGATTAGTTTTTGTTCCAAATTTGCGATCCTGCATTAGTCTTGTAGTACAGATTTTTGCCTATCTTGATTGGTGCCATGGTGTCTAATGATTTCAAGCATCTGCATTTTGCAACGCAGACTCCATCTAAACATCTACCAGCCTTGACGATCTCGCTCAGCCAGAGATCGCGTCATGCTTTTTGCCGTGCCATTGTTATCTGTATAACAGCAGGATTGGTAGTCCCTGCGATACCGTTGCAGCCTGCTCAAGCCGAAAATACGCCCTACTGTCAGCAAACAGCCGCCGCGATCGCTCAAAAAGAAAAGCTGCGCGTTGAAGCGGTGAAAGGTAACGCAGATGCACAAAAAAAATATAAAGCGTTGCTGGTGCAGCAGGGAGATCGCCTGCGAACGTGCCGGAGCCAAACTTGGCCCCAAAATCAAGCAATCTGGATTCGACTGTATGCTTGCGATACCAAACCCGGCGCACTCGAAGCAGTCCTCGATCGCATTGTGGATCGAGGCTATAACCAGGTTTATGTAGAAGCATTTTACACGGGTCGAGCACTGCTGCCCGTCAACCAAAATGCCACTCCTTGGCTGTCTACCTTGGCGGGTTCTGGTGCCGACAATGTGGATCTATTGGCACAAGCGATCCAAAAAGGACGGGGGCGTGGGCTGAAGGTGTATGCCTGGATGTTTGGTCTGAACTTTGGGGCAAACTACCTGCGCCGCTTCGATCGCCAGCAAACCCTGGCAAAAAATGGGTTAGGGCAAACGAGTTTAACCGCCCATGTGCTGCCGGGACTCAGCACCGAGTTAGGGAAACTCAATCCAGATGAAGTCTTTGTCGATCCCTATAGCCCTCAAGCCCGACAAGATTATTCAACGCTGATTGCCGCGATCGCCCAGCGCAAACCCGATGGCATTTTGTTCGACTACATCCGGTATCCCCGTGGAACGGGTAGTGCTTCAGTCGCCAGCAAAGTCCAGGATTTATGGGTCTATGGCGATGCCTCCCAACAGACGCTTTTGCAACGGGCGCAGAATCCCAGCGGGGTAGAACTGCTGCGACGCTTTTTACAATATGGCTTTCTCAAAGCCAATGATTTGAAAGAAACCAACAGCGTCAAAGGTCTGACAACCTCCAAACTGCCAGAACAGCGCCCCGCTTGGCAAGGAATTGATACCTCGCGGATTCCTACTAACCTGCCAACCGCCAAACAATCCGCGCTATTTCAGGCAGAGCTTTGGCGGTTAGCCGTTGCCCATGCGGGTCAAGGAGTGATTGATTTTGTCAACGAAGCCACTGGCAATGTGCAAAATCGAGGCATGTCAACCGGGGTCGTGTTTTTTCCCGATGGAAACCTGACCATTGGGCAGGGCTATGATTCCCGGTTACAACTGTGGGATCGGTTTCCCGCCGCCGCAGAGTGGCATCCAATGGCGTATGGCGTGTGTGGCAATACCAGTTGCATCATGCAGCAAATTCAGCGAGTGCTGAGCCGCGCCCCCGCAGGAGTGCAAGTCAAACCAGTATTAGCTGGAGTTTGGCAAAAATCTGTGGGCAACCGTCCGCCGCTGGAAACACAAATGCAGGTGCTTTATCAGTTAGCACCACAGCTTAAGTCAGTGAGCCACTTTGCCTACTCTTGGCAAGAGCCAGGATCAGATCGCGATCGTAAAGCTTGCACTGTTCGTCCTTAAAGCTTGCGATCGCACTTAAACAAGCAGACAGCGATCGCTCATACGCGAATCACACTATTCATAATGTGTCCACATTCGCAAAATTTTCACCGTATTTTCAGACTCGATTACCTCATACACAAGACGATGCTGAATGTTAATTCGCCGTGAATAAGCCCCTTCTAGATCTCCCACTAACTTTTCGTAGGGTGGCGGGTTCTGAAATGGATCGGTTTGAATAATGTCAAGCCCACATTCCTCCCTTCGTACTGTCACAAGCGGATTAAATACCCTCTTCAACTCAGCAAGTAATACTGCCGACAGTTAGAACTAAAGAATTGCAGAATGCGACGACGCTCATCGGTGAGATTGACCACTTGCTGGATGCCGTTGAGCATCACATAATGCACGGCCATAAAACACTGAAACACCCAGCGTAGCGTCGGGCGTTGGGTGCCTTTGCCCAATTGATTGGGGAGGGTTTGGTTGGCCTGTTGTAGAGCTTGGCGCAGTTGCCGTTGACCCAGGTTATACACCAGTAAACACAACCCCATCACCATGGCTAATGCCATGATGCGTTCAGGCGATTTGAGGAAGATACTAGAGGCAAAGAATAATGGGTCTTTGAGAAACCGAAATCCCCGTTCGGTGCCTTGTTGCCCCTTGTAGGTTTGCAGTGCCTGCAAGCCACTCAACTGGTCAGGGTCCAACTCATTGGTGGCCAAAATGAAGCGCCCCGCCCGCCGCTGGTGCATGGCCACGATAGTGGGGTCAAGGGCTAAGGTAGCCTGGGGATGATAGGTGATGTGACTCGGTGGAGT
>QBMH01000391.1 GCA_003249025.1 Leptolyngbya sp. | reverse complement strand
TTGATGATTACCTTTGTCAGCAGCTTAAAAGTCCAGCGCTGAAGATGACTTTTGCGTAAGTCCTATAAGATCTACTTTTTGCCATCCATCTTATTAACACCATGACCTCTATGACCCTTGCTGCAAATCGTACTTACGACATCATTGGTTTCGGCGATGAAGTGCCTGGAGTGTTGGCATTAGTGGCAGCATCCAGAGAACACCAGCGGCGCACAGGCAAGAAGCCACGCACCTTACTCATGTTTAAGGGCAATTCTCAAGAGGGGATCGGTGGCCATTTAGTCCGAGGACGGCTTGCCTATCTCGATCGCAGTCGGGTGCCGTTAGAGGTGCGCCAATCGCTGAAGCTTGATACGTTTGGTGATCCGTCGGCGCTGTACAAAGAGTTTTTGCAGCGATCGGGGGTGAGCCAAATTGCGCTCGATCCCGCTAAAGCCGATGCTGCCCTACGCGCCATGCTGCGAGAAGCGGATGTGGATGTGATTAGCCGATTGGAAATCAAAGCGCTACTCAGAAATGGTACGCAGATCGCAGGAATTCAGCTAACCAAAGGCGAAACCTACCTGGCACGGCAGTTTATTGACTCGACGGTAAATGCAGAACTGGCTCAATTTGCGGGTGTGAACAAACTGCGCGGGTTTGAAACGTTTGGCTTACCAGAATCAGAGTTGCCCGTAACGCTGGTGTTTGAAACAGAGGGACTGACGATCGCCCGTCTGAAAGAAGTGGAATTGATGCTGATTAAGCGATTTTATAACCTGAACGATCGCACGGGACAGGAGCAACTGGCGATCGCGGCAGGCGGCAACGCCAAACTAGCAGAGCAGTTTCGCAAAGAATTAGTGGATGCTTCGGGCAACTTTAAATCCATGTATGTGGGGCAAGACCACATTGATATGCGCTGTTCGGCATTGTCTTTGGCATATCATGCATTTCGAGGTAAGCCCTTATCCCTCAAAGGCAGCGGCTTTACGCTCGATCCAGGCAACATCGCCATTCTGCCGGGAGGAAGACTGTCCTGGAATGCGCTGATGTTTTTTACCACAGGTTCACAAGCAGAAGCATTGGCGCGGACAGGAGCCAAACCCACAGCGCTGATGGTTGAAGAAATGCGCCAATTGGCTGGCTGGTTTAGAAGTTGGGGAACTCCAATCGTGCGATCGGCGGCGGAACTCTACATTCGCCACGCGGGAAATATTACGGGCGTGGTGGAGCCGCTCAGTGGAGCCGATATGCTGTGGGGCGGGGTGCCTGAAAACCAGGCACTGGCGACCTTTGGCTATCATTTGGATGTGCGTGGCGGAATTGATGGGTTAGGCGCTAAGGCAATGGCACAAGGCATTAGCAATATTAGTTTCCATACGTCGCCGTTGTTTAATGTGGGCATCCATCATACGCTAGTGCAAACGGTGCCCAATCTAGCAGTCATCAGCCCAGCATCGGGGTTTGATGGCTATGCCTGTTCTGCTGGAAGGATTGTTGAATTCAATGTGGCAGTGGCTCAGGGCGTGGGCATTGCAACCGCGATCGCCCTACTCAATAACCGCACTCTCGCCAGCATCACGAATACGCAGGTGCGACAAGTGTTGGAACAAACCAAGCAGTTGTCTCGCATTTATGGCAGAGCCGATCAAGCGGAAGCCGCCCGTCTATCTGCGTTTGAGATTGCGTTGGGCAGTAGCGGCGCGATCGCATCGCTTAACTAAACTAGGATTGGTTCAATTGTCTGGGACGTTGAGGAAATTCAATGAGCTACATCATGGTTGACGTAGAAGCGGATGGTCCAATTCCAGGGGATTATTCAATAGTTTCCTTTGGAGCCATGATTGTAGAGCCTTCCCTGAGGCGCACTTTTTATGCTCAACTTAAACCCGTGTCAGAAAAGTGGATTCCGGAAGCTTTACAGGTTAGTGGTTTCACCCGTGAGGAAACATTAGGATTTGAAGATCCTCTGGTCGTGATGGAAAAGTTTGCCGTGTGGATGGAATCTGAAAGTGCAGGAAAACCCTGCTTTATCTCAGATAACAATGGGTTTGATTGGCAATTTATCAACTGGTATTTCCATCATTTTTGTGGAAAAAATCCCTTTGGCTATACTTCCAGTAACTTGGGGTCACTCTATAAAGGGTTGGTAAAAGATACGTTTGTGAACTTTAAGCACCTGCGCCGAACAGAGCACACCCATCATGCATTGGAAGATGTTCGCGGGAATGCGGAGGCATTGTTACAACTCAAGCAGGACTTTGGTTTAAAGATCAGGTTGGAATAAACGGCACCGCTACCCCTCTAGGCGATCGCCCAACACTAGACCTCTTCAGAAATAAGAAAAATGGGCAGGCTGAACTACCAAAGCCCTGATTTTAGCCATACTGCACCCGTAGACGCACTAACCCACAAACGCAACCGATCACAAGCTCATACAGGTGAGATCGCATCCGAAACTCTTCTTTGGCAACCCGAAAAATCTTAATCACTCGAATCACATGTTCGACATAGACTCGTTGCTGGCTTAGGGAACGATTAAAGTCCTTTTGTGCCTGAGATAACTCGCCTTTCGGCGGTTTCTTGTGGGGCGTGGTCGTGTGGCGACGACCGACATAGGCTTTATCGCCAATAAACCGGAGGTCTTCTGGCAACTCGGCTTGCGTTTGCTCAAACAGCTTACTATCGCTGCGCGGTCCTGGTTCCCCAATCACGACATCCACCAGGTCAATCCCCTGAGGCAAGGTAATCGCTTGGTTTTTACGGGTATGATCCTTCTGTTTGCCGGAGTAATACTGCTCTTGCTTGTCCTTGTCACCCGGTCGAGGAATGGG